>JALYOG010000105.1 GCA_030856985.1 Pseudomonadota bacterium | reverse complement strand
TGCGGAAATCGCCGTTTCATCGCCGCACTCTGGGGCATACGAACGAAGAATCAATGGGTTGCATGCGTTTCTATGCTTGCGGATCAACTTTTTCGGAGGTGTCAACGAGTATTTCAGCAGCCTGTTAGAGCCAGCGCGACTCTCTGACAGGACTCCACCCACGCGGGAACCGGGACAGCACGGCTACACGCAGGCGTCCCGGTTTTTTTATGTCGCATCTTGCGCGCCACCGCGGTGCCAATCCCGCATCGGGCACGTTCGCCCGGGGAAAACGACGCCTCATCTCGACGATGTGCCGCCACCGGCTGCCCCAAGGCAGGCAGCAGTGGGATAACCCCGGGAAATCCCGGCGGTTGCCGTACCGGCAAAACCGGTCCGGGACCGCATGGCGCACGTCGCGTATCCCTCGGTGAAATATCCTCGCGCGCAGTTGTGGCCAGGTCAGCCCGTCAGGCGCGTGGCGGTAGGGATTGATGTGCGGCATGCCGATCGCACGCTCGTCGGCGTTGCGCCGCCACACCGCCGCGCCCTGGGCGCGCACGCCTCGATACACCAGTTGACGCCGAACCCACGGCACGCCGGCCTGTTTCATCGCGATCATGAGCAGATTGTCGGCCTGCAGGCGCGAACAGGGCTGCGCCCAGTACAGGTAATCGTGCACCACCGCTGCATCGGTATGCGACGCCAGCGACCACGGGACCGGCGGTACGCTCGTTTGTCTTGGACGAACCCTTGGGGCACGTAGACCACCGCATCGGTACCCCCGCCAGCCCAGGCGAGCCCGCCAGGGACCGTTCCGGCACTACCGTCCGGAAATTCGACCGCACGCTCTGCGGAGTCTGGCGGCGGGGTGAACGCCCACGTCGGTTTCGCCGCTGTCCAAGGCAGCAGCCAAGCCCAGGGATGCATCGGTAACCATGTATTGCTCGCGCTCACGCCGGGTGTCGTCCTCGCCAGTCTGCCGACGGTGCCGCCGCTACGGAGGTTCACGCGAGGCGGAGGCCAGCCCGGCCGATAAAAAGCCGGCGAGGCCCGACGGCAAGCCCGCCGACGAATCTGAACCAACTCTGCTGTTGCGACGCGCGTCACCCATTCCGGCGCTCTACGCACTTGACATCCAGAAGACAAAGGGAACTAAAAATTCCAAATCTGTGACTGCGGTCACGTATCGCAGCCCCCAAGCGCGACGCGCACACGATCTGGCGCTGGGAACTTCATCTACATTAGGGACGGCAGCGGGACGTCGGGGGGCTTCCGATGCCGCGGAGCACAGTCGCTCGACAGGTGCGTAAACGCCTGCCGAGGAACCGTGCGTATCAGTCGTAAAACACCCTGTCCGCGACCGCGGATGCACCCCACCTCGAGGAGGTTTCAGATGTCCGTTGTAAATGGAAAGACACAGCTTTGCCTGCACGCACTTGCCGCCGCGACGCTCGTGGCAATGGCGCCGGTCAACACCGCCGGAGCCGCGGATTACCGCTTTGCTGACAAGCCAGTGGATGGCCAGTACATCGTGGTGCTCAAGAGCGATGCCGCACGCCTCTCCAACGAGAAGTCCAACCGTCCCGCCGTCGCCGCCGTTGCGAGCGAAATGGCCCGGTCCCACCGCGCCAACCTGGTACGCAGCTACAACCGCGCGCTGCGCGGCTTCGTGGTCCAGGCCTCCGACCAGGCCCTCGCCCGCCTGCTCGCCGACAAGCGCGTGGAATATGTCGAAGAAGACGGCATCGTCCAGACCACCGCCACCCAGTCGGGTGCGACGTGGGGCATCGATCGCACCGACCAGCGCGACCTGCCGCTGAGCGGCTCCTACACCTACGACACCACCGCCTCCACGGTCAGCGCCTACATCATCGACACCGGCATCCTCAGCGGCCATGTCGATTTCGGCGGCCGCGTCGGCTCCGGCTTCACCGCCATCAGCGACGGCAACGGCACCAACGACTGCAACGGACACGGCACGCACGTCGCCGGTACCGTCGGCGGCGCCACCTGGGGCATCGCCAAGGGCGTGAAGCTGTTCCCGGTCCGCGTGCTGGGTTGCACCGGCTCGGGCACGAACTCCGGCGTGATTGCCGGCGTGGACTGGGTCACCTCCAACCATGTCAAGCCTGCCGTGGCCAACATGAGCCTTGGCGGCGGCGCCTCCAGCGCGCTGGACACCGCGGTCAACAACTCGATCAACGCCGGCGTCGCCTATGCCGTCGCATCGGGCAACGACAACGCCGATGCCTGCAACTCGTCGCCGTCCCGCGTTCCGGCTGCGCTGACCGCCGCATCGTCGGCCTCGAACGACAGCCGTTCCTCGTTCTCCAACTGGGGTTCGTGCATCGACCTGTTCGCGCCAGGTTCGTCCATCACGTCCGCGTGGCACACCAGCACGACCGCGACCAACACGATCAGCGGCACCTCGATGGCGTCTCCGCACATCGCCGGCGTCGCGGCCCTGTACCTGGCCGCCAATCCGGGTGCCAGTGCCAGCCAGGTCAACACCGCGGTGATCAATGCGGCCACCGCGAACAAGATCACGGACGTCAAGGGTTCGCCGAACCGCCTGCTGTACTCGTTCTTCGACGGCAGCACACCGCCGCCGCCGGTCGGCAATGTCCTGACCAAGGGCGTGGCAGTCAGCAACCTCTCGGCCAGCACCGGAAACTCGCTGAACTTCACGATGGACGTGCCGGCCGGCGCATCCAACCTGACGTTCAATATTTCCGGCGGCACCGGCGATGCCGACATGTACGTCAAGTTCGGCACCGCGCCGACCGACACGTCCTACGACTGCCGTCCGTACCTCAACGGCAACACCGAGACCTGCTCGTTCGCAACCCCGCAGGCGGGGACGTATCACGTTCGCCTCAAGGCGTTCTCCAGCTTCTCCGGAGTCAGCCTGATCGGTGATTACGGCACCTCCAGCGCCGTGACCTACACCAACGGCAACAACGTCACGATCAGCGACAACACCACCGTCGAAAGCCCGATCGCCGTGTCCAACCGAAGCGGCAGCGCTCCGAGCAGCACCCCGGTCGCGGTCAACATCGTCCACACCTACATCGGCGACCTGAAGGTCGACCTCGTGGCACCGGACGGCAGCATCTACACCCTGCACAACCGTAGCGGCGGCAGCGCCGACAACATCAACACGACCTACAACGTCAACCTGTCGACCGAAGCGCTCAACGGCACCTGGAAGTTGCGTGTCAACGACAACGCCAATGCCGACACCGGCTACATCAACTCCTGGTCGATCACGTTCTGATCCTTCCAGTCCAGCAGTGAAAAAAACCCCGGCTCGCCGGGGTTTTTTTTCATGCGCAGGTGCGACGCGGTCCCAGCCAGTAGAAGCGAACGCCGGCAACCTGCGTGCGCGGTTTCATTACCCCCGGCCGCTCAAGCCATCGCCTCCATCGCCAACTGGAATGACCGGACACGCGACGCATGGTCGAACACGATGCTCGTCAGCATCAGCTCGTCCGGACGATGGAGTCGCACGAACTCCTCGATGGTGGCGCGCACGGAATGCGGCGATCCCACGGCGGCACTGGCCAGCGCCGCGTCCACCGCGGCCAGTTCGTGCGGTGTGCAGTACTGGTGCATCGATTCTGCGTCCGGCAACGGCGGTGGTACCAGGCCGGGGCGACCCCTGATCAGGTTTACGAACGCCTGCTGCTGCGTTGTGAGCAGGCGCGCGGCCGCAGCATCGCTATCGGCGACTACGACGTTCAATGCGAGCATCACGTGCGGGCTCGCCAGGCGCGCCGAAGGGCGGAACTCACTGCGATACAGCGCCAGTGCCTGCTCCAGCGCAGCCGGCGCGAAGTGCGACGCGAACGCATAGGGAAGACCAAGTGCCGCGGCGAGGCGGGCGCCAAACAGGCTCGAACCCAGAATCCAGGCTTCGACCGCCACCCCTGCTCCAGGCACCGCCTGCACGGCCTGCCCGGGCTGGGCTGGATCGAAGTAGCCCAGCAGCTCAACGACGTCAGCCGGGAACTCGTCGCCGCCCTGGTGGGAGCGTCGCAATGCCCTCATGGCGGCCTGGTCGGTTCCTGGCGCGCGGCCGAGACCGAGATCGACGCGGCCGGGATACAGCAATGCGAGCGTGCCGAACTGCTCGGCAACCTGCAGCGGTGCGTGGTTGGGCAGCATGATCCCGCCAGCGCCGACCCGGATCTTCGATGTCCCGCCCGCGACGTGCCCGATCAGTACGGCGGTGGCCGCACTCGCGATGCCGAGCAAGTTGTGGTGCTCGGCAAGCCAGAACCGGCGATAGCCGAGCCGCTCGCCCTCGCGGGCGAGATCGAGCGTGTTGACGAAGGTCTGCGCGGGCGTACTGCCCTGCGCTACCGGTGCAAGATCGAGTATGGACAGGGGAATCATGAAGGCCGCCGGCTGGATTGGACATGGACAGGAGGCTCCAAGACTGCATCGAAAGACGCCCGCGGTCCATCGGAGCCGCGCGGCGCGGCGCGGCAGCACGCCGCCGCCGAGCGACGGCACCGTCCTGACCAAGGGCGTGGCAGTCACCAATATGTCGGCAAGCACTGGCAACTCGCTGAACTTCACGATGGACGTGCCGTCGGGCGCATCCAACCTGAGCTTCAATATCTCCGACGGCACCGGCGATGCCGCCATGTACGTCAAGTTCGGCACCGCGCCGACCGACACCCTGACGGAAACAATGGCAACCCGTTACATCAGATGCCGCAGCATCGGAAGGTACTTTTCCGCCGAACCGGTATTCACCGCCACCACCCGATCGCCGTCGCCGACGAGTCCGCGATCGAGCAGTTGCGGCAGCGCGGCCAGGCACGCGGCACCCTCCGGGCCGATCCATTCGGGGTTCTCGTTCCACAGCCGTGCGAATTCGGCGGCGATGTCCGGTTCGCTCACGGCAACCGCGGCGCCGCGGCTTTCGCGAATGATCTGCAGCACCCGGAAGTGCCCCACTCCGCCGGGCACGTTAAGCCCCACGGCGAGCGTGTGGCCCGCGGTGACCGCGGTCGTGTCGTCGTCGCCCTGCTCGAAGGCGTGCATCAGGGGTGCGGTGGACTGGCTCTGCACGCAGATCATCCGCGGGCGCCGCTCGTCGATCAGCCCCAGCGCCTGCAACTCGTCCCAGGCCTTCCACATTCCCAGTACGCCGGTGCCGCCGCCGGTCGGGTACACGACCGCATCGGGCAGGGACCAGCGCGTCCCGCCCGGTCCGGGTTCCGCAAGCTCCAGGCCCAGCGATTTCTTGCCTTCGATGCGCCAGCCGGGCTCCTGGAACGTCGCCACCGAGAACCAGCCCTGCGCCACGTACTTCTGCTTGAGCAATGCCGCCGACTCGCGGATCGTGGGTCCGGCGAGTTCCAGCGTGACCCGGTCGGGATGGCGATGGGCGGCGGCGGCGACGCTTCCCATGATCGGCAGCGGCGTGTCGTCCGGCATCGCCACGACCACCGACAGTCCACCGGCCAGCGCGTAGCGCAGCAGCGAATCCCCGGCGTTGCCCTGGGTGGGAACCGCGAGCCTGAGCAATCCCAGCCGCCGTGCCTGCGCAGCGACCATCGCCATGCCGCGATCCTTGAAGCTCTGCGTCGGATTGGCGCCGTGGCCCGCATGCGCACGGCCTTCGTCCTTCAGCTGCAACGCGAGCCCCGCGCGGCGGGCGACCGGATGGTGGCCGTAGTCGAGCAGCGGCGTGGCGCCCTCGCCGAGTGCGACGATGTGCGCCGCATCGGCGGGATCGTCGATGTCCAGCGCCATCAGGGCACCGAAGCGCCACATGTCGCGACGCGACGGATCGTACCAGCCTGCGTTCGGCCGTTCGGCACGCAGGCGATCGAGGTCCAGCAGCATTTCCACCGGTCGGCCATCCACCGGATCCAGGTTCATCGGCACGTCGGCCGGATATTCCACACCCGACACCAACCCGCGCAGACAGCGAACGTACGACATTGGACTTCCCCGTGGCGTAAAAGCCACAGCGTACCGCTGCAGCGTCGCCAGAGGGCACTGCGCCGATCAGTCTCTCAGCCCGGGCATGGCAACGCACAGCGGACCCCTTCGACAGGCATCTTGTAGCCGCGACGCGTCCAGTCCGACCTGCGGCGGAACGCGACGCGCTGGCGGCAGTGCCGACACTGCGCTTAAAGTACGAGGGACAACGCCGTCTTCGCCCAAGGAATGCTCATGGAACGATACCTGCCCTGGCTGCTGCTCGCCGCAGCCCTGCTGTCCGGCGGCGCGATAGCTCAGGCCTTGCTCGGGCCGAAGTCGAACGCGGGGGAAAGCGAGCCGGCACCGGCACAGATCGAAAAGCTCCCTGGCAAGATGACGCTGGAAGCAATGTTCGAGCTCGTGCGCAAGATCGACCCCGAAGCCGAAATCGCTGCGAACTCCGCGCAGTTCACCGTAGGCGAACGCGGCCTGATGCTGGTCGGCGACGAGAACGCGGGTCGCATGCGCATCATGTCGCCGATCATCCGCGTCGAAGCGCTCGAGCAGGACATGCTGCCGCGCATGCTGCAGGCGAACTTCGACGCCGTCCTCGATGCCCGCTACGCGGTGGCCAATGGCATCGTCTGGAGCGTCTTCATCCATCCGCTGCCGCCGATGGACGGTGCGCAGTTCGCGAACGCGGTCAGCCAGGTGTTCATCGCAGCGGAGACCTTCGGAGCGGACTACACCTCCGGAGCGTTGATCTATGGCGGTGGCGACTCCAACGAAGAGCACGCCAAGGTACTGGAAGAACTGAAGCGGAAGCTTGAGCCGGTGATCTGAGGCGGAACCCAGGGTGAGGGGCCAGGGGCCGGGGCGAAAGGCTGAAGCGAACAATGCGGGCGAGCCTGCGGCACCGGCGTAACGCGCCTTTTGGCTACGATGACGCTGGAGACTCTCGCTCGGGGCAGGCGTATCGCCGTGCAGGTCCAACCGTCCAAAAAACATGGGAGCTGAAATGATCGACCTCCACTACTGGCCCACGCCCAATGGCCACAAGATCACCCTGTTCCTCGAAGAAGCGCAGCTGCCATACCGCATCGTGCCGGTCAACATCGGCCGCGGACAGCAGTTCGAGCCCGACTTCCTGCGCATCTCGCCCAACAACCGTATGCCGGCGATCGTCGACCACGCGCCCGCCGACGGTGGCGAGCCGATACCGGTCTTCGAGTCCGGCGCGATCCTGCTGTACCTGGCCGACAAGATCCGCAGGTTCGTCCCGCAGGACCTGCGCGGGCGCAACGTGGCGCTGCAATGGCTGTTCTGGCAGATGGGCGGCCTGGGACCGATGGCCGGGCAGAATCACCATTTCAACCGCTATGCGCCCGAGAAACTGCCCTACGCCATCGAGCGCTACATCAAGGAAACCTCGCGCCTGTACGGCGTCCTCGACAAGCACCTGTCCGACGGCCGCGAGTTCATCGCCGGCGACTACTCCATCGCCGACATGGCCTGCTACCCGTGGATCGTCGCGCACGAATACCAGCAGCAGAACATGGCCGACTTCCCGCACCTGAAGCGGTGGTTCGAACGCATCCAGGTACGCCCCGCGACCGTGGTCGCCTACGAGAAAGGGCAGGGAATCAGCTCGTCCCCGGTCGTCGACGACGAGGCGCGCAAGATATTGTTCGGGCAGGATCGGCGCTGAGGAAGCCCCACTGCGTCAGTTGAGCCTTTGCCCGATCGCCAGTCGCTCAACTTCGATCACCGCCGAGTCGTCCAAACCGACGCCCAGCAGCCGTTGTTGCAATTCCTCGTCCCCCAAGGCTCCTTCGCGGTGCAGCCACTTGTAGCGATTGCGCTGCTGCTCGAGGCTTTCGCCCGGATCGAGGTAGTCGTACTGCTCGCGCAATTGCGCGGCACGGCGGGCTTCGATTTCCTCGATCACCCGTGGCCCGTCCTTGTCGTCGATGACGAGCAGGTTGCCCTTCTCGGTGGGCAGGATCGTGAACGCGGTACCGCACATCCGGTATGCCACGTAGCACCCGCCGCCGATGAGCAGCCACAGGGAGGGCGCAAACTGCTGCTTGGTGAACCATGCCGTGGCCGTGAATACCGCCCCCAGTGCGATCCACAGCAGGCCGACGTTGCACAACCACTGGCTGCGTTCTTCCAGGGTCTGGCGGTCGCGGCTGATGTCGACGTAGGGCAGCGAGAAACTCCGCCTGCCGGAGCTGTCCTTGATGCTGTATCGCAGCTCGTCGTCAGCGAAGACGAAGCCGATCCGGCTTGCAAAACGCTTTTGCTGAATCTCCATCACCGCAGCCCGCTGCCAACTCTCCCCGGGTGATTAGGCCCGTGGATGGGGCCGGATGCAAATCCGGCGCCATCGACTCGGGCTCGTCTTCCCCGTTCAGGCGGCCGCGCGCACGGGCCTTTGGAAGCGCGTACCAGAACCTGCGCCCACCCCCGGCCTGCCGCCCGCGAGCGCTGGCGTATCGGCATCGCTCGCCTCAGAAGTTGGCCCGGAACTCGACCCCGACGACCCGCGGCTCGTTGACGAATCCGGTCAGGTTGTTGAAGTCGATGCCGCCGACGGCCTCGACTTCATCGAGGATGTTGCGGCCGAACACGGCCACGTCGTACTTGCCGTGCTGCCAGTTGTAGCCCACGCGCAGGCCGCCCTCGAGCAGCGGCTTGCCGGTGAACTCGGCCGCTTCGTAGAGGAAGTAGTTCACCTCGCCGCGGTAGGCCCAGTCGGTATAGACGTAGAACTCGCCGTTGTCTCCCACCGGCAGGCCGTAGCGCGCGGTGACGTTGTAGATCCATTTCGGCGCCTGCGGCAGCGGGTTGCCATCGATCAGCGCGAGCGTGTTGGGGCCGGCGACGACCGTCGGGTCCTGCACGGTGCAGTTGGGCGGATTGAAGAAAGTGGCGCCGCACACCAGTACCGCAAGATCGTCGTCCTGGATCTCGGTGTCGTTGTAGCTGGCGCCGAATGTCATCATCAGGTTGTCGGTGAGGTAGGCGTCGAAGTCCACCTCGAAGCCCTGCCCGACCGACTTGTCGGCGTTGAGCAGGATGGTCTGGTTGCTGCCGCCGCCGACCGCGTTGAGCTGCTGGTCGTCGACCTCGTAATGGAACACCGCAAAACCCAGGCGCGCGCGCCGGTTCCACAGGTCGGCCTTGATGCCGGCCTCGTAGGAGATCACTTCCTCGGCCTGCGCGACCGATGGCTGCGGCGGATTCTGGAACAGCAGCCGCCCCTGGATCGACGGCGCGCGGAAGCCCCGGGCGACGCGCGCGTAGAGATTCACCTCGGGGTTGATCGAGTAGACGCCGCTGATGTCCCAGCTGATGTCGTCGACATCGGTGCTCACCAGGAACGGGCCGGACACGAGCGCGCCGAACGGCGCGCTTTCGAGCACGCTGGCGCTGAAGTCCTTCTGGTCCTGCGTGTAGCGCAGGCCACCGCGCAACTTGAACGCTTCGGTGACCTCGTACTCCAGCGAACCGAATGCCGCCCATGCCTTGTTGCGCTGGGCCTGCTGCGCGTGCCCGGCCTGCGCGCCGGCGCCGAACAGGGTGTCGTAGCTGAAGCTGTCGACGGTGATGTCCTCGTCGAAATAGAACACGCCGCCCTGCCAGTTCAACGGACCTGCATAGTTCGACTCCAGGCGGAACTCCTGCGTCCACTGGCGATGGTCGGGCAGGCCGTCGGCCGATTCGGCCGCGAACGGAATGAAGCCGGGACCGGACGGCGGCGCGAACACCGCGCCGACGCCGCCATCGATGTCGCCGCGGCTGAACACTTCGGCGGTCTCATAGCCGGTGATCGAGTACAGCGTCAGCTCGTGGCCCAAGCCCCAGCTCAGGCGCGCGCTGGCGCCGAAGGTGTCGAGCTCCTGCTGGTTGCGCCCGTCGATCGCGATCTTCTCCGGATCGAACCCGTCCACCAGGTCGTTGCTTCCCGGCTTGAACAGGTTCGCCAGGAACAGCCGCGCGGTGCCGTTCAAATGGCGCGCGTGGACGTTGAAGAGGGCATCGAAAGTGTCGCTGCCGTCGTATTGCAGTTGCACGCGCGCGGCGGACTCGTCGTAGCCTCCGAGCCGGGGATTGGTGCGTGCGGCCGGGTTGGTGTTTTCGACCCAGTCCTCGCGCCGCTGGAACAGCACCGAGGCGCGCGCCGACCAGTTGGCGTTGACCGGGCCGCTGATCGCGCCTTCCACGTTGGTGGTGCCGTGGGTGCCGTAGGCGATCTGGCCGTAGCCTTCCGGTTCGCGGGTCGGCCTGGCCGACTCGAATTTGACCACGCCTGCCGGCGTGTTGCGGCCGAACAGGGTGCCCTGAGGCCCGCGCAGCAGCTCGACGCTTTCCAGGTCGAATACCGGGAAGCCCTTGAGCAGCGGGCTCTCGAGCACGATGTCGTCGTACACCAGCGATACCGGCTGCGAGGCATTGAGGTCGAAATCGGTGTTGCCCAGGCCGCGGATGTAGAAACGCGGGAACGCGCGTCCGAACGAGGACTCGATGTTGAGGCTCGGCAGCCGGCCCGAGAGGAAGCGGATGTCGGCGCCGCCCGAGCCCAGCACCTGGAGTTTTTCCGCGTCGACCGTGGTCAGCGCCATCGGCACGTCCTTGGCGCGTTCGACGCGGCGCTGCGCGGTGACCATCACCGCGTCCAGCGTCTTGGCGTCTGCCGGGGACTCGGCGGCCGCGGCAGCCTCGGGTTGCTCGGGAGCGTCCTGCGCGAGCGCGGGGGCCATCGGCAGCATCAGCCCGATGGCAAGGGAGAGGGCGTGGCGGGGAAGCTTGCGGGCAGACTGCAACATTGAGGGCGTCTCGATGGGCGGACGTGCGCGGGCGCGACGCCGGGGTACGAAGAGGCCGGCATGCGTGCGCAGGCGCGCCGACCGGCGGTTCAAGGCTCAGATCGTCCCCTGACGATCTCGACGCGGACACGTACGCGCCTGATACGGGTTGCTTGGCAGGCGGATATTACAGCAGCGCAAAGGCTTCCCGTACTGCCGCGTACTGGTGCCGCGCACGCCGCCCCGCCCGGGCTGGAGCGCGGTCCGGCGTCGTCAGGGCGCGACGGCGGCTGCCGCCAGATCGGCCAGTGCAGTGCGAATCTTGCCCGCCGCCGGGCACTGCGCGACGCCATGCCGGCGCGCCAGATGCACGGGATCGTTGTAGCCGAGCCAGACCTGCGACGCCTCGTCTTCCCAGACCAGCGCCTTGAGCGGCAGGTCGATGCCGATCGTCTGCGCGCACTGCATCAGCGGTGTGCCGCCCTGGGGATTGCCGAAGATCAGCACCTGCATCGGCCGCAGCGAAGCGCCGACCGACGCCGCGCCCGCCGCGTGGTCGACGCGAGCAAACACCTTGAGGTCGCGTTGCCCGGCCAGTTCCTGCAGGCGCTCGATCGTATCGGGCACGCTGTGCGGGCTGCGGATGCTGATGAGGCCATCGGCCGCAACCTCGGCCGACCGTCCGCGGACGGCATCGTTCGTCTGAGACGACACCGACGCGCAACCGCAAAGCGCTGCCGACACGACGAGAAAAAATCCAGTGCTGCGCATGCAATCGCTCCTTGGCCCGGGACGGCCGGGCAGCACTCTTTTACCTCATTGGCCAGGAAGCCCTCGTCACTCTCGCGCGCCGACAGGTGGGCTGCACTCCAGCGCACCGACTGTGCCCTCGACCGAGGTATCCCGCCACGTCGCCAGCCCGGCGCCCTGGATCGCCAGCAGCGCGCCGGCCGCTTCCACGGAAAGCGGCCGGCCCATCAGGAAGCCCTGGCCGTAGTTGCATCCCATGTCCTGCAGGGCCTTCATCTGCGCCGTGGTCTGCACGCCTTCGGCAACCACTTTCATGCCCAGGCTCCTGCCCATCGCGATCACCGCCTCGACGATGCCGCGGGACTCGTTCTCGCTGCCGAGCGCCAGGGTGAAAGAACGGTCTATCTTCAGGCACGACACGGGAAACTGGCTGAGGTAGGCCAGCGACGAGTAGCCGGTGCCAAAGTCGTCGATCGAAAGCGAGAAGCCTGCTTCGCGCAATCTGTTCATCAGTGCCACGCTTCTTGGGCCCACGTCGATAATGCCGCTCTCGGTGATTTCCAGGTCGACCGCGGGCCGGTCGTCGCGCTCGAAATCCACGCAGCGCGCAAGACGCTCCACCACGTTCTTGGCGGCAAGCTGGCGCGCGGAGACATTCACCGAGATACCCGGGGACAAGCCGTAGGTCTTCTGCCACGCGCACACCTGGCGGTAGCCGGTCGCGAGCACCCACTCGCCGATGTCGACGATCAGACCGTTGATCTCGCACAGCGGGATGAACTCGTCGGGCCCGACCCTGCCGAATTGCGGGTTGTCCCAGCGCAGCAAGGCTTCGAACCTGGCTATGAGCATGGTCTCCAAGTCGAAGATCGGCTGGTACTCCAGGTAGAACTCGCCCTTCTCGAGCGCGCGGCGCAGTTGCGTCTCCAACTGCAGCTTACGCATGCGCGCGCTCTTGTCGTCCTCGCTGAAGACCACGCAGGCATCGCCGCCACCCTGCTTGGCGCTGTACATCGCCACGTCCGCGCAATGCAGCAGCGTCTCCACCGACGCGCCATGTTCCGGAAACAGGCAGATGCCGATGCTCATCGCGGCGAACATCTCGTCGCCGCCCACCTGCAGCGGCCGCGAAAATGCCCGCAACAGCGACTGCGCGACCATCGTGGCGTCCTCGCTGTGCCCAAGTCCGTTCAACACCACGGTGAACTCGTCCCCGGCGAACCGCGCGACAAAATCCTGCGGCCTGAGGGCCTCGGTGAAACGCGCCGCCGCGCCCTGCAGGAACAGGTCGCCGGCGGCGTGCCCGAGGGTGTCGTTGATTTCCTTGAAGCGGTCGAAATCGATGAACAGCACCGCGCCGATCGACCCGTTGCGCTGGCTGAAAGCCACCGAGGACGCCAGGTACTTCATCAGCGCGGAGCGGTTCGGCAGACCCGTCATCGGATCGCTCGACGCCCAGTACTGGTTGCTCGCGAGTTCTCGCGGGTCGGTCATGTTCTGCAGCGCGAGGGTGAAGAACTGCTCGCCATGGATGTCCACCTTGCTCAGCCCGATTCGCGCGGTGATCGTGTGTCCCTGCCGATGGCGCAGGTGCAGGTCCTGGATGCTTGGGCCCTCGGCGCGCGTGAGCAGCGATTTGAAGGCAGGACGGTCGTGATCGACCACCAGCCTGTGGAACATGTTTCCCTGCAGATCGGACTGCGGGTAGCCGGTGATCTCGGTAGCCGCGATGTTGGCGGTCTGGATCTGGCCTTCGCTGGAAATCGTGAGAATGCCGGTCAGCGTCGAGTCCAGGATGGACTGCTGCTGCGCCATCGAACGCGTCGCCTCCTCGACCTCCGCGCGCATCGCGTACAGCGCCGACTCCAGCTCGCGCATCTCGGCGATCGAGCTGGAATCGGGTGCGCGCTGCGCCGATTCGTTGCGGGCGAGCCTGCGGGCGAACTCGGCAATCCCCCCCAGCGAACGGCCGAAGGCGACGCCGACCCACGCCGCGGCGGCCATGCCCGACAGCAGGAGGAACAAGGCGCCCAGCACCACCGCCTCCCGGCCCGACTCGATGCGCGCGTGCGCGGCCGACTCGTCGAAGTCGAGCACGAGCAGGCCGCCGCCGCCGCCGGCAGTCACCGCCACCGTGCGGAAACCGCCTGCGCTCCCCTGGCCCATCGCCGATGCCGAGGATGCGCTGTGCTCGAGCGGAAGCAGTTGCGCCTGCATCACCTGGCCGGTCGAAACCAGGCGCGACAACAGCGCTCGCAAGGTGTCGGGATCGGCATTCGCGTCGGCCAGGGTCTTGATGGCCTGCGTGGTGGCCAGCGAGCCTTCGATGAAATCGCGCTCCTGCCGGTCCGACAGCAAGCCGACCGCGAGCATCCCAAGCACGGCGACCAGCACGCCCAGCCCGAGCGCGACGATGAGGGTCATTCGCCCCGCGAGCGTCGCCCAAGGGCTTGTGGCCGGCACGCTCAGCGCCGCTCAGCCGGATTGGTGCGGCGCAGCGCGGGCAGCGACGAGCCGCCGACCGACGACGGCGATGCGGCATGCCACCCGACGGGGCAGCGTCTGCCGGCTAGTGCATCGCGCGCGTCGATTTTCATGCACCACCCGATCGTGAATCCGCAGCTCGCACGTTAGCAAAAAGCGCGGGCGGAGATGTCGGCCGCAGCCGCATGCATCAGCTGCCGCGCACACGCAGTGTCAGGCCCTTGAGGAAGTTGCGCAGGAGCTGGTCGCCGCAAGGGCGGAAGTTCTTGTGGTCCGCCTGGCGGAACAGCGCAGACAACTCCGGCTTGGTCACCGGGAAACCGGCATCGTCGAAGACCTGGTGCATGTCGGCGTCCCTGAGCTCGAAGGCGACCCGCAGTTTCTTCAGCACCACGTTGTTGCTCACGCGTCGCTCCGGAGGCCGCGGCGGAAGATCGGGATTCCTGCCCCGGAAGTGGAAGACCAGTCCGTCGAGGAAACGGGCAAGCACGGCATCGCTGCATTCGACGTGGCCCTCCTCGTCTTCCTTTTTCAGCAACGCCTGTACGTCCTCGCGGGCGATGGGGAAGCCCGGGTCGGACAGGTGAATGATCGCGATGAGCTGGGCATCGCTGAGATCGAGCATGTAGCGGATGCTGCGTAGTACGTCATTGTTGATCATTGCTGCTTCCGGAGCTGTTCGGTTGTGCGGGCGCGCTTCAGAACGCGGAGCCACGGCGCCCTGGGTTGCCGGGTCGGCACGCGCCATTCCCCTTGCGAGCAGGCGTGATCTTAATGGAAGGCTCCCGGCGCGGGGCGCCCTTGGCGATGGCCCCGACGGTGACCGAAACCCGGCAGCACATGCCACTGGCGCCCGATCGGGTAGGTTGTCATGCCCCGTTTCCGAGTCCTGCGCCGTGACCGACTGGTTCCAGAACCTCAAGAGCATCGTCAACCGGCATGAACCCTCCGCCGACACGCATTCGTTGCCCCGCGCGGCCGCCGCGCTGCTGATCGAGACCGCGGCGACCGACGAGGGCGCGGGCGAGGTCGAGCTGGACGTGATCCACGACGCCATGCGTGCCGCATTCGCGATGGACGCGGACGAGTTGCAGGCCCTGATGGACCAGGCCCACGATGCCAGGAAGGACGCCGTGTCGCTGTACGATTTCACCCGGCAGTTGCGGGTCGGGCTGGATGCCGACGCACGCGCTGAGCTCGTCGAATGGCTATGGCGCGTGGCTTTCGCCGATGAGCGCCTGGACAAGCACGAAGAGCTGCTGGTCCGCCGGATCGCCGACCTGCTTGGCGTCTCCCACGGCGAATTCATCCGGCGCAAGCATTTGGCGCAGGGCGGGAGCGCTGGCGGGACACTTCCTGCCCGATAGCGGCAGCGGATGCCTGCCTTTTCGGCCTGGGCGAGCGGTTGCCGAGAGCTCAGGGCGCTCCGACTTCCAAACTGCATGCGCGGCCACGGTTTCGCGGCGGGTTTTGGCTCATTCTTTCCAGGCGCACGGCCGATCGGGCCGAGGATCGATCCAGAAAGCGACTTCCAGGGAGGGAGCATTACGTGTTGAATCGCCTGCGGAGCGACTTCCAGCTCACCATTCTCACGCTCTTTTCGGGCAGCGCGTGCATTGGCGTGTTGCCGATCGCCTTGTACCGGATGGCACAGGGAGAGTGGCTGACCGGCCTGGTCGAGTTGGCGATCATCGCGTGCATGACCGGCGCCACGATCTACGCGTGGCGCAGCGGCGACACCCACGCCCCGGGGCTGTTTTTTGTGGTCGTCACCACGGTCGGCACGATCGTCGCGGCCGAACTGCTCGGTCGTAACGCCCTGTACTGGATGTACGCCACGCTGCTGTCGAGCTTCCTTCTCATCGACCGACGTCTGGCGCTGGTGTTCTGCGTCGCTGGGATGCTGATCATGGGTTTCGTGGTCAAGCCGCTCGTCGTGCCGTCGGAGGTCGCGTCGTTTTTCATATCGCTGTGCGTCGTGAGCCTTTACGCGTACATGTTCGCGGTCCGGACCGAGGCCCAACGACTCCAGTTGGAAGGCCTGGCGACGCGCGACCAGTTGACCGGCGTGGGCAACCGCAGGGCGATGGAGGCGGCACTGGCCTTGGCGGTGGAAGGATTCAGGCGCAACGGGATCCCGGTTTCCCTCGCGATGGTCGATCTGGACCACTTCAAGCGCGTCAACGATCAGCACGGGCATGAGGCCGGCGATTGCGCGTTGGTTACATTCGCGCAGCTCGTCAGGAGTTCGATGCGCAGCTCGGACCGGCTGTTCCGGTTCGGCGGCGAGGAGTTCGTGCTGCTGCTCGGTCCCGGGTGCGATCCGGCCGGTCTGCGACTGGCCTGCGAGCACCTGCGTGCGGCCGTCGCACGCGGCCTGGAGAGCCCCGGCGGCCCGATCACATGCTCGATCGGTGCCGCGATCCTGAAGACCGGAGAAAACTGGTCCGAATGGCTGGCGCGGGCCGACGCGGCGATGTATCGCGCCAAGCGCAGCGGCCGCGACTGCGTCGTGATCGGGGAATTGTTGGCGGCTCCGCCTCCGGACGGATCGGACCGTTCGCGCGATTCGCTACCGTGCTCCGGGCAGCTGGCCTAGTCGACTGCCGATACGTGCCTGGCGGCGCGATGCGGTCCGCCGGGCGCCGCCGCGCTCGACGCGTTGCAAGCAGCTGACCTGGGGCGATCGCGATGCAGGCGATGAAGACCGGCTAGCGCCGGTCGAGCTCGACGCCGGCAGCCTCCACGAGCAGGAACACCGGCTCCGAGGACAGCGCCCTGCTGGTATCGGCGTCGAGTCCGGCAGCGAGTTGCGGAGCCATGGCGCCGGGATGTATGCGGCCGGAAAGACTGACCCTTTGACCCGGCCTCACCTCGATCGCAGCCGCGGCGCCGCCTGCGGGTGCAGGCGACCCGTCGTCCTGCGATTTCGCGCCGGCGTCCTGCACCACCACGAATATCCTTCGCCCCGCCTCTTCGATCCAGAAACCATGATCCGCGGACACGCCACGCGCGTGGTCTGCGGCAACCACCGCAACTCCGTCGACAGCTTGCCCATGGAACGCCTCTGGCGTCGCGACGATCGCGGCCACCGGAATCGCCTCGCCACCGGCGATCTCCACACCCGGCACCGCCCCGCGCCGCTCGGGAGCATTCGCCGGGACGACAGGGTCCGGCGCCACGACCGCGATTCCAACCGCCCTGCCCGACAATGCCTCGCCTTCATCGCGCAGCACCCTCGCCACGCCCCAGACCAGCAGCACCACGACGATGAAGCCGATGATCCACCGCCATTTGCGATCTTGGTTGCGCGTCGGGTTCTGCATTGCTGTGCCTGATTCCGCTGGCCGGATGCAGACAGTCTATGGCCCGCGGTGTGCGGCACGGTGAAAGCTACTCCGCGCGGCGATGACGATCTGGCCCGCGCCGGCCCGCTGAACTGCCTGGCCCGGCATCTGTCCCGACCGCCCGTCGCACGGGCGGCGCATTGCGGTTTGAGGCGCGCTTCACGATGTCTTCGGCCGGCGGGCGTACATTGATCCGGGGCTTCGGGGGGATCTTCGGGATGAATTCGGACCATTCGCGTGCCGCCGAGCGCCCTGGCGACCCACGCGGCACGCCCGATGCGCGCGAGGCCGGCTCGCCGACCGCCTCGAAACGCGGACCTACGAGATTCCCGAGGCGCACCTACCCCTTCCGGGTCCTCGGGATGGGCCTTGCCGGCCTGGCTGTAGCGTTCGCGCTACACGAGATCGGCGCACCCCGCCTCACCTGGGTATTCCTGTTCTGCAGTGCCGTCCTCTGGCCGCACCTGGCGTACTGGATCGCCGTGCGCAGCCCCGACCCCTACCACGCCGAGATCCGCAACCTGCTGATCGACTCGGTCATTGCCGGCGCCTGGATGCCGATGATTCACTTCAACCTGCTGCCGAGCACGCTGATCGTGACGGTGACGACCGTCGACAGGATCAGCACCGGAATACGCAACCTGTGGTCACGCTCGATGTCCGCCCTTGGGCTGGGGGGGCTGGCTTCTGCGCTGGTTACCGGCCTCCACTTCGAGCCGACCACGAGCATGCAGGTGCTGGTCGCATGCCTGCCCCTGCTGCTCATCCATACGATCGCAGTGAGCCTCGGCAGCAATCGTCTGATCCGTCGCGTCTGGGCACAGAACCTCGAACTCGATCGGCTGCGCCGCATCGACACGCTCACCGGACTTTCGCGTCGAGGCGATTGGGAGGAACGTGCCGAGGAACTGCTGGAGACCCGCAACCCCCACGGCCGCCGCGCGTGCCTGCTGTTGATCGACATCGACGACTTCAAGCAGGTGAACGACCACTACGGACATGCCGCGGGGGACGCGGTGCTGCGCGCCGTGGCGGTAAAGCTGGCCTCCGAGCTGCGATCCAGGGACGAAGCCGGACGGCTGGGCGGCGACGAGTTCGTGGTGCTGCTGCTGGATGCGACGGCCGAGGGCGGCCATGCCATCGCCGGGCGCCTGTGCGCCGCCGTCGAGGGGCTGCGACTGCGCGAGTATCCCGAGGTGCGCGCCACGATCAGCGTCGGGCTCGCCGAGATCGGTGCGGCGCCGGGAAGCTTGCGCGAATGGCTGGCCGAAGCCGATCGCGCCCTGTACCGAGCCAAGGCCGCAGGCCGCAATCGCGTGGTGTGAGGAGCTCCCGGCCGCGCCCTTGTTGCCGATGCCGGTGCGTCAGACGCTCGCCAACACCGCAGCAGCAAAACAGTCCGGTTGTTCGATGATCCAGTCGTGGCTTCCGCTGTCGGATACCACCACCA
This sequence comes from Pseudomonadota bacterium, assembly GCA_030856985.1. Taxonomy (GTDB): domain Bacteria; phylum Pseudomonadota; class Gammaproteobacteria; order Xanthomonadales; family Xanthomonadaceae; genus Lysobacter_K. The sequence continues at coordinate 23,266 of JALYOG010000105.1, read as the reverse complement.
TCGCATGCGGCATTGCCCTGCAAAATCGTTCGGCCGCCAGCAGCGGCATCGCGTGATCCCGCCGCCCCCAGGCGATCAGGGTCGGGACTTCGACCCTCGTCGCCGCAGGCAGCCAGCCGTCGCCGGCCGCCCTTGGAATCTGGCTCAGGAAATGCCTGGTGTGATGGAAGAGGTTCCAGACGACCGCTGCCCACCCGACGAGGGTCAGGCGCGGCTCGAGGAACGAGTCCAGCAATCGGCCCCCCAGGACCGGAAGCAACGACTTGCGTCGGTGCGCACCGACCGAGTCGGCCAGCACCAGCGCCGCGACGCAGTGGCGGTGGTGGACGGCAGCGAGGAGCGCGATCGGCCCCGAGTTGGAATGCCCGATCAGCAGCACCGAGCGTTCGCCCAGCGCATGGATCAGGTCCGGAACCAGGTCCGCAAGCTCGTCCATGTCCAGTGCCCGGTCGAGCTTCGACGACCTCCCGGAACCGGGGAGGTCCACCACGACGCGCGTGCTCCGGCAAAATGCCTCGGCCGTCCTGCGGTATAGACCCGCATGGATCAGCGGGCTCGACAGGATGACGACGAGGCGTTCACCCGCGCCGCACTGCAGGATCCTCATCCGGTGACTGCGTACCTGCAGGAATCGTTCTTCCACTGATTTCACCGCCTGCCCCGCCACCGCGAGGCACTCACAATGACCGCCGCCGCATTGCCGCGTCAACAGCGCCACCCCTGCCGGTCACGGCCGCCCAACGACAGCTTGTCGACGCGACGTTTCCTGCGGCGGGTCGACGATGGCGCATCAGGAGACGCACCATGACCGGGCTGCACGAGACCAGGACCGACATCGCCAGCAAACCGATGCATGGCTTCGTCCGGCGCACGAGGCTCGTCAGCGAGGACGTCCCGCAGGTTCGTTACCTCTGGCGCCGGACGGGTGGCTGCTGATGCGGCCACTTTCCTGAGCGCGCACAGCGCGGATCGCGGCGGCGACGCCCGACCGTGCCGCAGGTCGATGCCCGCCGCTTGGATCGTCACCGACGTCTAAACCTTTCGCCACGCGCGCGCGTCTGAGTAGGATAGCTGTCGCAGGCGGTCAGGAAATCTCAACCGCCGCGGCAGTCGCCGAAGCCGCTATTCCTCATTGCAAGGGCCCAGCATGAAGCCGATCGTCCTCCGCCTCGCGCTCTCGATGGCGCTGATTCCGCTTCCGATCGGCGTCTTCGCCCAGGCCGCGGGCGCCGATGATCCTGCGACGGGAATTCAGACCTATACGCCCGAGCATTTCGCGCGCTACGCACCGCGCAATGCCCTGGACATGCTCGAGCAGGTGCCAGGATTCCGCATCCGCCAGGCGGTGCGGGAACGCGGCATCGGCCAGGCGACCGGCAACGTGCTCATCAACGGGCAGCGACTGTCGGGCAAGACCGACGACGTGATCTCCCAGCTCAGCCGCATCCCCGCCAGCAACGTCACGCGCATCGAGATTCGCGATGGTGCGACCCTCGACATCCCCGGGCTGTCAGGCCAGGTGGCCAACGTCATCGCCGAGGCCGGCGGCATCAGCGGACAATGGGAATGGAGTCCGGAGTTCCGCCGCGATTTCACCGATCCGCTGTTTACCGCCGGTGAGATATCCATCAGCGCCGGCCGTGGCGCGTTCGACTACACCCTCGGGCTCAGCAACGGCGCAGGCCACAGCGGCGCCGGCGGCGAAACCATCATCCTCAACGCCGACCGCAGCTTTCGCGAGCGACGCGACGACATATGGACCGGCGAGTTCAACGCGCCCAAGCTCAGTGCCGGACTCAACTACGAAGGGCCGACCGGCGCGATCGGCAACCTCAATCTTGCTTATCGGTACATCGACTTCGTGTTCGAGGAGCAAGGCTTCCGCAGCGGACCTGGCCTGCCCGACCGGGTGCGCGATGTCGACTTCACCGAAGTGGGCTACAACTTCGAAGTCGCCGGGGACTACGAATTCAAGCTGGGCCCCGGACGACTGAAGTTGATCGGACTCGACCGTCTCGAGAGCGAACCCATCGCCGAGGAGGTCGTGACGCGCCGGCTCGATGGTTCCGCACCGGCGACCGGCAGCCGCTTCGAGCGGGACGGCGAGGAGCGCGAACGCATCGCCCGAACCGAATACCGATGGAAGCGCGGCGTCACCGACTGGCAGGTCTCTGCCGAAGCCGCGTTCAACAGCCTCGAAGGCGTCTCGCACCTGTTCGTGCTCGACGAGGCGGGCAACTATCGGCCCATTCCGCTGCCCGGCAGCACCGCCACGGTCGAAGAAGACCGCTACGAAGTCATGGGCACCTACGGGCGGCCGATCACGCCGCGGACCACGGTGCAGCTAGCGCTTGGCGGGGAGTACTCCAAGCTCGGCCAGGTCGGCGGACTGCAGCGCTCATTCGTCCGACCCAAGGGCCTGTTCTCGCTGGCGTGGAAACCGTCGCCGGTGCTGGACTTGACCATGAAGCTGCAGCGCCGCGTGGGACAGCTCAACTTCGGCGACTTCCTGGCGACGGTAAACCTCCGCGACGACCGCGAAAACGCCGCCAATCCGGACCTCGTTCCGCAGCAGAGCTGGGAGCTCGACCTGGAGGCCATCCGCAATCTTGGCGCCTACGGCAACACCACACTGCGTCTGTACGGCCAGCGCATCGACGACATCGTCGACACCATCCCGATCGGCGAGGCCGGCGAAAGCCCGGGCAACCTCGACCAGGCGACCGTGTATGGCTTCGAATGGAAAGGTACCTTCACGCTCGATCCGATCGGATGGAAAGGTGTGAAGGTCGACACCCGGGTGCAGATGCAGGAAACGCAGGTCCGCGACCCGCTCACGGGCGAGAAGCGCCCCATCAGCAACCGCCTGCAGGAACTGTTCGAGCTCGGCCTGCGGCACGATATCCCGGGCACCTCGCTCGCCTACGGCGGCAATCTGCAATACATGTACAGCTCCCGCGACTACCGCCTGACCGAAGTGGGCCAGCGCTGGGAAGGTCCGGTGTGGGGCAGCCTGTTCGTCGAGCACAAGGACATCAAGGGCCTCACGCTGCGCTTCACCGCGGCCAATCTGCTCGGCGCCACCAGCATGTGGGATCGGACCGTATACGAAGATCGCCGCACCGGGCCCGTCGCCTTCTTCGAGCGGCGCGACCGCACGATCGGGCCGATATACGCATTCTCGGTGTCGGGGAAGTTCTGAAACGAGGTGGCGCCGGTTACGCGGCCCACGCGCGCGATATACGGACTGAAAACTAGAGCGCCGTGATGCAGCGCTCCCGAGTCGAGCGGTCCGGCACCATGGCCGCTTGCCCGTCGCGTGCGAACCGGGTCACACGCTCACGAGCCAGCGCGAGTTGTTCGCGGATGACGGACGGGTCATGCGATGTCGTTCAGCGAAGACCGGCCGCGTGTCGTCGCGGTTGTGCCGCAGCGTTGCCCGGATGCCTTGGCAGACGTGAATACCGGTGCCGACCTAGTACCCGCGCTCGTGGTCCACGACACCGCTGATCGGGTCGCCTGCTTCGAGGCGCCTTATCTTGTCCGCGATCTGCATGCAGGCCAGCCTCGTGTCGGTCAGTGCGGCGACATGCGGCGTGATGCGCACCCGCGGGTGCAGCCAGAACGGGTGCCCATCCGGGAGGGGCTCTTCGCGAAAAACGTCGAGGTAGGCCGCAGCCAGTTGGCCGGAGTCCAGGGAGTCGAGCAGCGCGTCCTCCACGATCAACTCACCGCGCGAGAGGTTGACCAGGAGCGCACCTGCCGGCATCGACGCCAGGCGGGCGCGGTCGATCAGGCTCTCGGTGTCCCCGGTTACGGGAAGAAGCAGCATGAGCATCTGGCTGCGGCGCAGCACGAGGTCGAGCCCGTCCGGGCCGTGATGGCAGCGCACGCCTGAAATGGACCGCGCGCTGCGGCTCCAGCCGGCAACATCGAATCCAAGGTCCGCCAGCGCCTGGGACACGGCGCCACCGAGCACGCCCAGGCCGAGCACGCCGATCGTGAAGTCCTGCCGCGACCGCGCAAACTGCGGTACCCATCGGGCCTGCGACTGGGCGAACTCGTACGCGGGGAACCGCCGGTATTCGCGCAGCGCGACGTACAGCGCGTACTCGACCATCTGCGCGGCCATGCCCCCGTCCTCCATCCGCACCAGCGGCACCTCGCGAGGCAGGGAAGGCATCGCGAGCAGGCCGTTGACGCCGGCGCCGAGCGAGAACACGGCCTTGAGCATGCGCTGGCCTGAAAACAGCTCCCGCGGTGGCTGCCATACGACGGCGTAGTCGCACGGGTGCGAGTCCGGCCAGGCGCGCACGCGCGCCTCGGGCAGGCACTGTGCCATTGCCGTGCACCACTCGTCCTGTTGCTTGGCGACACAGATCAGTACGTCCATGGCTGTTGCTCCTGGCAGATGAGTGCGGCCCACCGGACGCGGTCGCGAACGCCTGGCACGCTGCAGGCATCAAGGCGTCGCCGGCGAAGTGCAGGCCGCATGCATCGGGAGAACGTCCCTTGCGCGGGACAGGGCATCTCCAGCCTGTCGCCGGCCGCACCCCCGTGGAGTGCCGGCTGAGGACGCAACGCCCGCGCAACCGGACTACATAAGCTTTCGCGAGCCTGGGCGCATCGACATTGACGCCCGGCCGGATCAGCCGGCCGGTGGCCCGCCCGTCGCGACGATCGTTATGCCCCGGTCCTTGTTGAACAGATACGCCGCGCCGTCCTGCAGTTTCCACAGACGGCCGGGAAACACCTGAGGGGCACCGCCGACCTGCACAGTGACGGTTTCCTTGCGGGGCACCTTGGGGATCTCCAACTGCACGTCCCACACCACCGGCAACATGAGAGCCAAGCCGGCCTTCACCTCGGCGGCAAACGCCGCGGCGCCATCGGCCGCCCACCAGTCGCGCGGATCCCCACCCTTCGGAGCCTGATAGCCGACGTAGCGCACCACGCTGCGCACCTGCTCGCGAACGGTGACGCCACGCTGGCTGTCGCGGCGTGCATAGACACGCACGTCCATGGCGAGCAGCGGTTGCCGGTCGTCCCAGCTGAGCGTGACGATGGAAAACGGCGAGACACGCTGCACAGCGACCGCGGTCGCGTCCGCAGGTTCGGCCAGGCCGCGCGCCACATGGCCCGCGGCCAGGCCGTGGGCAAGGACCGTCCGATGGGCCTGGTAACCGCGCGTGCCGGTCCACTGGCCGAGCCCGGTTTCGAAAATGCTGCCCAGCGCATCGCTGGCGGCCAGTGCGGAGCGAAGCTCCTTGATCGACGCGTTGCGGTCGGCCTGCGCGTGAGCCTCTCCGAGGCCGGCGCCGACGATTCCGCCCACAGCCAGTGCGATCCCCATGCTGTCCCACTGTCCATCCGGATCGACCCACATCGTCTGCTCACCCTCGGAGGGGAGGCGCTCGAAGCCAAGACGCCCGCGTGCGCCGCTGACCTGCTGCACCGAGCTGTCGATCATGAGCACCGTTCGCTGCTGCTCGGCATGGCTGGTGCTGCACAGCAAAAGCAACGATAGCGCCACCGGAGCTACGCGGATCATCTGGAGTACTTTCATGGGATTCCCGTGGGCTTGAATGCGGCGGCGTGCGGAAGGCGCACGAGGGCGCGATCTTGCCATAGTTGGAAGCCGGAAACCGGATCGCCCCGCCGAGGCTGCGACCTGACACCAGCGCTTGCCGAGCGTCTCAGAATACCGACAGCCCCGTCATGCGCGTGAAGCGATGCAGGGCATAGCGGCCGAGGGCCGAATTGCCCTTCCCGTCCAGCCCCGGCGACCACACGCACACACCCATGACGTGCGGCACAACTGCCACGATGCCGCCCCCTACTCCGCTCTTTGCGGGCAGCCCGACGTAGAACGCGAAATCGCCGGCGGCGTCGTAGGTGCCGGCGGTCATCATCAGCGAGTTGATCCTGGTCGCGCCCTCGGCGGTGGTGACCCGCGTATTGGACGATCCGCAGTGCCCGCCATCGGCCAGGTACTGCACGCTGCGCGCGAGATCCACGCAATCCATGCTCAGCGAACACTGGCGGTAGTAGAACTCGAGCACCGCGTCGACGTCGTTGTCGAGATTGCCGTAGCTGCGGATGAAGTTGGCCATCGCCACGTTGCGGTAGCCGGTGTCGCGCTCGCAACGCGCCACCACCTCGTCTATCGCGATCTGCGGATCCCCGGCGCGGGCGCGCATGAACTCCAGCAGCGATCGTTCCGGATCGTCGTAGTTGGACAGGATCACGTCGGCCGACACCAGCGCCCCCGCGTTCATGAAAGGATTGCGCGGGATACCCTTCTCGTATTCGAGCTGGATCAGCGAGTTGAACGGATCGCCGGACGGCTCGCGATCGACGCGCTTCCACAGTTCGTCGCCGATCGCATCCATCGCCATGGTCAGGGTGTACACCTTCGACACGCTCTGGATCGAGAACCGCTCGCGCGCGTCGCCGACCTCGTGGACCTGCTTGTCGACGGTGACCAAGGCCATGCCGAACCGGTCCAGCGGCACCTTGGCCAGCGACGGGATGTAGTCGGCCACCTTGCCTTCGCCGAAGCGCTGGCGGACTTCCAGGTCGATGGTGCCGAGGATGTCGTCGAAATCGTGGCGGCCGAGGTCGTAGGGGTTCTGCAATGGCTTCTGCATGCAGGTTTCCGGGCTGAGAACGTCTGTCACTGTAGTGGCACGGCGGCCGATTTGCTCAACAGCTGGGCTGTCGCGGCGCCGTCGAGGCGAGCGTGCGAGCGCGCGAACGGCGGGGAGTTCCTGAAACGGTCAGTCCCGTGCGCTCCTCGCGCCAGGCTGGAATAGAGCTTGTGACCGACTGCTTCGATTCGCAGGCCGAGCTGTGCCTATCCTCAAGTCGAGGGCGTATGGCCTGCGTCGGGGGGATGCACTCATGAGCGATGAATCACTGCGGTTTGGAACGTCCTTGCAACTCTGGTACGACCTGGTGCGCGATGGAGAGGATCGTGTGCGCACGCGACTGCCGGAGATGATCGAAAGCTACCTCGCCTTCGTGCTGCAGCGTCACCAGGCCGATGCGGCCATCGGCAAGCACGTGATGGCGCTGGACTGGCTCGGCGGGCAGGAACTGGCCGGGCGCGAGCGGGCCGACGCCATGCGCGACGTCGGCGACCGCTGCCTGCTGATTGCAGGCATGTTCCCGCGGCTGGCCGAGCGACGCAATCTGCAGCCCGACTACTACGCCGCGCTGGGACGCAGCGCCTATGCGGAGGTCGCGTCCGCCACGCGCGCCGGTTATGGCGAACTGTTCGCCATGCTTGCCGAAGCCTTCGATGCGATGCTGCGGGTGCTCGGGGGACTGCGCCCGGAGCCGCGGCTGCACGTCGCACCCGCGCTGGTCACGTCGGCCGATTGGGACGCGTTTGCGCACATCGCAGGAGGTCGGCGGCACTGACTGAGCGCCGCACGGCGGCCCTGCGCAGACCACTCGAGCAGATCAGCGACTTTCGCCGCCCTCCTGCCCCGCAGCGCGGGACAGGGAGACCTGCAACTGGACGCGCTTGAGCTCGCGCAGCAGGCGGTTCGTTTCCATGTGGTTGCCCATGAAGCTTTTGGCCAGTGTCGTGAACTGGAACAGGAACAGTGCGGCCACGCCCCATTTCACCGCCGACAGCGCATCGGCGGCGGCGGCCATCTGCCACAGCGCATAGGCGGCGCCGGCGAAGGCGACAAACCCGAGGACATACACGAGCCACATGACCCAGGCCAGGGGACCGCGGAACAGTCCCACCGCCTGACCGAGATACCCGGGCTCCGCATGCCTGGACAGCAACGCCAGGTCCTCCTCCGATAGCGCACGGCCGATCAGCTCATCGACGTTCTTCATGGTGTTCTCCTTCCAGTTGCGCGCGGACCTTGCGTCGCGCGTGCATGAGCCGGGTCTTGACCGTTCCCGGTGGCACGTCCAGGGCGATGGCGATCTCCGCCACGCCGAGGTCTTCGATGTAGAACAGCGCCAGCGCCGCGCGCTGGGGCGGCGGCAGCGTGGAAATCGCCTGCATCACGTTGGCCAGTTCGGCGGCGAATTCGCCCGATTCGCGATCGGGCACATGGAAGCTTTCATCGCGCTCCATTGCCTCTTCCGCCGCGTCCTCGGGCACCCAGCGCTCGCGGTCGGAGCGCTGGAACCTGCGTTGGCAGCGCCGCGTCACGATGCGGTAGGCCCACGCCGGGAATGCGGCGACGTCGTCGAGCCGGGCCAGTCCGCGCAGAATCTCGATCCGGGCCTCCTGCACCATGTCCCCGGCCGAGTCCGCGTCGCCCAGCAATCGCCATGCATGCCGGATCAACCTGGGCTGCCAGCGCGCGACCAGCCGCCCCAGTGCCTCCCGGTCGCCCGCGACCGCCGAGGCGGCGAGGTACTCGTCGAATATCCGAAGGCTGTCGCGATTCACTGGCAGGGGCCGCTCGTTCGTATTGCGTTGCTTATCAGGTGCGTCGAAGCATCGAAGCGGTTCAATGACCGGCGCCATCGCATGTGCGATGCAGCGGGAGACATCTCCGCAGGCGGAGCGCGCGACGACCACGTCCGCCGATGGGTCGGGGCCGGTCCCAACGGTTGCCTCGGGGTTGGCTGACGGGGCGCCTAACCCGCTGCCGCTGTGCGCGCCAGCGCGAAGTCGATTGCCGCGCGTGCCGCGACCGCCTGCGCCGTGTTGCACTGATCGGGGGTGGCGCGGGGACTGTCGGGATACACCTCGGTGGTGGTCCTGTAGGGGGCGTCGGTGACACTGGCGCACAGGCCAAGCTGATCGACCGGGTAGTTGATGACGCCTGGCGCGACCGCGGGCGAACCGATGATCTGACCGTTCTCGTCGGCGGGCGCGATGTGGGTGACGTCGGCGACGGCGGCGAGCACCGCCTGCTGGAATTGCGGCTGCGCATTGCCGCTGTCGCCGCACAGATAGAAGCCGTCGGGAACTTCGCCGGGGACGTACGCCACGCCGTCTCGGGCAGCGAGCGCGGGGCGGAACTCGGATTCGTCGCTGTCGGTGGTCTCGTGCAGATCGATATGCACGAGCACCCGGCCGCGCAGCGGCGCAACCAGGCCCATGAGCGCCCTCGCCTCCTCGGCCAGGCTGTCCCGGCGGAACGAACGGTTCGGGTCGATCGCATCGGGGTTCCAGCGGCAGATCCTCTCGTAGCCCCACGGGCTCACGCACGGCACGACCAGCAGGTTGACGCGCCCCTGGTAGTCGGCCGCATGCCGCTCCACGAACCGCAGGGCCCCGTGCACACCGCTGGTCTCGTAGCCGTGCACGCCTCCGGTCACCAGCGCGCACGGCAGCTCATCGCGCCAGTCAGGGCTTCTGATCGCGAGCAGCGGATACGTGTCGGGGGAGTAATCCAGAACACCGTACTGCGCCACGTCGAAACGCGAGCGCAGGCGATCGATCGCGCCCAACACCTCGGTCGAATAGTCGCGCCTGCGGGTCTGCCGCGACCGCCACTCGGCGATTTCCGCAGGACCCCACGCGACTCCCGGCCGGCCGACGGGGTACGTGGACTGGATCGTGATCATGCTTGCTGTGCACCTGGTTGGAGGTGCCCGATGATGCGGCCCGCCGGCTGGGAAGCCAACCGCCTGACCCGCCAGCTGCACGAGCGGGACCCATGGCGGCGCCGCTGCGCTACTTCCCCGGCTCGGCAGGCACCCGCGTCGCCTGCCATGTCACGGCCTGCCATCGCCCGTCGCGCAGCACGAACATGCCGCTGTTGCGATAGTCGGTACGGCTGCCATCGGCCGCGTGGGCGACCAGCCGAAACGTGAGCGCCGCGCTGTCGCCGTACTGGCGCACCAGGATGTCTTCGGCGCCATACGCCGGATCCGGCGCCGCAGGCGCGGCCACGCTGTCCGCGGACGGATCGAAGCCTTTCATGATGTCCTGCTTGCTGCGCACTTCGCCGCCCGAGCTGGTGTAGACCAGATCGGCAGCCCAGAACCGGTCGTGCGTGGCGGCCTCGCCGACGCTGGCGAGAAAGTCCCGCAGCAGCCCCGTGATCTGCGCCGCGGCGCCCGCTTCGCGCTGCGGTTCACCACCGCCTGCGGCCGCGGCCGGCGCGAACAGGTACGCGCCGAGCAGCAAGGCGCACGCGACGGCCGGTTGGAAAAACACGCGGAATACTGGCATCGGTCTGCTTCCTGGTCGGGGCTGGATAAGTTGCGAGCACAACGACAACGCAGACCAGCATGCACTACTGGCGGTGGCACCGCCTCGGTGCGGACGAGCGCTCTGGCGAGCGTGCGAGCGCGGTCCGCCGGCCCGCGCGACGATCTCCGTAGCCGGGAACGAACGCATCAAACCGGCGACGGCATCTGCGCTGCGCTGCTTTCGCCTGCCAGCAATCCCTGCAGGCGTGCCGCATCGTCCATCGCGTGGCCATGGGCGGTGTTGTCCAGGATGCACCAGGCGGGCGAGCGCGGCCTGCCGGTGTCGCTCAAGGCCGCCGCCAGGGGGATCAGCGCTGCATCTTCATAACGGCTGTAATACACGCGCGGCGAACCATGCCAGCGCCAGTAGCTCCAGCCAGCGGCGGCGGCTTGCCCGCCCGGGAGCGCGGCAGCCGGCACGCGCGCGGGATCGGCGGCCACACGCGCCACCGCGAACCGCTCCCAGAGACCGTCGACCGTCGGTTCAAACCAGCTCGCATGGCGCGGTTCGCACGCCACCGGCGCGGCGCAGCGGCGCCTGAGCATGGCGAAGAAGCGACCTGCCAGACGTCCATCGAACACCAGGCCAGGCGGCAACTGGACCAGCACGCCGCCGAGCTTCGGCCCCAGCCCGGCAACGGCGTCGAAGAACTCCGAGAGTGCGTCGCCCACCGCGTAGAGCCGGGCGTCGTGCGTGATCTGCCTCGGCAGCTTCACCGAGAAGCGGAACTTCGACGGCACGCTGCCGGCCCAGCGCTCGAAGGTGCGGAGCTGATGCGGGCGATGGAAAGTGGAGTTGATCTCGGTCACGTCGAACCGGGTCGCGTATCGCGCCAGGTGGCTCTCGCCCTCGCCAAACAGGTGCGAATGCCGCGACGGGATCGACCATCCGGCACAACCGATTCGCACGCGGGGCAGCTTCCGAGGCGCGCCAGTCGACGTCATGTCGCCGCCGTCATGCCATGCAGGCGCGTAGCAGCAGGTTCAGCGCGATCGTCAGCACCACCGAGGCGACGATGCTGAAAAGACAGCCGGAGCGGGAAAACTTTACCGGCATGATCGAACCTGGCAGCGAAGTCCCGGCAGCTTGCCGCAGCCGATGTAGTCGCCTCGTCATCGCGCGACGCGAACAGGCGCTTTATCGCTGCGTACGCCACATGATGAAAAAAAGGCCCCGCAGTGCGGGGCCTTTTTCGTTACCGAACCGTCGTAACCGGAACGGGTCGATCAGCGCGCAGGCGCTGCGGCCATGGCGGCGCGATGCGCATCGACCTCTTCGGTCGACAGCTTGCCGTCGCCGTCGGTGTCGGCGACTGTGAAATTCACGTACAACATTTCGGTGTCGCCGAGTTCGTCCTGGCTCACGCCGCCATCCGCGTTCGTGTCCATGGTGGCGAAGTCCATTCCGCTGTCGAGCGGAGTGGCGGCGGGCTCGGGCGCCGGTGCCGGCGCCGGCTCGACGACGGCAGGTTCGGTGATGACCGCAGGATCGGCGACAACCGTCTCGTCGGCGTCGCGGTCGCAGGCCGTGGCAAACAGCGCGAGCGACAAAGCCAGGGCGAGCGGCAGGATGGTGGTGGATTTCATAGATGCTCCATGGAAGAAACCCGATTCGGGTAGCTGAACGGTGCAATCCAACCGGTGATGTTGGCGTGATGTGACGCCCGCCGACTGCAAGCTGCAACGCTCACGCGCGATCGCGCCATCGATCGGCTCCGCCGAGGCTCGATGGCGACTGCACGAACTCGCACGCGGCGCGTTCGCAGCCCGCCGGGAGGGTGCGGTGTCGGTGCGCTCGCGGCTCTCATCTGGTCATGCAGCGCCGGTAGCGCTCGTCGACGCGTGTGGCGAACCATGCGGTCGTGAGGTCGCGCGTGATCTTCGGGCTTTTCAGCGCAATGCCCGGGATCATTGCCCAGGGCAACGGCTTGCCTGCACGCGCCTCGCCCAGGGCAAAGACCCGCTCGAACAGTGCGGTCTGGTTGAAGTCGAGCCGATCGCCTCGCTCCAGTGCGCTGCGGATTTCGCGATCGCTCATGCCCAGATCGCCCGACAGCGCCCGCACCGCGCGTTCGGTCTCCCCGGGGCGATCCAGCGGCGCGCCGGGCGCCAGCACATCGCCGTCCAGCGCCAGTGGGTGCCCGCTGGCGACGGCGACCGCGTTCTGGAACGCGGCGTTGCGGCTCGCGTACCGGCCCGCGTTGAAATCGGCGAAGCGGTGCACCTTGCGCGTGTACGGCGTCTCGTAGCCAAGCAGGTGGTCGATGCCAAAGTAAAGTCCGCCCCGACGGCTGAAAACCTCGCGACGGATGCTGCCCTGGACCGGATACGGATAGCCGCGGGCGCGGGACTCGGCGAAGGGGATCGAGACCTGCATCGGCCCACCGGTCTCCACCGGGTTGTAGCCTTCGAACAGGCGCCTGCCCAGTGGCGCGCGGCCGGTCAAATCCTCGAACAGGTCGCTCAGCTCGCGCTCGGTGCGCACGCTGCGAAGGCGCTCCTCGAAAGTGCGGCCGTCGGAAGAACGCAGCTTGAGTGCGGCGGTGACCGCGAATTGCGGCACATGCGCGGCTGCCGCGCGGCGGCCGATTTCCGCGCGCGCGATCGCCGGCAGATTGGCTACCATGGGGTCCGCCTGGTACCCCGATTCCTGCTCGATCACCGCCAGGACCGCGCAAATGTTTTCCGCGATCGGTTCTATTTCCTGCGTCGAGAATGCGGTCTGGATGTCGGCGGCCCAGCCGATGCGATCCTCCACGGTCGCCGGTATCCGCGTGGCGATCTCCGAGCGCACCTGGTCCGGGCCCGGACCGCCCGGGCGCGGTGCGGTCGCGCAGCTCGCCAGGAACAGCAGAAGCACGGCGATACACGTGCCTCGCAGGCCGTGGAAGCTGCTGCGCTGCCCGCCCCTCGGCGCCGGACGGGTGTGCTGGACAGCCTCCATCGTGCCGCGCCGGTGCGTCCGGGCACTGATTTTCGCCGCGATGGCTACAACCGCAGGTGTGGTTCGCGTCACGGCGCGGGAGTGGATTTTCATCGGGAGATCGGCGAGCCTCGGGTTCGGAACGGGCAGCTTGCCGCGTTCCGTGTCATCGCGCCGTCGGCGCCGCCCGACCCGACGACGCGGGGGTAGCTCGGCCTCAGCGTCAATCGACCATGTCGTCGCCGGCGTCGCTGGTCCAGTGCGACCCTGCCAACGCGATCACCCCCTCACTCTCGGTTCTCGCGCGCCGCCCTGCGGAACAATTGCGCCGATGCAAGCCAGGGAAGCGCGAACAGGGCCGCAAGCAACACGGTCTCACCAAAGCCGAGCGCCAGCGCGATCGCCGCGACGAACAACTGCGCGGCGGAGGTCGCGTACAGCACGCGGGCCATGCCCCTGGCCCGGAAGCGGGCGACGAGAGTACCGAAGACCGCGACGGCAAGCACGCCGGCGAACATCAGGTTCGCCGGATCGTTCTCGTTGCCGAAGACCCCGACGGCAAGACTGATCCAGACCATAACGAACCCGGTCACGACGGCCACGGCGACCGCGGCCCGGTATGCCGTGTTCGCGCTCAGTCTTGTGGCCAGCTCGCAGGTGCCGCATGCGGCGACCAGCATCACCCCCATTACGATGAAATCCGTCTCGTCCCAGTTCACCTCGCTGGTGAACTGCATCGCCACCAGGGGCGTGAGCAACAGTAGCGCCGCACCGCCCCAAATCGCCATGCTCCAGCGGTTTCCGCGCGTGCCGCTCGAGTTTCCCGTGTTCTCTGCCATCGCCGTCTCTCCCTCGATTTGCCGCAGCAAGCTTCTCCCGCAGAGATGAAGACGACATGCGTTGCGTGTGAAGCGAAGAAGAAGCCGCCGCGGACGAAAAGGCGAAAGGCAGGTTGCCCCACCTCTCGCTTTTGCATCCCGGCGTTCGGGTGGACGATGTCTACCGCAGGTCGAGCGCGCCCCAGCAGCCAGCAGCGAAGGGAAGTTGCGCGAGGGCCGCGCGTGGACATTGCGAGCGGCGGGAGTGGCCCAGGCATCGAGCCGTTTGCACTTGGCATTGCCACGTTTTCAGATCCGTGACGTCAACTTGGCGGTGCCGATTCCCACACGGGATCGACACCGCCACCGGGCGCGCTCAGATCAGGTCTTCATGCCTGAGCATCGTCGGATTCACTGAATCTGACAGGTCGAGCACACAAAAATCTTGCAGCTGCAAGTACTGGAATTCCACACCCCGCCGTCGATCTCGCACTGCTGCTGGGCGTCGACGGGACAGGAGGGCGGCGGCGGTGTCGGTTCCGGGGCGGCCTCGTAGCTGGGCCGATCGTCGAAGAGCTGCGCCCACCTGCCGTCGAAGCCGCCATTCTCCGGGAGATGCCAGCCCGCGAGCAGCCAGATGCCCGCCTCGTAGCGCTCGCGGGTATCGATGGTGCCCGAATGCACGAAGAGGTCGTGCTGCCGCCAGTAGTTTCCCAACGAGCTGTAATCGCCGCTGGCATCGGCACGATTGCGGCCGTAGCTGTCGCGGCCGGCACCGCTGAATCCACCGAAATCGTCGGAGCCCGAAATGGTGTCGGCGTTGGTCTCGGCCGAATAGGCGCCCAGAAACCAGTTCTTGGAGAGGATGCCGTCGCGGCCATCGGTCAGACTCGAGCTGTAGCTGTCTCTCGAACCGAGATAGAACCGCTGCAGACCCGCGGGAACTTCCGCCTGCCCGGCTTCGTTGACGACCGGGCTCGCCAGCAGGAAGTCCTTGACGTCGTCGCTGGTCCAGTTGGTCCACCACGTCGAGCCGCTCCAATGGGTCAGGAACACGTCCGACAGGTCCTGCAACTCGTACGTGATGCGCTTGGTCGAGGACCACGAGACCGTGTCGTCACGCCGGGCGGCGAGGGTGGTCGCATTGGAATAGTTCATCGCCTTTGCGTTCCACTGCGTCACCGCTGCCGAGGACGTCTCCGGGACCCATACATAGTGGACGGACTTCGGATCATCGTTGGTGACATCGACCTTGGCCGAGCCGTTCGCCGAAACGCGCGAGCTGATGGTGGCGTAGCTGTCCTGCACGAAGTGCAGTTCATGACCGTGCGTACCCAGTTCGGTGTTGTCCTCGTCGGCCTGCCAGATCATCACGTGCTTGCCGCCAGAGACCTGCATGAAGTTGAGATCGGAGCTTCCGACGCGGCGCATGACGTGATCGTGGTGACTGGTGATCGTCACATGACCGACGTACTCGCCCGAGCCGCCGGGCGTGCCGGTGACGCCGCGAACCACGATCTCGATCCGTTCCCAGTCGTGGATCTGGTTGGCTTTCTTATCCACGGGGTGGAACACGTGGAAGAAAAGCACCAGGCCCTTGCTGCCACCGTCCATGTACTCGACAACCGAAGAGTACAAGGTCGGCCGTATGCGCCAGTGCTGGTAGGCGCCCGACCCGCTCGCCCCCGCGGAGACATAGCTGGACAACACGTTCGCCCAGACCTGGCGATTGTTGGAGAAGTTTGCATCGCGGTCGAAGTCGTAGTTGGAAATCCAGTCGCGGCCCGGCTTGGTGCTGTCTTCCTCGGCACGCTGCATGATCAGCGGCGCGTAGTGCTTTACGTATGCTTCTCGCTGAGCCGCGGTCAGCGACCAGGCCTGGGCCTGCGCCGCAAGAGGTGCGAGCACCGCTGACAGCAGCAGGAGTGCGAACAGCAGGGAGTGCCACGCCTGCAGATACCGCGAGGCGTGGGGAACATGGTTGATCGGTTGCATGTCGGGATCCTTGTCTTGAGTCAGTCCATTTGCGGAGCATCTTCGACTCGCGATCGCCGGCGTCAGCGACCGCTGCCAACGGATGCGCTGCAGGCACGACCGGAGCCACGCACGGGTTGGTCGGCACGCAAGCCAGCGCCCGTCGCGCAACGGAATCACTGGAAGAACCGCCCTGCCCCGCATGCACTGCGAATGCCTGCTCAGCGTTGCCTTGGTACCACACGGTTTCCGCATCGCCAATACGGGAACGCAGCAGTTTTGACGCTTCCCGCGGCAGTCGTCATGCAAGCGTGATCGCAGGCACAGGTGGCCGGTGACGATGGTTGTGATTTCGCGCCGAAGCCGCTGAAGATGGCTTGCGACAAGTCCAGCGGCATTGCCTGCCTGGAGGATGGCGCGGCGAGATTGTCGGCGCGGACACCCGCGGCGACTTCAAACTCGCTTCACCCTCGCCCCATCGCGCCACCGCATGGCTCGCGCATCGTCCCGGGAGTTCCACCAGCCGGGCCGCCATGGGCAACGCGACAACCTCCTCCCCTGCCGCCGACCTCGTCGTCGTCGGCGCCAGCTTTTCCGGCGCCGCGTGCGCGATCGCCGCCGCACAGCGCGGACTGCGCGTGTGCGTGCTCGAGCGCAAGCACGATCCCGGGGCGAAGCTGCGCACTACCGGGATCATCGTCAAGGAAGCGGCCGAACGCACGCTGCTCAACCGGATTCCCGCTTCGATGACACGCCGCGTCGAGGAAGTCCGCCTGTACGCGCCGAGCCTGAAGCAGGTCGCTCTGGCCGCTCCGGGCTACTACTTCCTCACCACCGACACCCCTGCGGTGATGCGCTGGCTGGCGGAGCAGATGCGCGCGCACGGGGTCGACCTGCGCCTGGGCAGCGCCTTCACCACCTGCGAACGCATCGATGGCGGCTGGCAGGTGGACGGCGTGGGCAGCACGCGCTACCTGGTCGGTGCCGACGGTGCGCGCTCACGCGTTGCCCGACGCTGCGGATTGGGCGAGGTCCGCCAGTTCCTCTACGGCATCGAGTACGAGTTCCCCGGCGCCACTCTCGCCCGCCCCGGCGCCCTGCACTGCTTCATGAGCAAGCGCTTCGCGCCGGGATACATCGGCTGGCTCGCGCAAAGCCCCACCGGCGTGCAGGCCGGGCTCGCCCTGCGCCACGATCCGGCGAACGCGCGGGTCCCCGACATCGACGGCTTCCTGCTGCGCGTCGGCGCAGCAGGAGGATTGCCGCGTCACCTCAGGCCGGGGCACACCCGCGCCGGCCTGATCCCTTGCAGCGGCCCGGTGTTCGACATGGCCCGGGATCGCGCCATCCTGATCGGCGACGCGGCGGGCATCGTCTCGCCGGTCACAGCGGGCGGAATCCATTCCGCGTGGGAGCACGGGTGGACAGTGGGCCGGGCCATCGCGGCGCACCTTCGCGACGGCAGCCAGGCACCGGAACAGGTCGCCGTCGACTCCGCGCCGCGGTTTCGGGCGAAACGGGCGCTGCGCTGGGCTTATGATCGCCTGCAGTTCGATTGGCCTTTCGACCTCCTGCTGCACTCGCCGCCGCTACGATGGGCGGCCGAACAGGTGTATTTCCACAAGCGCAGATGCTAAGTCGCCGCGGAGTTTCTCAGTCAGGCTGTGTGATCCGCTTCGGCCGGCGCGTCAGCCGCCCGCGAGTCCGCCGCCCACGCGCCCCGGCAGCGCACCCTCCTCGTCCACCGCGTCGGGGTTCTCCAGGTCGCCTACCTCACGGTCCAACCCGGCTTGCGGATCGGTGCCCGTGGGAGGCCCTGCGGGCGCCTCGGCCTGTGGGTCCGGTACGCGGGTAGAGCCTGGCTTGCTGGTCTGGCGATCTTGCGGGGTGGTCATGCTGGCGTCCTCATGCGGGTGCCCCTGCAAGCTATGCCTACGGGGGTGAAACCGGGGGCACGAGGCTGATGCGCCTTCGTCACGGCGGCTTTCCCGTCTGCTACCGAGGAGGAACGTGGCCAGCGCGCACAGCCTCGCACCGGACGGCGGCCTGCGAGGCGCAATCATCGATCGGTGGCCCGAAAACCCGACCAGGCCGTGCCGCGGCTCCTGCCCTTCCCGATGGCCATGGCGGCGGCCTGCCGATCAAGTAACCTAGCGCGGTGGCGCAATCCAACCTCCATGACCAGCGGGTAGCATTCGTCACCGGCCTGCTGGTGCATCACGGAGCGAGGCGGATCGTGGATCTCGGGTGCGGCGCTGGCCGGCTGGTGGCGGAGCTCCTTTCGCATGCGCATTTTGCCAACGTGACCGGGCTGGACAGTTCGGCCGCCGCGCTGGCCATCGCCCGACACGCGCATCCCGCGGAACTCGCGGCGCGGCGATTGACCCTGCTGCACGGCAGCATCACCGAGCCACATCCCGGCGTCGTCGACGCCGACGCGGTGGTGCTGGTGGAAGTCGTGGAACACCTCGATCCAGGGCGCCTTTCCGAGGCCGAGCACACCGTCTTCCGTACCTACCGTCCGCCGGTCGCCGTGGTGACCACGCCCAACGTCGAGTACAACCCGCTGCTCGGCTTGGCGCATGGCGAGCTGCGCGACCCCGACCATCGTTTCGAGTGGACGCGCCAGCGCTTCCGCGCCTGGGCGAGCGGAGTGGCTCGCCGCAACGGCTACCGGCATCAGTTCGGCGGTATCGGCGATCCGCACCGCGAACTGGGGCATCCCACCCAGTACGCGCTGTTCTACCGCCTCGCGACGGAATCGGAGAGCACCTCCTCCTGAATGCAACACAAAGGTTGCGTGTTACCAGCTCGCGGCGTAGGGTTCGTGCAACCAGGAGGTTGCGTATATGAACAACGCCAACCAGATCGTCAAACAGGTCGTGCTCGACGCCCCGCTCGAGCGCGTATGGCATGCCGTCACCGACTCCCGGGCATTCGGCGCGTGGTTCGGCGCCGAGGTCGAGGGCGACTTCCAGGCCGGTGCGAGGCTGCGGGCGAAGATCCGGCCGACCCGGGTCGATGCGGAAATCGCGCGATCCCAGGAGCCCTATGAAGGCATGGAGTTCGTCCTCGCGGTCGAGCGCGTCGAGCCGATGCGGCTGTTCTCCTTCCGCTGGCATCCCGGCAGCAACGAGGCCGGCCCGGATACGCCCGACGCCGAGATGACGCTGGTCGAATTCGTGCTCGAAGACACCAGGCAGGGCGTGCGCCTCACCATCACCGAATCTGGTTTCGAGCGCGTCCCGCTCGCGCGACGCGCGCAGGCGATTGCCGACAACACCGGCGGCTGGGCGGCACAGGCCGGCCTGATCGCGAAATACCTGCAACAGCAAGCCGGCTAATGGGCACGCCGCGCCCACGCCGACGCCAGCGTGACCTCGCCGGTGCCGCCCCGCTGTTCGCCGCGCTCGGCGATCCGGCCCGCCTGCAGATCGTCGGCCGCCTCTGCGAGCACGGCCCCCTGCCCGTGGTGCGCCTTGCCGAGGGCGCCGGCATCAGCCGGCAGGCGATCAGCAAGCATCTCGATGCGCTGTCGCAGGTCGGACTGGTTCACGGCGAGCGCCACGGCCGCGAACGCATCTGGCGACTGCGGCCGGAGCGCCTCGACGATGCCCGGCGTCACCTGGATGCGATCGCGGCACGCTGGGACGAGGGTCTGTCGCGGCTGCGGGCGATGGTCGAAGGCTGATACAGGGCGGACACATGCGCACGCAACAGCAACCCGCCCCCAGGGGGACGGCGTTCGCAGGATGATCGAGCGACGCGCGACGCTGCCCAGCCACACCGGGCGAGGGTCGCCCCTCGCATCGCGAGCGTAAATCGTGCCCGGCGGCCACTGGAGAGGCGGGAATGACTTTCGGCCCATGGCATCGATAATCGATATGTCTGCTATCGAATCCCGGTAACAACCACTCGCATACTTCGCGGCGCGCGCGAGGGGAACACGCCATCCGGGCGCCGATGGCCGGTGAGTGCGCACCCTGCCGCGTCACCGCGTGGAGATGACTAACCTTGCCGCACGCAATATCCGGGCTCGGCGACGACGATTGACGCGGCCATGGCACGCTCGGAGAAGACCGCAGGCGAGCAGCGCGGTAGACTTGACCTACCCTCCGCGCGAGTTGACGCAACCACCATGGAAGCCCCCGATCCGCTTCAGGATCTGTCGCTCGCTTTCGAGGACGCCCTGCAGCGAACGGGACTGCACGGCGCACTGCGCTTCCTCAACGGGCGGACCCCGCACCGTTTCACCGGCGTCTACCGCTACGACGGGCCCATGTTGCGCAATGTCAGCCTCTTCGACCAGTTCAATCCCGAGCAGGCGCGCGGCGACGACTCGCCGATCGGCGCTACCTTCTGCTCGCTGGTCCCCCGGTTCGGCGGCGCGCTGACGTTCTCCGAAGCTTGCAACGATCCGCGCGTGTCGCAGATCCAGTCCCCGGTGGTGTCCTATTGCGGCGTGCAGTTGCGCGACGAGGCAGGCACGCCCCTGGGCACGCTGTGCCACTTCGACCTCAAGCCATGCGAAACCAGGACCAGCGACCTGGAGTTCCTGGAAACCGTCGCGCCGCTGCTGCAGCGGACGATGATGGCGTTCCCCATCGCGCGGGCGTGAGGCCCGCATCGCGAATCCTCGCGAACTCTTGGTTCAAGGTTCCTTTGACGGCAGCGACGGCAGCGGCAGTGCGTCCTCCATCAATCGCACGTACAGGTCGAGCCGGAGCTTCAGACCGGCAACGAACCAGGACAGCGCGTAGAGGAGGAACAAGATGCCGGCCAAAAGGCCTTGCGAAAAGCTGATCGGACCGATGCCGTCCTTGAATTGAATGTACAGAGCGACTGCCACTGGCAAAACCCCGAGCCGGTCCATGCCTCCGGCGAGCAGACCGAACCGGACGGACATCCAATCCCGGCGACCGCGCACATATCTCAAGCGACGGTGCAGATCCTCGGGTGGAAAACGCCTGAGCCACGCGAGCAGATCCGAGTATTTGTTGTAGTCAGCATCCAGCTCGCCGGCAAACGTGCGCGCCGGATTCTTCAGTTGAGCTATTTTGGTTCCCAACGCAGTGAAGACGAACACTACGAGTGATACGACCTGTACGCCTAAAGCGCCGAGCAGCCAGATATCCAAGGATGAGTCTGACACCACATAGGGGATCCCAAGCACAACAAGAAAGCCGCCCATGCCGATCGCCAACGCCCACCCCGGCAGGCGCCTCATGCGTAGGCGCAGGCCAGCCGGAGCGTAAATGGAAACCCGATGCTCCAAGGCTTCGAAGCCCGGTACTTCCATGTCCATGCGCTCCCCTCCGCGTTCAAGATGACGGGCGTCGCGGCCCCGAGCCATGGTATGGGCAATCGGCCAGCGAATGCCCGTCACGCAACTCCCTGGTGTCAGAAGGGCATCATCGCGCTGGCCGCTCAATCCGCACCGGTGAGAAAGGCTGACGGCAGCCGGGCCGGCCGCTGTGGCTCGCCCGTTCGCCGAGGCACCCTTCTGGGCCCGATACAATCGATTGCGTAAGCGCGGCGGCCTCTCACGCGCGCCGATACACCCCGTTCCAGGAAGCACGTTCTTGCATCGACCCCGCGTTCTCCGCCGCCGCCCATCGGCGATCGCCACGTTCCTCGCCGCCCTGGCGATCGGGCCGGCCGCTGTCGCGCAGGAAGCGAGCAGCGGCGACTACCAGCACGAGGACGAGGCCGTCGAGCTCGATGCCGTCGTGGTCGAGTCCACGCGCACCCGGCGCCGCGTGTCCGAAGAGCCGATCCGCGTGGAAGTCATCGGGCAGGAGGAGATCGAGGAAAAACTGCTGATGACCCCGGGCAACATCGCCATGCTCGTCGCCGAGACCGGCGGCGTGCGGGTGCAGGTCACGTCACCGGCGCTCGGTGCGGCGAACATCCGCATGCAGGGCATGCGCGGGCGCTACACGCAACTGCTGGCCGATGGCCTGCCGCTGTACGGCGGGCAGGCCTCGTCGATCGGCCTGCTGCAGATCCCGCCGACCGATCTGGGCCGGGTGGAGATCATCAAGGGCGCCGCGTCGGCGCTGTACGGCCCTTCGGCGCTGGGCGGCGTCATCAACCTGTTCTCGCGCAGGCCGCGGGACGAGCGCCAGACCGAGTTGCTCCTCAACCTCACGAGCCGCGACGGACAGGACCTCACCGCCTACGGCGCGTCGCCACTGACCGAAGACTGGAGCTACTCCCTGGTCGGCGGTTTTCACCAACAGAGCCACCACGACCTCGACGGCGACGGCTGGATCGACATGCCCGCCTACGAGCGCTCGACCGTGCGGCCGCGCCTGTTCTGGAACTCCCCCGGTGGCGGCAAGGCGCTGCTGACCTTCGGCGCGATGACCGAGGATCGCGAGGGCGGCACGCTCCCAGGAAGGCTCATGGCCGACGGCGAGCCGTTCCCGCTGACGCAGGACACCACGCGCTTGGACACCGGCGCCGTCGTCGAGCTTCCGATCCGCGAAACCGACACCCTGCACCTGCGCGCCTCGGCCATGACCACGGACCACCGACACCGCTTCGGCACGGTGATCGAAGACGACCGCCATGAAACCGTGTTCGGCGAAGCGTCCCACGGATCGGGCTTCGGCCACACGACCTGGCTCGCGGGTGCCGCGCTGCAGTCCGACAGCTTCCGCTCCCGCACCTTTCCCGCGTTCGACTACCGCTACACGGTGCCGGGCCTGTTCGCCCAGGCCGAACACGCCCTGCGCGATGACCTCATGCTCGCCGGCAGCGCGCGCTGGGACGACCACAGCCAATACGGTTCGCACTTCAGCCCGCGCCTGTCCCTGCTCTACCGACCGGGCGACTGGACATTCCGCACCTCGCTGGGCAAGGGCTTTTACGCGCCGACGCCGTTCGTCGAAGAGATCGAGGCCGCGGGCCTGTCCCGCCTCGAGCCGCTCTCCGGCCTGGAGGCGGAGACCGCGACGACCGGATCGTTCGACATGGGCTATGCCCATGGCGCGCTGGAAACGCACCTGATCCTGTTCGCATCCGACATCGACAACGCCTTGCGGCTGGACCCGTCATCGCCCGCCCTCGACGGCACCCCACGCGTGCGGCTGGTCAACGCCGACGGCCCGACCCGCACGCGCGGGACCGAGCTGCTGATGCGCTACCGCTGGCAGGATTTCGTCGTCACCGGCAGCTACGTCTTCACCGATGCCACCGAACCGGACCCGGACGACAGCGGCCGACGTCGCGTCCCACTGACGCCACACCACACCGGGGGACTGGTCGCGATGTGGGAGCAACACGGCCGCGGCCGGATCGGACTGGAGGCGTATTACACCGGCCGCCAGCCGCTGGACGACAATCCCTTTCGCGACGTCGGGCG
>JALYOG010000101.1 GCA_030856985.1 Pseudomonadota bacterium | reverse complement strand
CACGTGCGCGGGCTGCTCGATTCGGCGCGGCTGGCCGACACCGAACGCGCCGCGGCGCAGGCCACCGCCCTGGTGACCCGGGTTCGCGCACGCGCGCAGGACCAGGGAGCGATCGAGGCGTTCATGCGCCAGTACGACCTGGGCAGCGAGGAAGGCGTGCTGCTGATGTGCGTGGCCGAGGCGCTGCTGCGGATCCCCGACCAGGACACCGCCGACAAGCTGATCCGCGACAAGCTCGGCGAGGCCGACTGGAAGCGGCACATGGGCCAGTCGGACTCGGTGCTGGTCAACGCGTCGACCTGGGGCCTGATGCTGACCGGGCACCTGGTCGACCTCAACGACGCCACCAAGCGCGACGTGCACAACGCCTTCAAGCGCCTGGTCGGCAGGATCGGCGAGCCGGTGATCCGCCTCGCGGTGCGCCAGGCGATGCGGATCATGGGCCACCAGTTCGTCATGGGGCGCACGATCGACGAGGCGCTCGCCCGCGCGCGCAAGGGCGATAACGCGAAGTACCGGTATTCCTTCGACATGCTCGGCGAGGCGGCGCTGACGCTGGCCGATGCGCTGCGCTACCTGCAGGCCTACCGCGAGGCGATCCTCGCGATCGGCCGTCTTTCGCCGCCCAACCGCAGCGGCAACGATGGCGGAGGGTCGCACGACCCGTTTGCCGCCGCGTCGATCTCGGTGAAGCTCTCGGCGCTGCACCCGCGCTACGAGCACGCCAAGCGCCGGCGGGTGCTCGCCGAGCTGACGCCGCGCGTGCTCGAACTGGCGCAGCTGGCCAAGGCCAACGGCATCGGCTTCACCGTGGATGCCGAGGAGGCCGACCGCCTCGAACTGTCGCTGGACGTGTTCGCCGGCGCCTACGCCGACGCCTCGCTCGAGGGCTGGGAAGCCTGCGGGCTGGCGGTGCAGGCCTACCAGAAGCGCGCGCCGGAGGTGATCGACTTCGTCGCCGAGCTGGCGCGCCGCCACGGCCGCCGCATCCCGGTGCGCCTGGTCAAGGGCGCGTACTGGGACAGCGAGGTCAAGCGCGCCCAGGTCGACTGCCACCCGGGTTACCCGGTGTTCACGCGCAAGCCCAACACCGACGTGTCGTTCCTGGCCTGCGCGCGACGCATGCTCGACGCGAGCGATGCGATCTACCCGATGTTCGCCACCCACAACGCCCACACCATCGCCGCCGTGCACCACATGGCCGGCAGCGGGGCGACGCGCCGGCGCTTCGAGTTCCAGAAGCTGCACGGCATGGGCGACGACTTGTACGCCGAAGTGATCCCGCCCGACCGCCTCGACGTGCCCTGCCGCGTCTACGCGCCGGTCGGCTCGCACGAGGATCTGCTGCCGTACCTGGTGCGGCGCCTGCTCGAGAACGGCGCCAACTCCAGCTTCGTCAACCGCATCACCGACGAGGACGTCGCGATCGACGACCTCATCCGCGACCCGGTCGAGACCGTCGCCGCGTTCGAGACCATCTCCCACCCCCGCATCCCGATGCCGATCGATCTGTATCGCAGCTTCGCGGACACGCTGAAATACTGCGACAGGAGCAATTCCATGGGCGTCAACCTCGCCGACGACGGCCAGCTGCGCGCGCTGGCGGCGCGCATCAACGCCGCGATCCGCAACGACTGGCATGCCGAGCCACTGGTGCCCGGCGCGCGGCTCACCGGCGAGCGCCAGCCGGTGACGAACCCGGCCGACCGACGCGAAGTGGTCGGGCACTGGCTCGCCGCCGACAGCGACACCGTCGAGCTGGCGCTGCGCAACGCGGTCGCCGCGCAACCCCGCTGGGACGCGATTCCCGGCGCGAGCCGCGCGGCGATCCTGGAGCACGCGGCCGACCTGCTGGAGGCGCGCATGCCGGAGTTCATCGCGATCTGCACCCGCGATGCCGGCAAGACCATCCCCGACGGCGTCGGTGAGGTCCGCGAGGCGGTCGATTTCCTGCGCTACTACGCGGCCCAGGCGCGCACGATGTTCAATCCCGAGCCGCTGCCGGGGCCGACCGGTGAAACCAACACGCTGCAGCTGCACGGGCGCGGCGTGTTCGTCTGCATCAGCCCGTGGAACTTCCCGCTGGCGATCTACATCGGACAGGTCGCCGCGGCACTGGCGGCCGGCAACAGCGTGATCGCCAAGCCCGCCGAGCAGACCAACCTCGTGGGCTACGTCGCCACCAGGCTCATGCACGAGGCGGGCGTGCCCGAAGACGTGCTGCAGTTCCTGCCGGGCGACGGCGCCACGGTCGGCGCCGCACTGACGAAGGACCCGCGCGTGGCCGGCGTCGCCTTCACCGGTTCCAACGAGACCGCCTCGGCGATCAATCGCGCGCTGGCCGGGCGCGACGGCGCGATCGGCGTGCTGATCGCCGAGACCGGCGGGCAGAACGCGCTGATCGCCGACTCCTCGGCGCTTCCGGAACAACTGGTCAAGGACGCACTCTCGTCGGCGTTCACCTCAGCAGGTCAGCGCTGCTCGGCCGCGCGCGTGCTGTTCGTGCAGGAAGACATTGCCGACCGGGTGTGCACGATGCTCGCCGGCGCGATGGCCGAGCTCAAGGTCGGCGACCCCGGCCAGCTGTCGACCGATGTCGGCCCGGTGATCGACGAGGATGCGCTCAGGACGCTGCAGGAACACGCCGGGCGCATGGACCGCGAGGCGCGGCCCATCGCGGTGGTCGAGCTCGGGCCCGAGGCGGCCCACGGCAGCTTCTTCGCCCCGCGCGCGTACGAACTGCAGTCGCTGGACCAGCTCGAGCGCGAGGTGTTCGGGCCGGTGCTGCACGTGATCCGCTGGAAGGGCGACCAGCTCGACGCGGTGATCGATTCGATCAACAACACCGGCTACGGCCTGACGCTGGGCATCCACTCGCGCATCGACGAGACCAGCGAACGCATCGCCTCGCGGGTCAAGGTCGGCAACTGCTACGTCAACCGCAACCAGATCGGCGCGGTGGTCGGCGTGCAGCCGTTCGGCGGACACAATCTCTCCGGCACCGGACCCAAGGCCGGCGGCCCGCACTACCTGCCTCGATTCGCCACCGAGAAGACCATCACGATCAACACCACCGCCGCCGGCGGCAACGCCTCGCTTTTGACGTTGAGCGAGTAGACGCGGGGCTTACGGCCCTCTTCGTATGCGGGGTTTCGCGTGCCCCCACCCGAACCCTCCCCGCCAGCGGGGGAGGGAGTCAAAAGCGCCTGCTCGACCGTCCGAAATTTACGACCTGCACCGAACAAGCTCCCCCCCGTTTATCCCCCAAGGGGACTTCCTTCGGGCGCGGGGGAGGGTTGGGGTGGGGGCGCGCGAGTGACGTGTGGTGAATCTTTCCACCGCGGGCGATACGATTTTCCCGCGGGACTACCGAGCCGCGATCGTCGCCCCGTGCAGCCTCGGCTTCCCGTCGACCACATCGGTCCAGATCACATGCGCGGTTTCTCCGCTCAGCACCATCTGCGGAAAGCCGGTGCCGCGGCCGCGGCCCTGGAGGGTGGCGACCTCGATGCGCTGCAGTTCGCGGCCCAGGTCCGGACTGAAGAGCGCCAGCTGCAGCGACTGGCTCGCGCCGGTTTCGCGCAGCCACAGCACCCACGCAGCGCTTTCGCCCAAGGCGACCGCGACCCGGCCCTGCACCGCGTCGCCGCCGTCGATCGCCCTGGGGCTGGCAAAACTCGCGCCCGCATTGCTGGAATGCGCCAGCTTGACCATCGGCGTGCCGCCGGCGGCGGTGTACCAGCCGACGATCGCGTTGCTGCCGCGGGCGTGGATCGCCGGGCCGTTGACCGGGCACGCCGGCATGGTCCAGTCATCCGCGTGCACGCGGTCGGCCGGCTGCCATGCGCCGTCCTGGAAGCGGGCCACGTAGATATCGCGGATCTCCGCGGCGGTGCGGTCGCGGTAGGCGAGGATCGCCCCGGCCGGCGTCGCGACCGCGTCGGTCTGGCAACAGTCGCAGGTCGACAGGTCCAGCTCCTGATCGGCGCTGCGCTGCAATGCGGGGTCGAACACGGTGGCGCGCAGGGTCATCATCGCCGCCTCGCTGCCGTGGCCCGCTTCGGCGCCGCCGTGCGAGGTCGCTGCGCCGTGCCCGCCTTGGGACGCGGTGCGACGACCGTCGAGCCAGGCGATGCCGAGACTGTCGTTCGACGCCGGCCACAGCGAGACGAAGCCGTGCTCGGTCGGCGTGCCGTCGTCATTGACGAGCACCGGTGCCGACCAGTTGCTGCCGCCGTCGCCGGAGCGCACCAGAGCGACGTCGTAGGAATAGGTCGCCGCAGAGGATTTCTGCAGCCAGTGCGCCCACAGCGCGCCGTCGGCGGTCGCGGCGATGTGCGGGGTGTCGGCCCAGTTGACGAACCAGTCGTCGCCGCTCGCGATCGCCTGCGGTTGCGACCAGGCCTCGTCGGCGAAGCGGGCGAACTTCAGCGCATGCGATGCCGAAGCCGAACCGTCCGGCTCGATCCACGACAGCAGCACGCCACCATCGGGTGCGACGATCAGGTCCGGCTGCGCCGCGTGCCCGTCGACCGGCAACGGCCAGGTCTGCGC
>JALYOG010000100.1 GCA_030856985.1 Pseudomonadota bacterium | reverse complement strand
CGGCACGAGCGCCCGCAGGCGGGGGGGTCGCCCCCGGCCGCCGGCTTTACTGGAAGTCGTAGTCCAGCTGGGCGCTGGCCGCGGCCAGGAAGTTGCCTTCGGCATAGTCGATGCCTGCCGCAAACAGGATCGACAGGCTCGCCGCGTCCTGCACGTGGTCGATGATCACCTGCTTGCCCAGCTCGTGGGCCTTGCCCGCCAGTTCCTGGATGCGACGCTGGTGATCGGGGTTCGTCGCCAGGTCCTGCATGAAGGTGCGGTCGAGTTTCAGCAGGTCCGCATCGAAGTGGGTGAGCAGCTGGAACGAGTTGAGCCCGCTGCCGAACTGCTCCAGTCCGACGCGAACGCCCGTGGGCGCCACCGACTCCTGGAAAGCCTGGGCCGAGCGCAGGTGCGTGAACACCTTGGCTTCCGGCAGCTGCAACACCAGCAGCTTGCCATCGGCGCCATGGCGGGTGAGTTGCTCGCGGATGTGCTTGGAGAGGCTGTCGTCCTGCAGCGATACCTCGGTGATCCTGACCATCAGCGTGGTCCGGATGCCGGCGCGCTGGCGCTCGCCGATGACCGCGATCGCGCGTCCGACGACCCAGCGATCGATCTCCCACAGCAGGCCCTGCTCTTCTGCGATCTGCAGGAACGCCAGCGGCGCCACCAGTTCGCCGCGCTCGTCCTTCATCCGCAGGTAGACGTCGTACATCTCGCCCGGATCGCCATGCAGGCTCACCAGCGGCTGGTAGTGGGTGACGAAGCGGTCGCCATCGAGCGCGTCGCGAATGCGGATGATCCAGGCTTCGATCCGTGCCTCCTCGGCACGATCCACCGCGCCGGGATCGAACAACTCCACGCGATTGCCGCCGACGCCGATCGTCGACTGCAGGCCCTGGTTGGCCTTGCCGAGCACGGAGGCGACGCTGGCGATTTTCTCGCCGATCTGCACGCCGCCGACGCTGACGGTGGCGTTGAGGGAATGCTCTTCGATGTCCAGCACGTTGTCGGCGAACGCGGCGCGCACGGTCTCGGCGAGCGCGGACGTCGCGGCATGGCCGCTGTTGAGCCGCAGCAGCGCGAACTGGTGCTCGCCGAAGCGCGCTGCGACATCGTCCGGGCCGAGCACGCTGCGCAGGCGATCGGCGCAGGCGGCGATCAGGTGGTCGGCCGCATCCAGGCCGATGTCTTCGATCAGGCGCAGGTAGTGGTCGGGCTCCAGCAGCAGGAATCCGTGGTGGCTGGCGTTCTTGGCCGCGTCCGCGACCGCGTCCTCGAGCAGGCGCAGGAAGGTCGGACGATTGAGCAGGCCGGTCGCCTGGTCGCGCTGGCGCAGTTCCTCCAGCTCGCGCGAGAGCTCCGGGTCCAGCTCCTGGCGGCGAAGGATCAGTTGCTGGCAGTGCTCGCCCTCGTAGCTGGCGGCCATGAATTCCATGACCGCCGGGAACTGGTTGCCGTCGAGCGTGCGCGCCTCGGTATCGAAGCGCGGTGGCGGCGCCTCGCCCTTCGACAGCTGCTTGAGCAGCTGCTTGAAACCATCGACGTGCTGGGGGGCGATCATGTCCAGCAGCGACATGCCCTCCAGGTCTTCGAAGGACTCGTAGCCGAACATCTCAAGGTAGGCCGGGTTGGCGCGGATGTGCATTCCCTCGTGCACGTAGGCGATCGGGTCGCGCGACGATTCGATCAGCGCGTCGCAGCGGCGCTCGGTCTCGCGGACCTGCGACTCCAGCAGCCGCAGGGCACGGCGGGCGAGCAGGTCGGTCCACTCGGCGCGCACGGTGTGTTCGATCTGCGCATTGCGGTTGCGCAGCAGGACGCCGCGCAGGCCCATCGTGGTGACCTCCAGCAGGCGCTCGTCGTCGATCGAGTCCACCAGCACCAGGACCGGCAGGTCCTTGCCGCTGGTGTCGACCAGATTCATGACCCGCTCCAGCGGCACGCTCTTGGCGTCGCGCGCGGCGATCAGCAGGTCCGGCGAATGCGAGGACAGCATCGCGCCCAGCTCTTCCTCGCCGTCGGGCCGGATCGGCCTCACCGCGATTCCGCTGTTGCGAAGGCTGCTGATGATCGCCTCGGCGGCTTCGACGCTGTCGTCGACGATCAGCAACCGCAATGTCACCTCGTTACCAAATTGCATGCTTGCTCCCTGTCTTTTTATGACAGAAGCGCCTGCAGGCGACCGTGACGCCCTGCCGGCGGATACGCGACGGGAGTCGCTATTGAAGGGGTGCCTTTCCGCTGCCGCCGGCGATTTCCCGGACCAGCTTCGGCACCAGGTAACCGGAAAGTCGTGCGGCCATTGCGGCGTGCATCCGGCGCGCCCGATCATCGTCGACTTCAAAATGCGCCGAGCCCTGCACGCGGTCCAGCTGGTGCAGATAATAAGGCAGTACACCTGCGGCGAAACTGCGCTGGCTGAGATCGACGAGCGCTTCGACCGAGTCGTTGACCCCCGCCAGCAGCACCGCCTGGTTGAGCACGGTGGCGCCGGCGCGGCGCATGGCGGCGACAGCGGCGTCGACGGAGGCATCGAATTCGTTCGCATGGTTGGCGTGCAGCACCACCGCCACCGGCCAGGGCAGGGCACTCATCCAGGCCAGCAGCGGCGCATCCACGCGCTCGGGCAGCACCACCGGGAGCCGCGTATGGATGCGCAGGCGCCGCAGATGCGGGATGTCGGCCAACGCCGCGGTCAGCTCGGCGAGTTTGGACGTGCCCAGCGACAGCGGGTCGCCCCCCGACAGGATGACCTCGTCGATCGTGGGGTCGGCGCGGATGAGTTCGACGGCCTGTTTCCAGCCGCCCGCGGCCGCGGTCTGCTCGGCATACGGAAAGTGCCGGCGGAAGCAGTAGCGGCAGTGGACCGCGCAGCTGCCGGTGGCGACCAGCAGCGCTCGGCCCCGGTACTTGCGGATCACGCCGCTGCCGGCCTGGGCGGCGGTATCGCCGACCGCATCCAGGCTGAAGCCGGGCATCGGCCGCATTTCCGCGTCCAGCGGCAGGACCTGGCGCAGCAGCGGATCGGACGGATCGCCGTGGCGCATTCGCGCGATGAACCCTCGCGGCACCCGCAGCGGGAACTGCGCCATGGCTTCGGCGGAAATCGACAGCCCGGCATGTTCCAAGATCGCGTGCTCCAGCCCGAGCATCTCCAGCAGGTGGCGCGGGTCGCGCACGCACTGGCGCCACAACTGCTGCCAGGCGGGCGGCTGCAGGGGAGCGGGGCCTGCGGGTATCATGCGGATCCTTTTGCCACGTGCGGCTCGGGGGAAACCGCGCTGCGCCGTATTCTAGCCGCCTGCCGCCGCATCGGCCGCCGTGCCACCCTACCCGTATCCCAATTCGATGTTCCAATTTGCAGGAGTTCCAGGATGGCCACCTACGGCATGAACGACGTGAAGAACGGTTTGAAGATCCTGGTCAACAACGAGCCGTGCGTCATTACCGAAACCGAATACGTCAAACCCGGCAAGGGCCAGGCCTTCACCCGCATCAAGTACCGGTTCATCAAGTCCGGCCGGGTGGTCGAGCTGACGATGAAGGCGACCGACGACCTGGAAGCGGCCGACGTGCTCGATACCGACATGCAGTTCCTGTACGCCGACGGCGAGTACTGGCACTTCATGCAGCCGGAGACCTTCGAGCAGGTCCAGGCCGACAAGGCCGGCGTGGGCGATTCCTACAAATGGCTCAAGGGCGAGGAGCAGTGCGTGGTGACGCTGTGGAACGGCGTGCCGATCGCGGTGCAGCCGCCGAACTTCGTCGACCTGAAGATCGTGGAGACCGATCCGGGCGTGCGCGGCGACACCTCCGGCGGCGGCGGCAAGCCTGCCACGCTCGAGACCGGTGCGGTGGTGCGCGTTCCGTTGTTCGTGGGACAGGACGAGATCGTCAAGGTCAATACCCGCACCGGCGAGTACGAGAGCCGGGTGAAGTGACCCCACAAGGGACCCATCCGATGCCCAGCCAGCCCCAGCCACGAACCTGCGACCTGCTGATCGAGGCCGGCTGGGTGGTGCCGGTCCAGCCGCAGGGAGTGGTGCTCGAAAGTCATTCGGTGGCGGTCCGCGACGGGGCGATCGTGGCGGTGCTGCCTAGCGCCGAGGCGCGGGTGGAATACCATGCGGCCGAGACGGTCTCTCGGCCGGGTTCGGTGCTGATCCCGGGATTGATCAACGCCCACACCCACAACCCGATGACGCTGCTGCGCGGGGTCGCCGACGACCTGCCGCTGATGGAGTGGCTCACCGGCCATATCTGGCCGGTCGAGGCTGCGGTGATGGGGCCGGAATTCGTCGCCGACGGCATCGCGCTGTCGATCGCCGAGATGCTGCGCGGCGGCACCACCTGCGCCAACGAGAACTACTTCTTCCCCGACGTGCAGGCGGCGGTCTACAAACGCCACGGGTTCCGTGCGCGGGTCGGGCTCCCGGTCATCGATTTCCCGACGGCCTGGGCCAGTTCGGACGACGAGTATTTCGCCCGCGCCGGCGAGGTCCACGACCAGTGGCGCGACGATCCCCTGGTCGCCACCGCGTTCGCCCCGCATGCGCCCTACACGGTGTCCGACAAGAGCCTGGAGCGGATACGCGTGCTGGCCGACCAGCTCGACATCCCGGTGCACCTGCACACCCACGAGACCGCACACGAAGTCGTCGAGTCCCAGCGCCTGCACGGCCAGCGGCCGCTCGCGCGGCTCGATCGCCTGGGACTGCTCAACGATCGCCTGATCGCGGTGCACATGACCCAGCTGATCGATAGCGAAATCGAGCTTTGCGCCCAGCGCGGCGTCAGCGTGGTGCACTGCCCCGAGTCGAACCTCAAGCTCGCGTCGGGCTTCTGCCACGTGGAGAAACTCCGGCGCGCCGGCGTCAACGTCGCGATCGGCACCGACGGCTGCGCCAGCAACAACGACCTGGACATGTTCGGCGAAACCCGCACCGCGGCCCTGCTGGCCAAGGCCGTTGCCGAGGACGCGTCCGCCTTCGGCGCCGCCAGCGCGCTGCACGCCGCCACCCTGGGCGGGGCCCGGGCGATGGGCTTCGACGACGCGGTCGGATCGATCGAGGTCGGCAAGCAGGCCGACCTGGCCCTGGTGGACCTGCAGCAGATCGAGACCCAGCCGCTGCACCACGTGATCTCGCAGCTGGTCTACGCGGTCGGCCGGCACCAGGTCACCGACGTGTGGATCGCCGGCCGGCGCAAGCTGCGCGAGCGCGAACTGGTCGACCTCGATATCGATGCGCTGATGGCGAACGCGGGCCAGTGGCGCGCGCGGATCGGCTCGGCCCGGAGCCCGGCATGAGCACGCACGAACGAGGTCCGAATTTCAGCCAGGCCGAACTCGACAAGTTCGACGCGCTCGCGGCGCGCTGGTGGGATCCCGACGGCCCGCAGAAGGCGCTGCACGCGCTCAATCCGCCGCGCCTGGCCTATGTTGAAGCCCGGATCGCACTGACTGGCGCGCAGGTGCTCGACGTTGGCTGCGGCGCCGGGCTGCTCAGCGAGGCGATGGCCCGGCAGGGAGCGGACGTGGTGGCGCTGGACCTGGCGCCGGAACTGCTGAAGGTCGCGCGCCTGCACGGCCTGGAGTCGGGCGTTCCCGTCGACTACCGCCAGCAGTCGGTCGAATCGCTCGCGGCCGAAGCGCCGGGGCGTTTCGACGCGATCACCTGCATGGAAATGCTCGAGCACGTGCCGGATCCGGCGGCGATCGTTTCCGCGTGCGCCAAGCTGCTCAAGCCGGGCGGCCACTTGTTCGTCTCCACCCTGAACCGCACGCCGGCCGCCTTCGCGCTGGCGATCGTCGGGGCCGAGTATGTCGCGCGGCTGCTGCCCAAGGGGACCCACCAGTACCGCGATTTCATCCGCCCCTCGGAGCTGGCCGCCTGGTTGCGCGCCGCCGGACTGCAACTGCAGGATGTCAGCGGCTTGATGTACGAGCCCTGGCGCAATTCGGCGCGGCTGATTGCGCGAACGGATGTGAATTATCTGGTGAGGGCGAGGAAAGCGGGGTAGGTGAAGCGGGGATGGTAAGGCGGGAATGGGGAACCGTGGCGTCGCCAGGGTCCGTCTTCCCCTTCGGCCTCGACATCCGCTTTTGAAGCCCGATGCAAAGTCCGTTGCTGCCCGGATCACATGCTCACCGCCGCCCCGGTTCCCCATTCCCGCTTCACCACACCCGCTCCATCACTCCCGCCTCAAACCCATGCCCTTCCCCAAAGCCGTTCTCTTCGACCTCGACGGCACCCTGCTCGACAGTGCGCCGGACATGCTGGCCGCCCTCAACACGATGCGTGCGGAGGCGGGCATGGCGGCCATGGTGCTGGCCGAGCTACGCCCGCACGTCTCCAAGGGTGCGCGGGCGATGCTGGCCGCGGCATTCCCGCATCTGCCGGAGCTGGAGCGCGAAGCGCAGGTGCCGCCGTTCCTGGGCTGCTATGAGCGCGAGCTCGGCAGGCACGGGGCGCCCTTCGACGGCATCGAGTCGATGCTCGCGCAACTGGAGGCGGCCGGCTGCCTCTGGGGCATCGTCACCAACAAGCCCGAATACCTCGCCAGGCAGTTGTTGCCGCTGCTGGGATGGCAGCAGCGCTGCGCGGTGCTGGTCGGGGGCGACACGCTCCCCGTCCGCAAACCCGATCCGCTGCCGCTGACCTACGCTGCCGATCAGATCGGCGTGGCGCCGGGCGACTGCATCTATGTCGGCGACGACGAGCGCGACATCGCCGCCGCGCGCGCCGCGGGCATGCCCTCCGTGGTGGCGCTGTGGGGCTATCGTTTGTCGGAGGACGACCCGGTGTCCTGGAAGGGCGATGTGCTGATCGAGCATCCCGATGCGCTCTGCCAGGCCGCCGCGTGGCCGCTGGCGAAATGAGCGATCCCGCGGCACAACCGCCTCGCAGCGAGGCGCTGGAAAGCTTCGTCGGCAAATGGCTGCTGCGCTGGCCGGAGTGGTCGCTGGCCGAAGTGTTCGTGCCCGAAGCGCAGCGCGAGTCGGCGGTGGCCTGGGCCGCGCTGTTGCAGGAACTGACCGACGCCGCGTGGAGCACGGTGGACCCGAGGCCGGGCGAGGTGAAGCTCGCTTGGTGGCAGGAGGAACTGCATGGCTGGGCCGCTGGCCGGCGCCGCCACCCGCTGGGCGCCGTGCTGCAGCGCCAGCAGGCGCCCTGGAAGTCGCTGGCGCAGACGCTTGTGGCGCTGCCCGCCAGTCGCGAGCGCGCCCGCGATCCCGAAGAGCTGTTCGCCGCGCTCGCCGGGTTTTCCGCGGCGGTGGCGGCGGTGGAGTCGGCCCTGTTCGAGGGCGGGGGCGAGGAGATCGGGCCGGCGGATGCCGCCGTGGTGGCCACGAGCCTCCTGGCCAACCGTGCCGCCCAAGCCGGTGATCGCCACGTACCGCTGAGCTTTCTTGCGAGTGACGAGGGCGCCCCGGCCGACGCATGGCGCTGTTACCTGCTCGATGAGTGGCCTGCGAACGCGGCATCCACGCGGCCGCGGCGCCTGTGGGCGGCGCTCGCCAGGGCGCGGCTGCGCCAGTCCGACCCGGCGCGTGCGTTGCCTTCGTGGCGAGCCCTGCTGGTCTCCTGGCGCGGCGCCCGCGGCGGTCGCGGCGGTCGCAACTGAGCGTTCCAGCCCCTGGTCGGCCTTTTTTGCCGCGCACGGTAGAATGGGCGACGGTGCGAAGCCTGCATCGCCAGCCGTGGTTGCCGTGACCCGTCCCCTCGCTCCCCGCCGCCTGCCCGACGTCGCTTTCGACGCAGCCGCGGCCGCGCGTGCGCTGGACTGGGTCGGGATGTCGAACATCGCGCTGCCGTTGCGGGTGGCTTCCGCGACAGGCGAGACCATCCAGGTCGCCGCATCGGTGGACATCGCGGTGGACCTGGCCGACGCGCAGGCGCGCGGCATCCACATGTCGCGGCTCTATCTGCAGTTGCAGCATGCGTTCGCCAGCGAAGTGGTGACCCAGGCCGGCCTGCGTCGCGTCTTGCAGACCCTCATCGAAACCCAGGCGGGCCTGTCCACCCGCGCGCGGCTGGTGTTGCGCTACGAGCAACTGCTGCTGCGTCCGGCGCTGGCCAGCGGCCACTCGGGCTGGAAGAGCTACCCCGTCGAGATCGAGGCGACCCTGATCGACGCTCACCTGCGCCTGGCGCTGCGGTTCGCGGTCGATTACTCGAGCACGTGCCCGGCGTCGGCCGCGCTCTCCAGGCAGCTCAACGCCGACAGGTTCAGCGCCGACTTCGCCGACACGCGTCCGCTGTCCTCGGCCGTGCACGACTGGCTAGCCTCCGAGCGCGGCATGGCCGCGACGCCGCATGCGCAGCGCAGCCGCGCCGACGTGCGGGTCGAACTGCGTCCCGCCTTCGACGAACTCCCGCTGGTATCGCTGGTCGATTCGGTCGAGCACGCCCTTGGCACGCCGGTGCAGACCGCGGTCAAGCGCGAGGACGAGCAGGCCTTCGCGCAGCTCAACGCCGAGAACCTGATGTTCTGCGAGGACTCCGTACGCCGCGTCGCCGCCGTGCTCTCCGCCGACGTTCGGGTCGAACGTTTCGACGCGCAGGTCGCGCATTTCGAAAGCCTGCACGCCCACGATGCGGTCGCCCGCGTGACAGGCGTGGGCGCCGAGTCCTGAGCTCGGCGGAAACGGCGATCGTTGGCGCAAAGCCTCCGCACCCCTGCGCGTGCGTAACGTTGCGCCTGCCGCGACCCCGCAGCCGGCGTTCTGCAAGCTGCTGGACAGGGCCCTGACCCGGTCCTGAAGGCGGCGGTGGTCGAAGCGCAGCGTTAAGGTCGGCCGTTGTCGGTCGTGTTCTTCGACGTCGACAGGTTCAAGAGCATCGACGACCAGTACGGCCACCGCACCGGCGACGACACCCTGCGGAGCATCGGCCTGCGTACCCGCAACCGCCTGCGCACCTACGACCTGTTCGGGGCGGCTACCGCCGCGACGAGGTGCTGGCCGTGCTCCCCAATACCCGCCTGGTGGAAGCCCTGGGCGTGGCCGAGAACCTCGCTCGGCGGTGAACTGCCGGCCGCTGGCGATCAAGGGCTGCAGGCTCAGCGCGAGCCCTGAGTCTGGGCGCAGCCGAGCTGGTGACGGGCGAGTCCGCCGAACATCTTCTGGAGCGCGCGGACGAATCGCTGTATGCGAGCAAATCCGCCGGACGCGATCGAGTGACCGCGCACGATTCGCGCGCGACCTCGCCGCGCCTGCGCGCCGTCATGCCCGTCGGGTAGGGCGCGAGCGACCGTCAGGGTGCGCCGGCGGGTCGGGCTTGCTCGCCGCGCTCGAGCACCAGCAATGGATCGATACGGACATCGAACCAGTTCATGCCCCAGTGCAGGTGCGGACCGGTGGCGCGGCCGGTCGCGCCGACCGCGCCGATGACCTCGCCCTGCGACACCGCGTCGCCGACCCGCACGTCCAGGCGCGACAGGTGCAGGAAGTTGGAACTGATGCCGTGGCCGTGGTCCAGCAGGATCGTGCCTCCGGTGAGGTACAGGTCGGGGTCGGCGAAGGTCACCACACCGGCGGCCGGTGCGAGCACCGGCGTGCCGGTGGGGGCCGCGATGTCCATGCCGGAGTGCGAGGAGCCCTTCGAACCGCTGCCGTCGGGCAGCAGGTACACGCGATGGCTGCCGAACCGGCCGCTGATGCGCCCGCGGACCGGCCACTGGAAGTGTTCGGCGAAACCGGTGCGGGCGTCGTCGCGAACGCGCGCTGCGCTCACCAACGCCTGCTCGCGCTGGATCCGCGCCGCGACTGCCGGCGACGGCTTCACTGTCTGCTTCGGCGCGCCGCGGATGGTTTCGGCAGGCCAGTCGCGCGGGACCACCTCGATGGACACCGGCTGCTCGCGTCCGCCCGGCAATGTCACCAGCAAGCGCGCCGGACCCGCCTCATCGCGGGCAACACCGAAGACCACCGACCCGTACGGCGTGACGCGCAGGCGGCGTCCGCCGTGTTGCACGGTGCTTCCGGCGGGCACCTTGCCGATCACCATGGCGCCCTGCTGCACCGAGGTGGGAAACACCACCGCGGAGTCGGCGACGGCCGCTTGCGCGACTGCCTGGGCATGCGAGGTGCCGACATGCGTCGAAGACCGGACCGGCTCGGCGGCCGGAGCCCGCGTGCCGGTGCAGGCAATCAGCAGCGCGGCGACAACGATCGACGCGGCCGCTGGCGATGCCAGCCTTGGCGCGCTCATCGGGCGAACGCCAGGCGCCGCCCCTGTGGCGTGCCGACCAGTTGCCTGCCGTCCCACGCGAGCACGCCATTGACCCAGGTCGACGCGATGCTCGTGTGGAACGTGGTTCCCTCGAACGGCGACCACCCGCAGCGCGACAGCACGTCCTCGCGGCGCACCGTCATGGGCACGTCGTCGATCAGCACCAGGTCGGCCGCATAGCCTTCGCGCAGATAGCCCCGGCCGACCACGTCGAACAGTTGCGCCGGGGCATGGGCGAACTTCTGCACCACCTGCGCGGTGGTGAGATGGCCCTCGTGCACGAGTTCCAGCGCGGCATTGAGCGCGTACTGCACGAGCGGCAGGCCGCTGGGCGCGGACGTGTAGGGCCGCGTCTTCTCCTCCAGCAGATGCGGCGCGTGATCGGTGGCGAGCACGTCGATGACGTCCTCGGCGAGCGCGCGCACCAGCGCCTGGCGATCGGATGCATCCTTGATCGCCGGGTTGCACTTGATCAGGTGCCCCAGGCGCTCGTAGTCGCTGCGGTCGAAGCGCAAGAAGTGGACGCAGGTCTCGGCCGTGATGCGCTTGCGGCTGCCGTCGGCGCGCACCAGCGGCCCTGCCTCGAACAGCGCCAGCTCGTCGGCGGTGGAGATGTGCAGCACGTGCAGCCGCGTGCCGTTCCTGCGCGCGAGCGAAAGCGCCAGTTGCGTGGATTTCATGCAGGCCTCCCGCGAGCGGATGTCGGGGTGGCATTCGGCCGGAATGTCGTCGCCGTACTTCTCCCGGTAGCGGGCGATCTCGGCATCGATCATCGGGGTGTCTTCGCAGTGGGTGATCACCGGGGTGGGCGCATCGCGGAACACCGCGTCCAGCACCACCGGGTCGTCGACCAGCATGTTGCCGGTCGACGCTCCCATGAACACCTTGATGCCCGGAGCGCTGCGCGGATCGAGCCGCTGGATCGCTTCCAGGTTGCCGGTGCTGGTGCCCATGTAGAAGCCGTAGTTGCCCCACGCGCGGCCCGCGGCGCGGCGGTACTTGTCTTCCAGCGCGTCGGCATCGAGCGTCGGTGGGCTGGTGTTGGGCATGTCCATGAAGGTGGTCAGGCCGCCGGCGACCGCCGCCGCCGACTCGGTGGCCATGTCGGCCTTGTGCTCCATGCCGGGCTCGCGGAAGTGCACCTGGTCGTCGACCATTCCCGGCAGTAGGCGCCGGCCGCGGGCATCGATCACGATCTCGTGGTCCCTGGCCGACAGTCCGCTGCCGATCTGGGTGATCGCGCCCCTGGCGAAGCGCAAGTCGCCGTCGAATTCACGACCTTCGTTGACGAGCCTGGCGTTGACGATGAGCGTCGAGGAGGTCACGGGTGAGGTCATCGGGGGTGTCCCTGGTGTTCGGAGTGGTCATGGGGTGGCGGCACCGGATCGTGCCCGCCGGGATGGAGCGGATGGCAGCGCAGGATGCGGCGCAGTGCCAGCCAGCTTCCACGAAACGCCCCGAATCGCGCAATGGCCTGCATCGCGTACACCGAGCAGGTGGGGTGGAAGCGACAGCGCGGCCCCAGCAGCGGGCTGATCCAGCGCTTGTAGAGCTTCAGCAGTGCGATTAGCAGCCGTTCGATCACGGTGTCCGGGTCAAGAATGGTGTCGGGTGCGGCGGCATGTGGCGTCAGGCCTGCAATGCACCGGCTGGCGCGCGCAGGGCCCGACTCGCCAGCGTGCCGCGCGATGTCGCAGGAAGGCCGGATCATCCACGATTTGCGGAGACGGGGAAGTGATCGTCGTGGATGTTCCGCGCCGGACCCGGCCTGCATCCGGGGCAGAGCACGTTGTCACGACGATTGCGGTTGCCGCAGGTGCGCTGGCAGGGTATAACAGCGCGCTTTCCCGTCACAAGGGAACTAAAGGATAAGCCGCTCGTGGCAGTCAAGAAACCCGCGAAAAAAACCGCAAAGTCTTCGCCAAAGAAGCCCGTAGCCAAGAAAACGGTGGCAAAGAAGGCCGCTGCCGTCATCAAAAAGGCTGCGACCGCCGTGACGGCAGCTTTGAAAAAGGCTGCGGCGAACAGGCCGGCAGCCGGCAAGTCGTCCGTGTCCGCGAAACCGGCGCCCGCGAAGGCCGCCAAGCCCGCCGCTGGCAAGGCAGCGGCAAAGAAGGGCGGCGCCAGGAGCGCACCCGCAAAGAAGGCCGCCGCGACCCGGTCGGCAGGCAAACCGGCCAAGCCGCCGACCGTGAAACCTGCCGCTGCAGGAAAGTCCTCCGGCAAATCGGCCGCGCCGAAGTCCGCCGCTGGCAAGTCTGCTGCCGGCAAGTCTGCTGCCGGCAAGTCGGCTGCGGGCAAGCCAGCTGCAAAGCCCCTCGCCAAGCAGGCGGCCAGGAAGTCGGCCGCCTCCAAGGCACCGGCAGCAAGCAAGTCTCCGCCGGCCAAGCCCGACTCCAGGACGTCGCCGGTCGCACCCGCCCGGGCGAAAAAATCGTCAGGCGGATCGCACGCGGGCAACGGATCCAGAATCACGTCGGCCACCGTTGTCGCGGCCGCCGATGCAAAACCCGAAGCCAGCCGGTCGTCGAGCGCCAAGTCGTCGAACCGATCGATGGCGCAAACCCCGCCCCCAGCAGTGAAAGCCGCGGCCCTCCCGATCAGGCGACCGATCGGCAAGGTCGCGGTGGCAGTTGCCGCAAAACCGCAGGCACCTGCACCGAAAGGCAAGGTGAAAGTCGTGCCGTACAAGACAGAACAAGGTAGTGGTCGTCCCATCGTTCCCGCCGGTTACAAGCCCGCCCCGGACGAGGAGTACATGAGCCCGCTGCAGCTCGAATACTTCCGGCAGCGCCTGCTGAAATGGCGCGCGGACCTGGTGGAGGAATCCAAGCAGACCATCGAGAACCTCAAGGACGAAGTCCGCGACGTCGGCGACGAGGCCGAGCGTGCGACCCGCGAGACCGAGAACTCGCTCGAGCTGCGTACCCGTGACCGTTATCGCAAACTGATCAGCAAGATCGACAGCACCCTGAAGCGGGTGGACAGCGGCGACTACGGTTTCTGTGCCGAGACCGGCGAGGAAATCGGCCTGGATCGCCTCGAGGCGCGCCTCACCGCCGAGCGCACCATCGACGCCCAGGAGCGCTGGGAGCACCTGCGCAAGCAGATGGGCGACTAGGGCGGCATCGCCGTACCGGGCCACTCGGGTACTGTCCGCGAAGGACGCAAAGAACGCGAAAAAAGCAGAATGCGGAGGGATGTCCCGGGGAAGGGTTCTGCTGTCGCGCCCGTGAAGGAATTAAACGGCGCCTCGCCTCAGCGGAGTGCCGGTTCCGGACCCCGCCCCGGCAGTGACCTCTACGGCGTTGCTTTTTTCGCGGTTTTCGCGTCCTTCGCGGACATCCTCCCGCGCAGAACCGCCCAGCGATCACTGCAGGTCGCGCAGGTCCAGCCGCCGCAACTTCGGCGCGAGTTTCGCCGTCGCGGCGACGACCACGAGAGTCATCGATCCGCCGAAGATCACCGACGGCACCAGCCCGAGCAGGCGCGCGGCGACGCCGGATTCGAACGCACCGAGCTCATTGGACGAGCCGATGAAGATGCCGTTGATCGACGCCACGCGCCCGCGCATGTGGTCGGGCGTGGCCAACTGCAGGATGGTCGTGCGCACGACCACCGACACGCTGTCGAACGCCCCGGACATCATCAACAGCGCGGCCGACAGCCAGAAGTGCTCCGACAGCGCGAAGCCGATGATGCAGACGCCGAAGCCCGCGACGGCGCCGAGCAGCAACCGTCCGGCGTGCTTCTGAAGCGGCCGCCGCGCCAGCCACAGCCCCATCAGCACCGCACCGACGGCAGGAGAAGCGCGCAGGATGCCCAGCGCTTCCGGGCCGGCGTCCAGGACTTCGCTGATGAACGCCGGGAGCAGGGCAATGGCTCCGCCGAACAGCACCGAGAACATGTCCAAGGCCTGTGCCCCGAACACGATCTGGTGGTTGTAGACGAAGCGCAGTCCCTCGCCGATGCTGCGGAACACGGGCGCGCGGGTCGTGGGCAGCGGCGGTTCGGTGACCCGCACCGAGATCACGGCAACCGCTGCCGCTGCCGCAAAGGTCGCCGCGACCAGATACGCGGTGGTCATGCCGCTGAGGGCGATCAGAAGTCCGCCCAGGGCGGGGCCGAGCACCAGCCCGCTCTGCATCACCACGCTGCCGACTCCGGCGCCGCGCGCGTAGTGCCGGCGATCCAGCACGCGCGCGAAC
>JALYOG010000127.1 GCA_030856985.1 Pseudomonadota bacterium | reverse complement strand
GTTCTGGCGTGCGGAGTCCTGGCCGGAGCGCGCGAAGCGACCACCGCGGCCGCAGCGCCTGCAGCTCGCCGCCGCGCTGTTGCTGGTGGGGTACGGCGTATCGATGGTCGTCGCCGGCGGTCCGGTCGTCGCCTACGCCCAGGCGACGGCCGCGCAGCTGCTCGATCCGGCCGCGTACGTCCAGGCGGCGCACCGGGCCGTCCCGCAACGAAGGGCCCCATCGCCATGAAACGCATCCTGCCCTCGCCTCCGCTCAGCGCCGCGGTGTTCCTGCTGTGGCTATTGCTGGTCGCCGAAGTGAGCGCCGGTCAGGTGCTGCTCGGCGCGATGCTGGCGGTGGCGCTGCCGCTGCTGGCCGGCATGCTGCAGCCGCAGCGCGCGCGCTTCGGACGCACGGCGATGATCCTGGTGCTCATCCGACGCGTGCTGTGGGACATCGTACTGGCGAACATCGAAGTGGCCCGGCGCATCATCGGCCCGGAACGCGCGCTCACTCCGACCTTCGTGTGGCTGCCGCTGGACCTGACCAGCATCCACGGCATCACCGCGCTGGCGAGCATCATCACCCTGACGCCGGGCACGGTGTCGGCCGAACTGAGCCGCGACCAGCGCCACCTGCTGGTCCACTGCTTCAACCTCAAGGACGCCCGGGCCCTGCTGGCCGGCATCAAGACGCGCTACGAAGCGCCGCTGATGGAGATATTCCCATGATCCAGACCGCGGTCCTCGTCGCGCTCTACGGCGTCGGGCTGGCGATGCTGCTGAGCCTGTGGCGGCTGCTGCGCGGACCCGGCGTGCCCGACCGCATCCTCGCGCTCGACACCCTGTACGTGAATACCATCGCGGCGCTGATCCTGTTCGGCATGCACCTGCGCTCGGTGGTGTACTTCGAGGCGGCGCTGATCATCGCCATGCTGGGCTTCGTCGGCACGGTGATGCTGAGCAAGTACGTGCTGCGCCGGGACATCGTCGAATGAGCGCGCTGTTCGAACTGGCGCTGGTGCTGCTGCTCGCGGTCGGCACGTTCTTCGTGCTGGTCGGTTCGTTCGGGCTGGTGAAGCTGTCGGACTTCTTCAAGCGCCTGCACGGGCCGACCAAGGCGACCACGCTGGGGGTCGGCTGCATCCTGATCGCGTCGATCGGTCACCACGCATCGCTTGGCGACGGGCTCGGCCTGCGCGAGATCCTGATCACGCTGTTTTTGTTCATCACCGCGCCTATCAGCGCCCACCTGATGGCGCGCGCCGCGCTCAAGCTGCATCCGCAGCAGCGGCCGGAGCAGCCCGCCGGCGACGACGCACGGCTCGACGAGGCGCCACGCAACGAGCGCAACGTGGCCGACGCCGCGGCGGCACGCCCGCAACGGACACCGCCGCGCCGCTGAATCGGTCTCGTCAGCCGTTGATGTAGAGCAGCTCCAGCAGCAGCCAGCCCGCGAACGCGGCCAGCAACACGCCGCCCTCGCGGCGGCTGAGCGTCATGTCGCCGCGCAGCATCGGCGCCAGCATCAGCGCGAGCACGAGCGCGGCCGGCAGTTCGAAACGCACGAACGAGGCCGGCAGCGGCACCGTGTTGTACGCGGCCATGCCGCCGACCACCACGAGCAGGTTGAACACGCTGGAGCCGATCACGTGGCCGATCACCATGTCGCCCTGGAGGCGCCGCGCGGCCGCGATGGCCGCGGCGACTTCCGGCAACGCGGTGCCGATCGCCACCGGAATCAGGCCGGTCAGCAGCATCGTCATGCCCATGCCCGCGCCGACGATCGGCGCATTGACCACGACCAGGCGCGAGCCGAAGTACAACAGC
The DNA here is from genome assembly GCA_030856985.1 of Pseudomonadota bacterium. Classification (GTDB taxonomy): domain Bacteria; phylum Pseudomonadota; class Gammaproteobacteria; order Xanthomonadales; family Xanthomonadaceae; genus Lysobacter_K. The sequence continues at coordinate 8,545 of JALYOG010000127.1, read as the reverse complement.
GCGGCGGCGACCGCGAAACGCAGCAGGTTGACCGTGAGGTCGCTGCTGGTGAGCGCGAATCCGGCGATTTCCTCCCGCAGCTCCGGCGCCTCCGCGCGGCTGCGCAGGACCGCGTAGGCCATGGTCGCGACGAAGGCGAGCAGCAGCACCAGCCCCTCGATCCGCGACAGCACGCCGTCCAGGCCCATGACGATCACCGCAAGCGTGCCCACGACCAGCACCAGCAGCATCGGACCAAGCGCGCGCCAGCGCACCAGCAACGGTGCCGCAACCGCGGCGGCGCCGAGGGTGAGGCCGAAGTTGACGATGTTGCTGCCGACCGCGTTGCCGAGCGCGAGCGACTGCTGCCCGCGCAGTATCGCGTGCAGGTTGACGGCGATTTCGGGCAGCGAGGTGGCGAACGCGACCAGCACCAGTCCGGTGACGAACGGCGAGGCGCCGAGGTGACGCGCCAGGCCCGAAGCGCCCTTGACCACCGAGTCTCCGCCCAGCGCCAGCAGCGCCAGGCCGAGCACAAACAGTCCGATTGCTTCGAACATGACGATTTTCCCTGGTCTGGTGGTGGACGGCGCAGGCGGCGCGCGGCCCGTGGGTGTTACCCGCGCATGCAGCCTAATCGGCAGCGGGCGTCAGGAACAGCCCTCGACGTAGTCCACCTGCGGCGGTACACCCACGCGCCACGCGATGATCCGCCCGGCGGCATCGGTCTCGAACACGAGCGCGGCCTGGCCGCCGGACGGATCGGGCACGCGCAGATAGCGCCCTGCGTCGACGTACTTGTGGCTCTGCATCTCCACACCGTCGCCATGTAACTGGAGAATCCGATCGGCGGTCATTCCGACGCGGCCGCCACCGGGTGCCTCGATGTCGGGGCGGTCGACGTCGATGCGGACCAGGCGCTCGCCCTCGAGCATGAATCCCACGCCGAAGCCGTCGCTCGGTCGCGAGCTTGGGAGCAGGTAACGGCAGCTTTCGGGCATGTCGGCCGGCATCGCCTCAAGTCCTGCGCCCCAGGCCTCCCGTACCGCCTGCTCATCGGCGCCCCAGCCGGCTGCACCGAACCCGTCGAAGCCGACCGCATCGTTCGCCCGCAGTACCGCCGTCGCCGAAGCGGGGGCTGTCGCCGGTGGAATGTCGTGGGCCGACGGATGGTCCATGCCGGGCTCGACGGGCGGGAGCTCAGTGTCGGCGGGTGTTGCAGACGGGGTCGACGCCCGGTCGGCGCAACCCGCTGCCGCACCCAGCAACAGCGCCAATGTGATCACCGCAAACTTCATCGCGCGCCTCCCCTGATCGCAACGCGCAGCCTAACCACACGTCGTGAACGACACGCGAAGCGCCGGGCCGGCAGTAGCGGGCGGCTCAGCCGGCCGGATCGACGAAATGCTTCTTCAATCCGGCCCAGCAGCCCTGGTAGCCACGCTGGCGATGCCCCACGTCCATCGACTGCCGCGTTGGCCGGATCACCGCGCGCGACTCGAACATGAAGGCCATGGTGTCGGCCACGACGTCGGGCCTGGACAGGTCGGCGTCGGAGGCCTTCTCGAACGTGGCGGCGTCCGGCCCGTGCCCGGTCATGCAGTTGTGCAGCGAACAGCCGCCGGGCACGAAGCCTTCGGCCTTCGCGTCGTAGGCGCCGTGCACCAGGCCCATGAACTCGCTGGCGATGTTGCGGTGGAACCACGGCGGGCGGAACGTGTGCTGCGCGACCAGCCAGCGCGGCGGGAAGATCGCAAAATCCAGGTTGCCGACCCCGGGCGTGTCGCTGGGCGAGGTGAGCACCAGGAAGATGCTGGGATCGGGATGGTCGAAGCTGATCGAACCGATGGCGTTGAAGCGTCGTAGGTCGTATTTGTACGGTGCGTAGTTCCCGTGCCAGGCGACCACGTCGAGCGGGGAATGGTCGATGTCGGCGCGCCACAGGTGGCCCTGGAATTTCGCGACGAGCTCGAACGCGCCTTCCTTGTCCTCCCAGGCCGCGTGCGGGGTGAGGAAATCGCGCGGATTGGCCAGTCCGTTGCTGCCGATGGGACCCAGGTCGGGCAGGCGCAACAGCGCGCCGAAGTTCTCGCAGACGTAGCCGCGTGCCTCCCCTTCCGGCAGCGTCACCTGGAACCTCACGCCGCGCGGGATGACCGCGATCTCCTGCGGCTCGACCTCCAGCACGCCCATCTCGGTGCCGATCAGCAGCCGCCCCTGCTGCGGCACGATCAGCAGTTCGCCGTCGGCATCGTAGAAGTAGCGGCCCTGCATCGAGCGGTTGGCCGCATACAGGTGCACGCCGATCCCGGCCTGCGCGGCCGGGCCGCCGTTGCCGGCCATGGTGAACAGCCCTTCGACGAAATCCGTGGGCGCCTTCGGCACCGGCATCGGATCCCAGCGAAGCTGGTCGGGGGTGACCGGGCAGGAGTCGAAGTCGTTGTGGAAACCCCGGTTCTGGAACGGCCCGAACGAACCATGCACCGCCGCCGGCCGAATCCGGTACAGCCAGCTGCGCCGGTTCTCGGCGCGCGGCGCGGTGAACGCGGTGCCCGAAAGCTGCTCGGCGTACAGGCCGTGGGCGACCTTCTGCGGCGAATTCTGCCCCACCGGCAGCGTGCCGGGGATCGCCTCGGTCGCGAACTCGTTGCCGAAGCCGCTCATGTACTCGAGCGTCGGGGTCGGCTCGCGGAATTCGTCGAGTGCGACCACGTTGCTTTCGGTGCTGTCGTTGGCTGCAGTGTTCATGCTTGCTTGCCTTTAAAGCCCCTCTCCCGACGGGAGAGGGGTTGGGGTGAGGGGCCGAGGTCTGGCGCAATTCCAGATCGCTTCGACAACCGCTTCGGTTTGCGTCAACGCTTCGTTGTCCCAGAACCGCAGGACGGTCAGGCCTCGAGATTCGAGAAACCGCGTCCGTGCGCGATCGGCGTCTTCCGTGTGCTGTGATCCGTCCAGTTCGACCACGAGCTTGGCTGCGTCACAGAAGAAATCGACGATGTACGGCGGGATTGGGTGCTGGCGGCGAAATCCGAGCCCATCGAGCTGGCCGGCGCGGAGGTGGCGCCACAGTTTTCGTTCGGCATCCGTCGCTTTCCGCCGGAGCGCGCGCGCATCGTCCAACGTGTTGGTTGGCAACGATGCACGCCGTCTCTCGTCCATGCTCCGAACCCTCACCCCAACCCTCTCCCGATGGGAGAGGGAGCTAAAAAGCAGTGGTCGCGACCCTACAAAACCCCACGCTTCATCTGATCGCGCTCGATGCTCTCGAACAGGGCCTGGAAGTTGCCTTCGCCGAAACCCTCGTTGCCCTTGCGCTGGATGATCTCGAAGAAGATCGGGCCGATCGCATTGGTGGTGAATATCTGCAGCAGCAGGCGCGTCTTGGTCTCCGCGTCGGCGTCGATCAGGATCCTGTTGCGCGCCAGCCGCTCGACGTCCTCGCCATGGCCCGGCACGCGCTGGTCGATCACCTCGAAGTAGGTGTCGGGCGTATCGAGGAATTCCATGCCCGACTCGCGCATCGCCTCGATCGTCGAATAGATGTCGTCGGTGAAGCAGGCGATGTGCTGGATGCCCTCGCCCTTGTAGCTGTCGAGGTATTCGTTGATCTGCGACTTGGGATCGTTCGATTCGTTGAGCGGGATGCGCACCACGCCGTCGGGCGCGGTCATCGCCTTGGACACCAGGCCGGTCTTGGCGCCCTTGATGTCGAAATAGCGGATCTCGCGGAAGTTGAACAGCCGCTCGTAATAGTCCGACCACTTCTGCATGTTGCCGAAGTAGAGGTTGTGGGTGAGGTGGTCGATGAAGGTCAGCCCGAAGCCCGTGGGGTTCTGGTCGGCGCCCGGGATCGGCTCGTAGGCATCCGAATAGATGCTGCCCTGATCGCCGTAGCGGTCCACCAGGTAGAGCATGCAGTCGCCGATGCCCTTGACCACGGGCGCGTCGACCGCCTTGCTCCCGGGCCTGTGGTCGATGGCTTCGCCGCCGTTGCCGAGCACCGCGTCGCACACTTCGGTCGCCGGCTTGCGGAAACGGATCGCGAAACCGCAGGCGCTGGGGCCATGGGCCTTGGCGAAGTCCGCGGCGAAGCTGTCGGGATCCTCGTTGACGAGGAAATTGACCCCGCCCTGGCGGTACACCGTGATCGGCCGCGACTTGTGCCGCAGCACCGCGGCGAAGCCCATCTTGCGGAAGTAGTCGTGCAGCAGCTCGCCCTGGCCTTGCGGCGCTGCGAACTCGACGAACTCGAACCCGTCGATGCCCAGCGGATTTTCGAAGGTGGTGACCTGCATGCCGAGGTTGGGTTGCGCGCTCATTGGAGACTCCTGCTGTGCCTTGATAGCCGGCCCCGGGGCGGGCTGTTGCGAACGGCTCGCGTGCTGACGTTATAGTTTCACATGAAACCATAGGCAAGGCTCACCCAGGATGACGATCCCGCCCGCCGCCCAGCCAGGCCACGCCCAGTTGGACCTGGTGCACTTCCTGCCCTACCGGCTGTCGGTGCTCTCCAACCGCGTGAGCAGCGCGATCGCGCGTGAATATTCCGAGCGCTTCGGCCTCGGGGTGACCGAATGGCGGGTGCTTGCGGTGCTGGGTCGCTACCCGGACATCTCGGCCAACGAGGTCGCGCAGCGCACGGCGATGGACAAGGTCGCCGTCAGCCGCGCGGTCGCCGGCCTCGTCTCGGCCGGACGGCTGCTGCGGGAGACCGATGGCAGCGACCGCCGCCGCTCGGTGCTGCGCCTGTCGGAGGCGGGTTACCGCATCCACGACGAGGTCGCGCCGCTCGCGCTGGCGTTCGAACGCCGCGTGCTCGCCGGCATGGACGCGTCCGAACGCACCCTGCTGTTCCGCCTCCTGGACAGGCTCGACGAACTCGAACTGCAGGCCGAGGCGGCGCCGCGCTGACTCCATCCCCCGCCCGGCGGCGACGTGCCAACGAAAACGGCGACCCGAAGGCCGCCGTTTCCATGACTTGCGTGGATCAAGCCTGCATCACACGCCGCTGTAGCCCTCCGGCTTGCGCTCCTTCGCGGTGTCGATGCCGGCGGCCTGCGGCTCGCCGATTTCCTCGTAGCCGGCCAGCACCCGCTTGGGATCGTCGCTCAGCGTGTCCAGGTGCATCAGCTTCTTGATCAGCGGCGACACCACGATCATGCCTACACCCACCGCCACCGCTATCCAGCCCACGGTGGAGTACACCTCGATCACGCGCTCGGGACCTGCGCCTTCGGCCCCGGTCGCCGAGGCGAACAGGCCGGCGGCGAAGTTGCCGGTCGCCGAGGCAAAGAACCAGGTGCCCATGATCAGGCTGGCCAGGTGCGCAGGCGACAGGCGGTTCATCGCCGACAAGCCCACCGGCGACAGGCACAGCTCACCGGTCGTGTGCAGCAGGTAGATCAGGAAAATGAACAGCACCGGCGTGAGATTGCCCGCCCCGGCCGCGGTCGCACCCGCGACCAGCACCAGGAAGCCCAGGCCAAGCTGGATCACGCCCAGGCCGAACTTCGCCGGAGCCGACGGCTCCATGCCGCGGCGTGCCAGCGCCATCCACAACATCGCGAATACCGGTCCCAGCAGCACGATGTAGATCGCGTTGATCGACTGAAACACCGAGGCGGGCACGTTGATCCCGAACATGGTGCGGTCGACCGAGCGGTCGGTGAACAGGTTCAAGGAGGAACCGGCCTGCTCGAACAAGGCCCAGAACAGGATCGAGCCGAAGATCAGGTACAGCGCCGCGAAGATGCGGTTGCGGTCGTGCTTGGGCAGCTTGAACACCGCGGTGTACAGCACGTAGGCCACCAGGATCGCGCCGGCGCCCATCAGCAGCAGGCCGACCACCGACTGGTACTGGATCAGCAGCCACACCAGGCCCACGCCGGCGAAGCTCGCCAGGTACAGCAGGTGCTCGAAGCGCATGCCCATGACCCGCTTTTCGAGCCGCTCCGGGAACTGCGATTCGCCCTTGCCCATCAGCAGCGGCTTGCCCCACATGAACACCAGCAGGCCCAGCAGCATGCCGAAACCCGCCGCGCCGAAGCCGTACTTCCAGCCGTAGGTCTGGCCGAGCCAGCCGGCGATGATCGCGCCGAGCGCCGCGCCCAGGTTGATGCCCATGTAGAAGATCGTGTACGCCGGGTCGCGGCGGATGTCGGTGCGCGAATACAGCTGGCCGACGATCACCGAGATGTTCGCCTTCAGGAAGCCCGAGCCGACGATGATGAACGACAGCGCCAGCCAGAAGACATTGATCGCCGCACTGTCCTGACCACCGTCGCCTTCGAAGGCCATCAGGAAGTGGCCGAAGGTCAGCAGCACCGCGCCGAACAGCACCGCCTTGCGCTGCCCGAAGTATCGGTCTGCCAGGTAGCCGCCGACCACCGGGGTGATGTAGACCAGCGCGGTGTAGGCGCCATAGATGACCGAGGCTTCGCTGTCGGAGTACAGCCAGTGCTGCACGAGATAGAAGATCAGCAGCGCGCGCATGCCGTAGTAGGAGAAGCGCTCCCACATTTCGGCGAAGAACAGCACGAACAGGCCACGAGGGTGGCCGAGGATGGTCCTGCCCTCTTCGGCGGAGAAGTCTGGAGTGGAACTCATGCGGGGTGGACTCCTGGTGGCCTGCGGACTGGCCGTGGAAGGGGCGAATGTGCGTCTTGGCGCGACGGCGGAGCGTGAAACGACGCAAGGTGTAACCGTTCGCGACCGCTCACGTCAAACTCCGCATGTTATTGCTGCATCGCAGCATCGATCGTCCCGCACTGGTCGCGATGCTGGCCACAGCGCCCGGTGGCCTCGTCGCCGGGGCCTTGGGTGAGCCGCCGGTCAGCGCGCCGGATACAGGTAGCTGGAGTCCAGGCCCAACGGGATGCCCAGCGCCCAGAACCCGAGCAGGAAGGCCGTCCACAGCACCAGCAGCGCGATCGAGTACGGCAGCATCAGCGCCAGCAGGGTGCCGATGCCTGCCGATTTCACGTAGCGTTGGCAGAACACGACGATCAACGGGAAGTACGGCATCAGCGGCGTGATGATGTTGGTGCTCGAATCGCCCACGCGGTACGCCGCCTGGGTGAGGTCCGGCGAGATCCCCAACTGCATCAGCATCGGCACCATGATCGCGCCGATCAGCGCCCACTTCGCCGAGGCTGAACCGATCACCAGGTTCACAAGGCCGGTCAGCAGGACGATGCCGACCAGGGTCACGCCGGTCGGAAAGCCCATCACCTGCAGCCAGTTGGCGCCCTTGATCGCCAGCAGTGCACCGAGGTTGCTCTGCGCGAACGCATAGATGAACTGAGCGGCGAAAAATGCCATCACGATGTAATAGCCCAGCCCGCTGATCGCCTTGCTCATGCCGGCGATGACGTCGCGATGGGTCTTGACGGTGCCGGCGGCATAGCCGTAGACCACGCCGGGAATCAGGAAGAACACGAAGATCAGCGCCACGATCGACTGCATCATCGGCGCCTGGGAAACCAGAAGTTGGCCGGCAACCGGCAGGTCCGCCGGCGCACGCCATGCCGAATCCGCCGGCAGCGCGCTGAGCACCAGCGCCACCAGCCCCAGCGCCATCGCGCCCAGCGCGAGCCACAACGCGCGGCGCTCGGCCGGCTGCAACGGTTCCATCGTCGGCACCTGGCTGACGTCGCCGTCGACCGGGGTGTGGCGCAGGCGCGGCTCGATCACCTTGTCGGTCAGGAACCAGCCGACGAGGATGATCAGCAGCGCCGAGGCGGTGGTGAAGAAGTAGTTGTTGAGCGGGTTGAGCACGACCGTCGGATCGATGATCCGCGCAGCCTCCTGGCTGAGGCCGGCCAGCAACGGATCCAGGCTCGAGGGCACCAGCAGCGTTGCGGAAAACCCGCCCGACACGCCGGCGAAGGCCGCGGCGATGCCCGCCAGCGGATGTCGCCCGGCAGCGTAGAAGATCACCGCGCCCAAGGGGATCACCAGCACGTATCCGGCGTCGACCGCGACGTGGCTCAGGATGCCGACCGCGACCAGCACCGGGGTGAGCAGCATCTTCGGGGTGACCGCCAGCATCGCCCTCAGCGCGGCATTGATCATGCCGGTGTGCTCGGCCACGCCGAGCCCGAGCATCGCCACCAGCACCACGCCCAGCGGCGCGAAGTTGACGAAGGTGCGGACCATTTCGGCCATGAAGGTGGTGAAGCTGGTGCCCGCCAGCAGGCTGTTGATCACGATCGGCTCGCCGCTGCGCGGGTCGAGCTCGCGAAAGTCGACGTTGGCCAGCAGCGCGGAAATCACCCACACCGCGAGCATGAGGATCAGGAACAGCACCGCCGGATCGGGCAGGCGGTTGCCGACGCGTTCCACGCCGTCCAGCAGGCGGGTGACCATGCCGCGCGACTCCGGCATGGGGGTTGGGTTGGGCTGGTTCATGCCGGGTTCCGGTGGCTGCGACTGGCCGCATCCTAGTGTAGCGTTGCATTCTGTTTGGAACTTAAGCCGCTGTTGGCGCGAATGACCTTCTGCAGGATGTCGCGAGCGGACTTGGTCCAGATGAACGGCTTGGGCTGAGTGTTGTGGTGAACGATGT
>JALYOG010000125.1 GCA_030856985.1 Pseudomonadota bacterium | reverse complement strand
ACATCGTTCACCACAACACTCAGCCCAAGCCGTTCATCTGGACCAAGTCCGCTCGCGACATCCTGCAGAAGGTCATTCGCGCCAACAGCGGCTTAAGTTCCAAACAGAATGCAACGCTACACTAGGCCTGCGCGCGAACTGGCGCTCGATGATCATCGGCGCCGAACTGGCCAAGGCGCAGGACGGTGGCTCGATGGTGGAGGCGACGCTGCACACGCGCGTGGGCAAGTGGTCGATCAACGCCAGCCACGGCGTGCTGGACGACTTCACCAGCGAGTGGTTCCTGCCCGGCGATGACCCGGTGCAGAGCTTTACCCGGCTGCGCGCCGACGGAACCCTGTCGCTGCCGGCGTCGACCTTGCGCCTGCCGGTCACGCTGGAAGCCAATCGCGAGATCCGCGAGTCCGGCGCGACCAGCCTCGATGCCGCGGCGCGGGTCTCGGCGTGGGTGCGCGGGGTCTCCACGACCGCACAGCTGCGCTGAAGGTCGACGGCCGGCGAGCCGGAGCAGGCCGACGCCACGCTGCAGATGAGCCGGCGCATGGGCGCGGTCAGCCTGCGCGGCCAGGTCAACTACGCGATCGTGCCCGACCGCCGCATCACCGTGGTCACGATCGCCGCCGACCGGCGCCTGGGCCTGGGCTACCTGCAGAGCTTCGGCGTCACGCGCATGTTCGACACGGCCGAAACCCTGTACACCACCGGGCTCACCAAGAGCATGGGCAACTTCGGGCTCGGCGTGGATGTCGGCTATTCCAGCAGTGGCGACATCGTCGCCAGCCTGCGCATGTTCGTGGCGATGGGCAGGGCCGCCGGCGGCGACTGGAACTTCGATGCCCTGCCGATGGCCAACAGCGGCGCGATTTCGGCGCGCGCATTTCTCGATGCGAACATGAACGGCCTCATGGAGGAGGGCGAGCGGCCGATCGAGGGCGCTGCATTCACCGTCAACGGCGCCAGGCATCCGACCATGACCGGCGCCGACGGCCTGGCTTACCTGGAACGCGTGCCGGCGATGCGGCACGCGGACATCGCGATGCTCACCAGTACCCTGCAGGACCCGCAGTGGCTGCCGCGGCGCACCGGGATGCGGGTGCTGCCGCGCGCCGGCGCGGCGGCCGAACTGCAGTTCCCGGTGATCATGACCAGCGAGATCGACGGCACCGTGTACCTGATGGAGAACGGTCAGCGTCGCGAGATGGGGAACCTGCTGCTGGAGGTGGTCACCGCCGCGGGGGACGTCATCGCCACGGGCATCAGCGAGTCGGATGGTTACTACGTGTTGAGCGGCATCCCGGTCGGCGAGTACCAGGTGCGCGTATCGCCGTCGCAGGCGCAGCGCCTGGACCTGCGCGTCGGGGCGTCGCGCCCGGTATCGATCGAACCCGACGGCTGGCTGGTGAGCGGCATCGACATCGAGGTCGCGCGGCGCTGACCGCGGCGCAGGCGGTGCGAAGTGGCTGCGGCGCACGGGTCGCGGGCGCGCGGAATGGCCAAGGTCGTCCAGCCGGGTTCAGCGGCCGCCGCGGAAAAAATGCCCCTGGAGCAACCTCAGCCGGAACACTGACTCTGGCTGACGATGCGGTCGACCCGCTCGATTTCCGCCTCGGCCGCCTGGCGGCTTTCGTAGCGGCCAAACCGCAACGCCGCTTCGGCTTCGCGCAGTCGCCTCTGCCAGCCTTCGCACAGGCCTTCGGCGGCCAGCGGCTCGCAGGCGTCCGCGACCATCTCGCAGGCCGCGCCGGCGCCGATGCCGGGAGCTCCGCCGATCCCGACCGTCTGCAGCGGCGCGCAGCGCTCGGCCGGGACGCTGTCGTCGGTGAGGTAGCCGTCGTTGTCCCAGGTTCGGCACTGGTACAACGCCGGCGGCGGCGCACGCTGGATCTCCGCGGCCGGGACGGCCGTGGCCTGCGCCTCCGGCGCGGGTGCCCGCTGCGGTGGTGGCTCAGGCTCGGGGGGCATATAGGCCGGCGCCAGTGGCGACAGCGGCGATTCGATCACCTCGCGCTGTTGACGGGTTCCCGCAGGGCACGGGACATCGTTCTGCATCGTCAGCGCGCCGGACGCATCGGTGCAGCGATAGATGACGACCGAGTCCTGCGCCGCTGCGGGCGCGGCCGGCAGCAGGAGGATCAAGGCCGCGGCCATGCGTGCGGATCGCGTCATCAGCGGCCGCCGCAGTCGGTGGGAAGCCGCGCGTCGATGCCGCGCTGTTCGCGGGTGATCTGCGTGCGCTCGCTCTGCAGGGCGCTGTTGTAGCGGCGGCCGAGCTCATCGCGGCGATCGCGCAGCCGGGCGCACACCTCCTCCTCCGGCAGCGGCTGGCAAGGATCAGGCAGCCAGGCGCCCGCCGCGTAGGCGCCGCCGTGGATCGGAATGGCCACCGGTGGCAGCGACGGCACGCCGGGTCCCTGCCGCGGCGGCTTCGGCGTGGGCCGGCCGACGCCGTCGAACACCAGCCCGGGTGCGACCCGTCCGTCCAGCGTCCGCGGGCTCGCCACCTCGGGCAGGCCGTAATCCGAGCGCCGGTAGGGCCGCAGGTGGTGCCCATGCACATAAGGCATCGCCGCGTGCCAGCGCAGTTCGCCCTGGGCGCGGTCGCTGAGGTAGGCGGTTCCGTCCGGCGCCACGCATTCGTAGGTCTGCCGTTGCGGCGTCACCACGACGACGCTGGTGATCGTCGCGCTGGGAACCCCCGGCGTGCGCGCGGGAGGCTTGGTGGCCGCACGCGCGGGCGGGTCCTTGGGCTTCAGCATCGTCCGGGCCTCCTGCTGCTCGCCTTTCTTGCAGGGGCTGTCGCGGATCGTGAGCCGACCCTGGCCGTCGGTGCAGCGGTAGATCGTGACCTCGGCGGCGAGACCGGCGGCGGGCAGCAGCATCAGGGCCAGGAACACCCGGGCGGATCGGCGTACAGGCATGCGCGGATAGTGCGCCCCTCCCGCGCGCGACGGAAGCGGCCGCGGCGTTGCATGATCGCCGACGTTCAGGCGTTCAGCGGGCCCGCCCGCTCCGGTGCGGCATGGCCGAAGCAGCCGTGCGCGCGGCAATCACTGCCGCAACACCTCGCCGCTGATCGCATCGCGGATGCTGCTCGGTGCCGAGCGTCCGCCGGTCTCGCCGGGAGCCACCGCGTCGACTGCGGCCAGCAGCGCAGGATCGAGCTGCTCGCGCGCGAATGCCGGCGGCTGACCCGCGAAGTTGGCGCTCGTCGACACCAGCGGGAAACCGCAGGCCGAGGCGAGCGCCACGACCTGCGGATGCGCGCTGACCCGCACGGCGACGCCGCCGTGGCTGCCGGTGATCCAGCGCGGCACGCGCGCGGTCGCCGGCACGATCCAGGTACCGGGGCCGGGCCAGGTGGCGACGACGTCCAGGTATTGCGCCGGCTCCAGCCGCGACCAGTCCAGCAAGCCGTCGAACTGCTCGATCGCAGCTGCGATCAGGATCAGGCCCTTGTCGACCTCGCGCTGCTTGATCGCGAGCAGCCGCATCACCGCCGCCTCGCGGAAAGGATCGCAGCCCAGTCCCCACACCGCTTCGGTCGGGTAGACGACGACTCCGCCGCGGCGGATCTCGGAGACGGCAGCTTCCAACGGGTCGGGCGGCATGGTGTGCATGTGCAATCAGCGACGCGGCAGGCGATCGGGCCCCGCCGCGATGCCATGGTCGTCAGGGCGACCTGGTTGTGGTTCGGTCAGGCCCGCGCGCGGCAGGCGAGGCGCCCTTGTCCGCGCCCCCGGCCGTGGGCTTCGCCGCTGTCTTTTTTGCGGCAGTCTTCTTCGCGGCCTTTTTTGCGGTCTTCTTCGCCGGCCTCTTCTTGCTGGCTTTCTTGGCGGTCTTCTTGGTCAACGCCTTGGTCACGGCGACCTTGGCGACCTTCTTGGTCGCCACCTTCTTGGTCGCCTTCTTGCCGAAGCCCTTGCGCATCGGCTTGCCGGTCTCGGCCATCATCGTGGTGACCTCCTCCAGCGTCAGCGATGCCGGCTCGCGATCCTTCGGAATGCGCCCGTTGAGAGTGCCGTCGCTGATGTACGGACCGTAGCGCCCGTTGAGCACCTGGATGTCGCTGCCCTCGAACTGCTTGATGATCCGGTTGCGCGCGATCTCTTCCTTTTCCTCGATCAGAAACACCGCGCGCGCCAGGTCGATCTCGTACGGGTCGTCCTCCTTCTTGAGCGAGGCATACACGCTGCCGCGCTTGGCGAACGGACCGAAGCGGCCGACGCCGACACTGACCTCCTCGTCCTTGTCGGTGCCCAGCTTGCGCGGCAGCCGGAACAGGTCCAGCGCGTCGGCCAGGCCGATCGTGTGCATGCTCTGGCCCGGCCGCAGGGATGCGAAGGTCGGCTTGTCCTCGGCGTCTTCGGCGGTGCTGCCGATCGCCGCGTACGGACCGAATCGTCCAAGGCGAACGCTGACCGGCTTGCCGGTCTTGGGATCGGTGCCCAGCTCGCGCGCCCCGGTGGCCTGGTTGCGGTCGACCGATTCCTTCTTGTCCTCGACGAGCTCCTTGAACGGCGTCCAGAACCGCCGCATCAGCGGGATCCATTCCTCCTCGCCGCGCGACACCGCATCCAGCTCGTCCTCGAGCTTCGCGGTGAAGTCGTAGTCGACGTACTGGGTGAAATGGCTGCTCAGGAAGTTGCTGACCGCCCGGCCCACGTCGCTGGGACGGAAGCGGCGGTTCTCGAGCTCCACGTACTTGCGGAACAGCAGGGTGGCGATGATCGAGGCATAGGTCGACGGCCGGCCGATGCCGTATTCCTCCAGGGTCTTGACCAGCGAGGCTTCGGAGAATCGCGGCGGCGGCTCGGTGAAATGCTGATCGGTGTGGATGCGTTCCAGCGGAATGCGCTCGCCGGTCTTCATCGCCGGCAGCTTGCGGCCCTCGTCTTCCTCGTCCGCGGTCCTGGTGTCCTTGCCTTCCTCGTACACGGCCAGGAAACCGGCGTGCACGATGGTGGTGCCCGACACGCGGAAGCTGTGCTCGCTGCCGGCGGCCAGGTCGACCGAGACGGTGTTGAGCGTCGCCGGCACCATCTGCGAGGCGACCGCGCGCTTCCAGATCAATTCGTACAGACGACGCGCGTCGTCTTCCAGGAAGCGTGCGACCTGCGCGGGCGTGCGCAACGCCGAGGTGGGGCGCACCGCCTCGTGGGCTTCCTGGGCGTTCTTGGACTTGGTCTTGTACACGTTGGGCTGGTCGGGCAGCGAGCTGGTGCCGAAATCGCGCGCGATGACGTCGCGGATTTCGCCCAGCGCGTCGACCGACAGCGCCACCGAGTCGGTACGCATGTAGCTGATCAGGCCGACCGTGCCCTCGTCGCCGATCGCGACGCCTTCATAGAGCTTCTGCGCGACCTGCATCGTGCGCTTGGTGGTGAAGCCGAGCTTGCGCGCGGCCTCCTGCTGCAGCGTGGAGGTGGTGAACGGCGCGGCGGGACGGCGCTTGCGCTCCTTGCTGGTGACGTCGGTGACCTGCAGGGCGCCATTGGCGGCGGCGACGATGCGCTTGCGCGCGCTCTCGGCGGTCTCCCCGTCGGTGATGGTGAACTGCTCGAACTTCTTGCCGTCCAGCTTGATCAGGCGCGCGGTGAAGGTCTGCGAGGGGTGCAGGCATTCGGCCTCGATCGACCAGTACTCGCGCGCGACGAACGCCTCGATCTCCTCCTCGCGCTCCACGATCATGCGCAGCGCGGGCGACTGCACGCGTCCGGCGGACAAGCCGCGCTGGACCTTGCGCCACAGCACCGGCGACAGGTTGAAACCGACCAGGTAATCCAGCGCGCGGCGTGCCTGCTGCGCGTCGACGAGGTCGGCGGCGATGTCGCGCGGGTTGCTCATCGCTTCCTTGACCGCGCGCGGGGTGATCTCGGTGAACACCACGCGCTGCAGCGTCCGGTCCTTGAGCAGGCCGCGCTCGCGCAGGATCTCGGCGACGTGCCAACTGATCGCCTCACCCTCGCGATCCGGGTCGGTCGCCAGGAACAGGTGGTCGGCGGACTTGGCGGCCTTGGCGATCGCGTCGACGTGCTTGGCGTTCTTCTCGATCACCGCGTAGGTCATCGCGAAGTCGGCGTCCGGATCGACCGCGCCCTCTTTCGGGATAAGGTCGCGGACGTGACCGTAGGAGGCCAGGACGGTGAAGTCCTTGCCGAGGTATTTGTTGATCGTCTTGGCCTTGGCCGGCGACTCGACGATGAGCAGGTTCTTTGCCATGGGGTGGGGCGGCTCCGCAGGGCCGTCTGGGCCGTGCATGGTGATGCCAAGGGGTGCGTCTAACAAGACGACGCCCGCGGATGGGCCGCGAGCGTCGGATGGGATTCCTTATTTAGTGGAATCACGCCGGGGTGGTCCCTGTCAAGGAGCGACGGTGCGGAGGCTCTCATCCCGGCCGTGAAAGCAGGGGCGGCATCGGGAACGGGAGACCAACCTGGCGACCCGGCGGTCCTCCGCCGCAGGAGGGCTGCCGGCCCGATACCGCCTGCCGTGCGCGGTCCAGCCCCAATGTTCTCCTGCCGTACCCCCCGGAGCACTGTGTGCCTAGTGAACAGGCTCCGGCTCGTCCTCGAACATCTGGGTCTCCATCCAGGCGTACGCGGCTTCCGAGCCGGGCTGGTTGAACAGGACCATCAGGACCACCCACTTGAGGTCGTCCAGGTCCAGTTCGTCCTGGTCCAGCGCCATCGCGCGGTCGAGCACCAGCTCGCGCTGGCCGGCGTCGAGCACCCGGTGCTGCTCCAGGAACAGCAGGAAACCGCGGCATTCCACGTCGAGCTTCTCCAGCTCGGGGCCGGCGTAGACGCGGGTCGGGCCGTTGGCCGGCGACGGGCTCGGGATCGGCCGCTGGGTCGCCAGCGCATCGAGCCAGTCGAAGGCCTTGTTGATTTCCGCCGGGCTGAACCCGGCCTGCCCGAGTTCCTCGAACAGCGGACCGCTCTTGAGCGAATCCCGGTCGCGCACGAGGTCGGCGTCTTCGGTGAAGTAGTGTTCGAACAGGTACAGCAGTACGTCCAGGATGCTCTCTTTCATGTCCCTCGGCCTGCGCCGCCAGCGGCGCGGTGGGTTGAAACTTGCAGACAGACCGCCGGCTCACGCCCTGCGGAAATATCGCCCGTGTTGTGTGGCAACGCGGCCCTCGAGCTCCATGAATAGCAGCATGGAGGACAGCACGGCGGGCGTCAATGCAGTGCGAGCAACGAGCTGATCCATACCCGTTGGGTCGTGGCCCAGTGCGCTCCACAAGTTGTGGTAGTTGGGATCCTTGCGGACGTCGAGGCAGCGGTGTGGGCCGGGTGTCGGACCGGACTGCGGTTCAGCCTGCGGAAAGCCCACCGCGGGGCTGCCGTGGCCGAACGACGTGGGGACGGCCAGGCGTTGTCGCAAGTCCTCGCCCAGTACCAGGGCGAGCGGGTTCAGCCCGTCGATCACTTCGCCGGCCGATTCCACCAGGCCGGCGCCGTCGCGGATCAGGCGGTGGCAGCCCCGGGCGAACGGGTTGTGGATGGAACCCGGCAGCGCAAATACCTCCCGGCCGGCCTCGCTGGCCAGCCGCGCGGTGATCAGGGCGCCGGAACGCTCGGCCGCCTCGATCACCACCGTCGCCAGCGACAGCCCTGCAAGGATGCGGTTGCGGCTGGGAAAATGCTCGCGCCGCCCGCGCGTGCCCGGCAGGTACTCGCTGACGATCGCGCCGCGGCGGGCGACGCGTTCGTGCAGGGCCGCGTTGCCGCGCGGGTAGATCACGTCCGGCCCGGTACCGAGC
>JALYOG010000083.1 GCA_030856985.1 Pseudomonadota bacterium | reverse complement strand
TGGCACGCCCTGGTGGTGGCCGCGACGGCATGCGTACTCAGTGCCGGCCTCGTCTACATCGGCTATTTCGTCCACGTGCTGCGCGTGGCGCGGCGGGCGCCGTGCCTGCCGCTGCATGGGCATTGCGTGCTGCTGTTCGGCAAGCATGCACCGCAGGGGCGCGTGGATCGCGACTTTGCCGCCCGCCTCGACCGCGCGGTATCGCTGTGGCAGGAACGTCCGCCGGCCAGCGTGGTCCTCCTGGGCGGAGGCGGCCCGGGGGAGCCCACCGAGGCCGAGGTCGCCCGCCTGGGCCTGTTCGCGCGCGGCATGGCCGCCGACGCCCCGCTCCGGATGGAGGCGTCGTCGCGCGACACCCTGCAGAACCTGCGCAATGCCAGGCTGCTGCTGTTCACCGCGGCCGCCGGCGCGATCGATACGGGGATACCGGCGCTGCCATCGGCGCCGATCCGGGTCACCCTTCTGAGCAACCGCTACCACCTCGCACGCTGTGCGATGTTCGCGCGCCAGCTCGGCTTCGACGCGGAGCTGTGCGCCGCCGAGACCCGGTTGCACTGGGGCCCGCGCACGCTGCTGCGCGTCGCCGGCGAAGCGGCCTACATGTGCCTCTCGGACGTAGGCACGCGCTGGGCGAAGTTGATCGGGCATCGGTCGATGTTCGAAAGGGTGAGCTGACCGCCCCAAGCCCGCGCTTGGGCGGTGCCTCGTTAACACCCTCCCGGACAGATCGCCTTCGCGATCGCTGCTCTTGCTGCGCGTTTTGCGCTTGCTGCGCGCTCGTCCGTCTCGGTGTCGTTCCCTGCGGTTGCGGTTGCGGTTGCGGCTGCGTTTGCGGCTGCAGTTGCATTTGCCGTGGCCGCGGCCGTTGCTCGTGACCCACAATCTCGACACCCTCTCGGCGTCCGTGACCCGTAGGGCGCCGGGCATGGATGCCCGGCGGTTTCGGCCGAGCCATGGATGGCGAGTCCGAAACTCCTGCGCAGCGACCACGCTTGAGGGCCTGTGATCTTGCGGGGAAAGCGTTTTTCTTTGGTTCTGTTTTGCCCGCAGGGTATCCCTTGGGACTTGGCGCTTACCAAAAGAAATGAACTCGGCCTTCAGGCCGAAAACCTTTGATCTGCTTGGCTCTGTAGCCTTTCAAAGACAACAGATCAAGAGCAAAAGCTTCCGCCTGAAGGCGGGTCACTTTCTTTGATATAGCGCCAAAGAAAGTAACCAAAGAAAGGCGCTTTCCCCGCAAGATCAAAAGCCTCATAGCGTAGTGTCTGCGCGGGAGTTTCCGACTCGCCATCCCTGGCTCGGCGGAAACCGCCGGCCATCCATGGCCGGCGCCCTACGGGGCATAGATCGCCGCGACGCAATCGGGATTGTGGGTCACGAGCAACGGCCACGGCCATGGCAACGCAACAGCAACGGCAACGGCAACGGCAACGGCAACGGCAACGGCAACGGCAACGGCAACCCTACGCGCCAGCGACCCCGTGAGTTGCGATCAGCCGGCCGGCTTGAGGCAGCGCTCGAAGAAGTCCTCGGTGATGCGCAACCGATGCAGCAGATCCTTGCCTCGCAGCCCGTGCTTGGCGCCCGGGTAGGTCATCAGCTCGAACGGCTGCGCGCGCTGCTGGAGCGCACTGGCGAGTGCCGTGGTGTTGCTGAACAGCACGTTGTCGTCGGCCATGCCGTGGATCAGCAACAGCTTCGGCGCGTCTTTGCCGACCAGGCCTTCCAGGTGCTCGTGCACGCGTGCGGCTCGGTAGCCCTCGGGGTTGGAGTCGGGAAGGCCCATGTAGCGCTCGGTGTAGTGAGTGTCGTACAGCGCCCAATCGGTGACCGGCGCACCGGCGACGCCGCAGGCGTACGCGTCGGGTTGGCGTGCGAGCAGCATCAGCGTCATGTAGCCGCCGTTGGACCAGCCGTACACGCCGATCCGTTCGGCATCCACCCACGGCTGGGTGCGCAGCCAGTCCACCGCGGCACGCTGGTCATCGACCTCGACCGTGCCCTGCCTGCGGTACAGCGAACCGCCGAATGCGGCGCCACGGCGCGGCGTGCCGCGGTTGTCGATCGAGAACACGACGTAGCCGTGCTGGGCGAGGTACTGGTTGAAGTCCGGCGCCCAGTTGCGCTTGACGGTCTGCCCCGCAGGCCCGCCATAGACGGTCACCACCACCGGGTAGCGCCGCGCCGGGTCGAAGCCCTGCGGCTTGAGCAGGCTGTAATGCAGTTTGGTGGCGCCGTCGGCCGCGGTCAGCGCGCCGAACTCGATCGGCCGGTGCGCCTGGCGGAATGGCGCGTAAGGATGCCGTGGGTCGGCCAGGTCGTTGTCGACCAGCGTCGCGATCGGGGTCCCGTCGTTGCGATGCAGGCTCAGCTGCGGCGGCGTGGACGGGTTGGACCAGTTGTCGACGTAGACGCTGTTGTTGGCCGCGAACGTCACCGCGTGCATGCCGTCCTGCTTGGACACGCGCTCGACCGCGGGCCTGGCGTCGCCGCCCGCGGCACCAGGAGGCGGCAGCGCGACGCGGTACAACTGCGCCTCCAGCGGCGAGTCCTTGCCGGCAAGGAAGTACACCTGCCGCTCGACCTCGTCGACCGCGACCACGCTGTCCACCGGCCACTCGCCCGAGGTCAGTGCCGTCGCGCGGCCGCCCGCATCGATCAGGTACAGATGCTCGAATCCGCTGCGCTCGCTGCGCCACAGCAGCCTGCCGTCGCCGAGGAAGCGCAGGTCGTTGTGCAGGGGCACCCAGGTGCGGCTGGTTTCGGTCAGCAGCGTGCGCTGGCGACCGCTGGCGGTGCCGAGGCTGACTTCGACCAGCTCCAGCTTCTGCTGGTCGCGCGACTGCCGCTGGAAGGTGAGCCGCTGCGGATCGCGCCAGTTCACGCGCGCCAGGTAGATGTCCTGATCCGAACCAAGGTCGATCCAGCGCGGCACCGCACCGCCCACGGGGGCGATCACGCCCAGTCGCACGAGCACGTTGGGATCGCCCGCGGCCGGGTAGCGCTGGTCGACGACCTCGGTGCGATCCGGATACACCTCGTAGCGCTTCTGCACCGGCACCGGCGATTCGTCGATGCGGGCAAAGGCGATCGCCGAATCGTTCGGCGCCCACCAGTAACCGGAGTGGCGGTCCATTTCCTCGTCGGCGACGAATTCCGCGACGCCGTTGCCGATCACTTCGCTGCCGTCGAAAGTGAGCTGCGAGGACTTGCCCGACGCCAGGTCGATGACCCACAGGTTGCGGTCGCGCACGAAGCTCACGAAACGGCCTTGCGGCGACAGCTTGGGGTCGGTGGCGAAGCCTTCGCCTGCGGTGAGCTTGCGCGCCCGCGGCGTGCCCGCGTTCGCGGCATCCAGGTTGTACAGGTACAGCTCACCTCCCAGCGGAAACAGCAGCGACTTGCCGTCGGGCGACCACTGGTAGTCGACGATGCCGCTGAGCCCGGCGATGCGCTGGCGTTCGCGACGGGCCTTCTCGGCGTCGCTGAGCGTCTCCACGCCCGGCAGCACCACGTCCGAATCGACCAGCAGCGCGCTGGTCCCGCGGGCGATGTCGAACGCCCACAGGTCGAGCCGGTTCTTGTCGTCGGGCTTCCCACGCAGGAAGCCGACGCGGCTGCCGTCGGGCGCGATCTTGGGCTTCATCAGGCTGGGGCCCGACAGCGGTGCGTCGCCGGCGAGCGCTTCCAGCGTCAGGCGGCTGGCCCGGGTTTCGGCAGGCGGTTGTTTGTCGGGCGGATCGGCAAGCGCGGGCATGAGGCAGGAAAACGTCAGCAGGGCGGCGAGGAGGTCGAGTCGGATACGCATGGCGGACCGGGGCAGCGGCGCGGCCTGCGAGTGTAAACGCAGGGGCGCCGGGGCCGCTTGGCGCTGCACCGCACTTCGGCCGAAAGGATCAGGCCAGATAGCCGCCGTCCACGGTGAAGCTCGCGCCCGTCACGTAGGTCGCCGCCGGCGTGCACAGGAACGCCACCATCGGCGCGATCTCGTCGGGCCGGGCGACGCGTCCCAGCGGAATGAGCTGCAGCATGGTCTTGAGGATCTTCTCGTTGGAGGTCAGCGCACCGGCGAACTTCGTGTCGGTCAGGCCCGGCAGCACCGCGTTGACGCGGATCCCGTGCGCGCCCAGCTCCTTGGCGAAACCCTCGGTCATCGAGACGATACCGGCCTTGGTCATCGAGTACACGCCCTGCCCCGGAGCGCTGCGGCGGGCGTTGACCGAGGCGATGTTGACGATCGCCCCGCCCGCGCCGCGCTGCTGCATGCGACGCGCGCCTTGCACGGTCATCCAGAAATAGCCGCGCAGGTTGACGTCGACGGTCTTCTGGAAGCTCTCCAGCGACTGCTCGCACATCGGGCCGAAGTGCGGGTTGGTCGCGGCGTTGTTGACCAGGATGTCCGGCGTCAGGTCGAGCTCGTCGAGGCGCGCGAACAGCGCGTCGATGGCATCGGTGTCGCCGATATGCGCGGCCACCGCCGTGGCGTGCCCGCCGCTGTCGCGGATCGAGGCCGCCACGGTCTCGCACGCGTCCTGCTGGCGGCTGCTGATGATCACGTGCGCGCCCCAGGATGCCAGCAGCCGCGCGACGGCTTCGCCGATGCCGCGCGAGGCGCCGGTCACGAGCGCGGCTTTTCCGTCTAGATGGAACAACTCGGTTTGTGTCATGGTGCGGCACTCGGGGGCGATCCAGTCCCCAGCATGCCGCATCGGGGAGGGCGAGGACATGGGTACACGCAAGGTGGTGATCACCGGCGCCGGCAGCGGCCTGGGCCTGGCGCTCGCGCATCGCCATGCCGCGCGCGGCGACGTGGTGGCCTGCGTCGATGTCGATGGCGGGCGCGCCGAAACCGCGCGCGCATCCTTGACCGGCGCCGGCCATGTCG
>JALYOG010000017.1 GCA_030856985.1 Pseudomonadota bacterium | reverse complement strand
GGCGCAGACCGCGCAGCAGGCCCGCGTGGACGCCGCCGCCGCGCGCGAGGCGCGCGAAGCCTGCACCGTTTCCGCGCCGCAGCGGTTCTAGGCGTCCCGATGAGCGACAGCCGCCTCAGCCAGGCCAGCCGCGCAGCTTTGGTCGAGGGCGGCGACCTCGCGCGCAACATCGCCGCGTTCGTGCCGCGTCCTGCGCAGCAGGACCTGGCGGCCGCGATCGCCGATGCGTTCGAGACGCGCGGAACGCTGCTGGCCGAGGCGGGCACCGGCACCGGCAAGACCTTCGCCTACCTCGTCCCGGCGATCCTCTCCGGCAAGAAGACGATCGTCTCCACCGGCACCCGCGCGCTGCAGGACCAGCTCTACCACCGCGACCTGCCGCGCGTGCGCGATGCGCTCGGGGTCGGCCTCACGACCGCGCTGCTGAAGGGCCGCGCCAACTATCTTTGCCATTACCGGCTGCACCAAGCCAAGGGTGAACCGCGCTTCGGCAGCCGCGAGGTCGCCGCCCAGTTCCAGCGCATCGTCGCGTGGGCCGGGCGCACCCGGACGGGCGACATGGCCGAACTGGAGGCGCTGGAGGACGATTCCCCGCTGGTGCCGATGGTCACCAGCACCGCGGAGAACTGCCTCGGCAGCGAGTGCCCGTTCTTCTCCGAGTGCTTCGTCGTGCAGGCGCGCCAGCGAGCCCAGGCAGCCGACCTGGTCGTGGTCAACCACCACCTGCTGCTGGCCGACCTGGCGCTGAAGGCCGAGGGCTTCGGCGAGATACTGCCGGGCGCGCAGGCCTTCGTCGTCGACGAGGCCCACCAGCTGCCGGATCTGGCGGCGCAGTTTTTCGGCGAGGCGATCAGCGCCCGCCCGCTGGTGGAAGTCGCGCGCGACGCAATGGCCGAATGCGCGAACGTCCCCGGCGCGCTGGCGATCGTGCAGGCGCCGGCGCGCGAGCTGGAACACGCCGTGCGCAACCTGCGTGCGGCGATGGACGACCTGCCGGTGCGCGGCACCCGCGCGCGCGCGGCCGAACTGTCCGCGGTGGAGGACGCGCTCGACCTGCTTGGCGCCTGCCTGCAGCGGCTGCACGAGGCCTTGCTTCCGCTTCGCGAATCCGCGCCCGGCTTCGACAGCTGCACGGCGCGGGCGAGGGAGTCGGCGACGCGGCTTTCGCGCTGGCGGGAGGGTGGTCTGTTGTCCGCAAAGGACGCGAAAGGCGCGAAGGAAGGCGGAAAAGAGAGTGTTGAGACAGACTCGTTCGCGGAGGACGGCGGTACCTCTGGCGCGCTGGAGGCCGGGTCGAACGAAGACGATTCCGAGGGCAGTTCCGAGGCCGCCAGCGTGCTCTGGTACGAGCTCACCGCGCGTGGCTTCCGGCTCAGTCGCACGCCGCTGGACGTGGCCGGTCCGCTGGCCGAGCACCGCGCGCGGTCCCAGGCGGCGTGGGTGTTCACCTCGGCCACGCTCGCGGTCGGTGGGCAGTTCCAGCATTACGCGGCCAAGCTCGGCCTGCCCGATCCGACCACGCTGCTGGCGCCCAGCCCGTTCGACTGGGCCCGGCAGGCGCTGTGCTTCATTCCGCGCGGATTGCCGGAACCTGCCGCGCGCGGCTATACCGCGGCGATCGTCGAAGCCGTGCGGCCGGTGCTGGAGGCCTCCGGCGGTCGTGCGTTCGTGCTGTTCTCCTCGCACCGCGCCTTGCGCGAGGCCGCCGAGTGCCTGCGCAACGGGTCGTGGCCGCTGTTCGTGCAGGGCGAAGCGCCGCGCTCGTTGCTGCTGGAGCGTTTCCGCGCCTCGGGCAATGGCGTGCTGCTGGGGGCGGCGAGCTTCCGCGAGGGCGTCGACGTGGCGGGCGACGCGCTCAGCGTGGTGGTGATCGACAAGCTGCCGTTCGGCGCCCCGGACGACCCGGTCTTCGAGGCGCGCCTGGAGGCGATCCGCCGCAGCGGCGGCAATCCGTTTCGCGACGAACAACTGCCGCAGGCGGTGATCGCGCTCAAGCAGGGTGCCGGCCGGCTGATCCGCAGCGAAACCGATCGCGGCGTGCTGGTGCTGTGCGATCCGCGCCTGATCAGCAAGAGCTACGGTCGGACTTTCATGGCCTCGCTGCCGCCCCTGCCGCAGACCCGCGAGGTCGAGCACGTGGCGGCGTTCTTCGCATCGGCAGCGGAGGCGGACGGGTTGCGCGCGGCCTTGACCGAGCTGCCAGATCCGCCCGTCAGGGCACTGGCGCAGGGCTGAGGGGTAGCGATGGCCGGCAAACCGATCCGCATGGGCGCACTGCGTTGAAGCTGCTCGCATTCGAGACCGCCACCGAGGCGTGTTCGGTGGCGCTGTGGATCGACGGGCAGGTGCGCGAACGCTTCGAGGTCGCGCCACGCCGGCACGCCGAACTTTCGCTGCCGTGGGCCGGAGAGTTGCTCGCCGAGGCCGGCATTGCCAGGAGCTCGCTGGATGCGATCGCGGTCGGCCGGGGTCCGGGCGCATTCACCGGCGTGCGCCTGGCGATCGCGATCGCGCAGGGGATCGCGCTGGCCCTGGACCGGCCGATCGTGCCGGTGTCGACCCTCGCCGCACTTGCCGCGTCACTCCCGAACGATCTCCCGCTCGCGGGCGCTGACGCCGGCGAGCCGGACATCCGCTACGTGCTGGCCGCGATCGATGCCCGCATGGGCGAGGTCTACAGCGGGGCATTCCTTCTTGGCGGCGCCGGGGCGATCGAGGGTCTCGGCGCGGAGGCGGTCGGCGCACCGGGTTCCGTGCCGCTGGCGGCCGGCGAGCGGTGGCACGGCGTCGGCACCGGTTTCGCCGCCGCCGACGGCGCTTTGCAGGCGCGACTGCAAGGCCGCCTGCTGACGGTGGACGCGACAGCGCTTCCTCGCGCAGGGGCCATGGCGCGTCTGGCCGCAGCCGCCTTCGAGCGTGGAGAAGCCGTGGACCCGGAGAAGGTCGAGCCCGCCTACCTGCGCAACAACGTCGCCCTGACCATCACCGAACAGCGGGCGCTGCGCGCGGGGCGCTGAGCGTGTCGATGCCCAGCGGGAAAAGAAAGCCTGGATCGGTGCCGTTCAGTTCGGGGCGCATTGGCGTAGTCGCTCCCGTTAAAGCACGATGGTCACTTCCGGGTAACTCCACCGCTGAGATGCTCCCTGTGGCGACCTCGCCGCCGCCGACATCCCACCAGGAGCATCCCCATGCAAAACAAGCTGACATTGACACTGCTGGCATCAGCGACCTTACTTGCTTCGGCAGCGGGTTCGATCGCCCACGAACGCGCTCAGGAAAAGCGAAACAACCAGGGCCAGGCTCCACCGGCGACGCAGGCGCGCGGCCAGGAAAGGGCTGCCCAGAACCAGCCGCAGCAGGGCCGCATGAATCCGACCCAGGTGAAGCAGATGACGCGCGACTGGCCGCAGGCTTCGCGCGACGCGATCAAGTTCATGACCGACAAGTACGGCGGCCCGGTCTCGGTCGCCGGCGGCATGGCCGTCTGGGGCGAAACCGGGCCATGGAAGCGCACCGTCGTGTTCCAGGAGGCGGTGCCGCACAACTTCCCGATGCCGCATCCGGACGTGATGCAGCAGTGGATCAGCTACGAGGCACCGCTGGAGCGTTACGACGAATTGGCCCGGTACGACGGCAGCGTCGTGATGGAGAGGACCACGGGCATGATGTCCGCGCGCTGCGACAAGGAAGCGGCCAACTTCCTTGCGCTGAACCTGGCCGATGACGTGGCCACCGGCAAGCGCAACGTCGACGATGCACGGATGGAGTACGGCAAGCAGATCAAGTCGATGATGTCGGGCGCGAAATCCAAGTACACCAGCGGACTGAAGTTTTCGCCGCCCACGGCGGACGCGGCCCACGATCCCGACAAGGCCCTGCCGATGATGCAGGGCATGAAGCAGAAGCAGGGAAAGTCCGCAAAGGGCGGTTGAGACGCGCCTGCGCGCGCCTGCCGCACGCATCAGAAAAAACGCCTCACATCGACGGCCGCTTCAGCGGCCGTCGATCATCGAGCCCTCGGGGAGGAACTGCCAGGTGCGGGTGACGTGGAGCACGTCGGGGTCATCGGGGGTTTTCGGCAGCGGCGGGTAGGGTTCGGCGAGCTTGGCGATGCGCAGCGCCGACGCGTCCAGCAGGGCGATGCCGCTGGACTGCACGATCTCCGAACGCTCCACGCTGCCATCGCGGCGCACCGCCACGCTGATCACCACCTGGCCGGAAAGCCGGCGCCGTCGCGCCTCGTCGGGGTAGTTGAGGTTGCCCACGCGCTCGACCCGGTCGACCCACTCGCGCAGGTAGCCTGCCCAGGCGTACTCCTGGGTGCTGGCGGACACGAACTTGCGCTTGGGCCGTTTGGCGTATCGCTCCGATTGCAGGTGGATCTCCGCGGCCAGCCGCGCCATCGCCATGTCGTGCTCGATCCGTTCCCGTCCCTGCGGCAGCGGCCGTTCGCTTGGTGCCGGTGTGGCCTTTGCGACTGGAGTGACGACCTCGCCACGCGTACTGCTGACGATCCGGGCCTGCGGCGATGGCGCCGGCGCGGGGGCCTGGGCACGGAGCCTGCGTGCGGCGACCCCGTCGGTCGCCTGCGGCACGGGTCCGGATTGCGGCGCACGCGGGCGCGTGCTGCTGTCGTGCTCGCCGCCGCCCTGGTTGCTGGCCTGGGCGAGGAACTCCGCCTGCTTTGGCGTCAACGCCGTGGTGGTTTCGGTGATCATCACGTCCAGCGTCGGCACCATCGGCGCGGCGCTTTCCAGCGCGAAGCCGACCCCGAGCAGCAGCACGCCGTGCACCAGCAGCGACAGGACCATCGTCGCCCCGAGCCGGTGGCCCTCCTCGACGCCGCTTCTGCGGCCGACGACCGGTCCCGCTGCCGCCGCTGCGCTCATGCGCGCGCGGCAGGCTGCATCGAGGCGGCACGCGCCTCGATCGCGGCGAACAGGTCGCCGGCGATGTTGAGCCCGAAGATGCCGTCCAGTTCGCGGATGCAGGTGGGGCTGGTGACATTCACTTCGGTCAGGTAGTCGCCGATCACGTCCAGCCCGACGAACACCATGCCGCGGCGCTTCATCTCCGGGCCCACCTGCGCGGCGATCCAGCGGTCGCGGTCCGACAGCGGGCGGCCTTCGCCGCGCCCGCCGACCGCCAGGTTGCCGCGGAACTCGTCGCCCTGCGGGATCCGCGCCAGGCAATAGTCGACCGGCTCGCCGTCGATCAACAGGATGCGCTTGTCGCCGGCGCTGATTTCGCGGATGTAGCGCTGCGCCATCGCCAGCTGGCGCCCGCCTTCGGTCACCGTTTCGAGGATCACGTTGACGTTCGGCTCGCCCGCGCTGACCCGGAAGATCGAGCGTCCGCCCATGCCGTCCAGCGGCTTGAGCACCGCGTCGCCGTGCTCGCCGACGAAGGCCTTGATCGTCGCCGCGTCGCGGCTGACCACCGTGGGCGGGCAGCACTGGGGGAATTCCAGTGCCGCGAGCTTCTCGTTCATGTCGCGAAGACCGCGCGGGTCGTTCACGACCAGGGCGCCGGCACGTTGCGCGGCGCTGAGGATCAAGGTGTCCTGGATGAAGGCCGCGTCGACCGGCGGGTCCTTGCGCATGAGCAGCACGTGGCCGCCGCCCAGGGGAATCGTCGAGGGCGGTCCGAGCGTGAACCAGCCCGCGGGATCGTCGCGCACCGACAGTTCGCTGACGATCGCGACCGCGGTCGCGTCGCGCAAACCGAGCCCGCCCGGCTGTACATAAAGCAGGCGATGGCCCCGGCGTTGCGCTTCGAGCAGCATCGCGAAGGTGGAGTCCTTGGCGATCCTGATCGAGGCGATCGGGTCCATCACGACGACGATATCCAACGGCATGGCGGCTCGGCGAGGTGGAATGGTCGCGATGTTAACAGCGCACCGCAGGCCGCTGGGCCGCGGAACTGGCGTTCCGGGGTCACGCGCCACGAAATGCGCGCTTGACAGCATGCCGCCAGCTTGGAATAAAGACAGTCTCGCGGCGCGCCGAGTAAGCGCGGCGCTCGCAACCGGGGAAATGTGAATGCAGGACGAGGGTCGAAACGGCAGCCTGGCTGGATTGCGGGTGATGGTGATCGATGACTCCAAGACCATCCGGCGTACCGCGGAAACGCTTCTGAAGCGCGAGGGCTGCGAGGTGGTGACCGCCACCGACGGGTTCGAGGCACTGGCCAAGATTGCCGACCAGTCACCGCAAATCATTTTCGTGGATATCATGATGCCGAGGCTGGACGGCTACCAGACCTGCGCATTGATCAAGAACAACCAGACTTTCAAGTCCACGCCGGTCATCATGTTGTCGTCCAAGGATGGACTGTTCGACAAGGCCCGTGGCCGCATCGTCGGATCGGAGCAATACCTGACCAAGCCATTCACGCGCGAAGAGCTGCTCGACGCGATTCGCACGCACGTAAGCAACGCCTGACCGGGGGGAGGGGCTTTCATGGCACGTATTCTTCTTATCGAGGATTCGCCGACCGACACGGCGGTCCTGACGCAGTTGCTAGAACGCAACGGCCACGACGTGCTCGCCTCCGGCAGCGCCGAGGACGGCATCGAGGTCTGCCGGCGCGAACTGCCGGACCTGGTCCTGATGGACGTGATCCTGCCCGGCATGAACGGCTTCCAGGCCACGCGAGCGCTTTCGCGCGACGCCGAGACCAAGGCCATCCCGGTGCTGATCGTGAGCACCAAGGGCATGGACACCGACAAGGCCTGGGGCCTGCGCCAGGGGGCCAAGGACTACATCGTCAAGCCCCCCCGCGAGGAAGAGCTGATCGCACGCATCAACGCGCTGCTGGTGCCGTGAGGCAGCCCGCATGAGCCCGCAGCATCCGCAACACCGCAGTCCCTTCGATGTGCTGGTGGACTACGAGCGGCGCAGCCTCGCGCACGTCGTGGGCCTGCCCGAACAGCTCGATGCGCCGGGCCTGTGGCGCGGCGTGGGCTATCGCATCGGTTCCCGGCGCCTGGCGTCGGGGTTCGAGGAAGTGCTCGAAATCCTGCCCTTGCCGCAGGTCACGCCGGTGCCTGGCGCGCAGCCGTGGATGCTCGGGCTGGCCAACGTTCGCGGAAACCTGCTTCCGGTGGTCGATCTCAAGCAGTTCATGGACGGCGAGCGCACGGTGCTGCACGACAGCCAGCGCATCCTGCTGGTCCGCCAGCCCGGCGGCAACGTCGCGGTGCTGATCGACGAGCTCTACGGCCAGAGAAGCTTCAACGACGGACAACAGATCGACGCCGAACCGCTGGCCGACGGTCGCTTCGCCAATTTCATCGAGCGTGCGTACCTCCAGGACGATCAACCTTGGGCGATTTTCAGCCTGGATCGGCTGGCGCGCACGCCCGAATTTCGACAAGCCGCGGCCTGAGGCCGCCCAACAATCAAACGCCGCACTCGCAGCACACTTGAGGTCGAACCATGAGCACTCAGATGAATTCCGTCGCCGGCAACGCGCGCAACCTCGGCGTCAATGCCTGGCTGATCGTGCTGGGCGTGTCGCTGCTGATCTTCGCGCTCAACGCCGGTTACGCCACCTGGAAAGGCGCGCGGCTCGGTGGCGCCAGTTCCTCGGCCTCCGACCTCCAGGTGCTGTCGCAACAGCTCGCGGTGCAGGGCCAGGCGGCGGTCAACGGCGACCCCGAGGCGTTCGCGACCTTCCGCACGACCAAGTCCGAGATCGACCAGGACATCGCGCAGCTCAACAGCAACTTCGGCGACACCACCGGGGTCGCCGGGCCGATCCAGACCGTCACCGCCACCTGGGTGCCGCTGGGCAAGAGCGCCGAGCAGGTGATCGCCAGTGAGAAGGCCGTGCTGGCCCTGGCCGGCAACGCCGACAGCTTCACCAACAAGGTGCCGCAGCTGCAGGCGCGCCTGGACGAGCTGGTGCGCGCGATGTCGGCCAGCGGCTCGCCGTCCTCGCAGGTGTACATCGCCCTGCGCCAGGTCGTGCTCTCGGGAACCATGGCGCGCCGCATCACCGAAATCCGCGCCGGCGGCAGCGGCGCGACGCTCGCGGGCGAGGCCCTGTCGCGCGACGCCGCGGTGTTCGGCAACGTGCTGGCGGGACTGCGCAAGGGCGATACGGCGTTCGGCGTGACCCCGCTGAGCAACGGCGGCGCCCTGGAGGCGCTGGGCCAGTCGGAGACGATGTGGCAGGAAATGAAGAAGGATCTGGACGCGATCCTGGGCTCCTCGCAGAACCTGTTCCGCGCGCAGTCGGCGGCCGCCGCGATCACCACCGGTTCGGACAAGCTGCTGGTCGATGCCAAGCGCCTGTTCGGCGCCTTCACCGCCTTCGGCTCGCTCAAGGACACCAGCATCCTGGGCAACCTGTGGACCAGCATCCTTTCGGGCCTGGCCGTGCTGGTCGCACTGGTCGGCCTGTACTTCAGCTCGCGCCGGTCGGACCGCATCCGGTTCGAGACCACGATGGAACTCAACAACCGCAACCAGGAGGCAATCATGCGCCTGCTGGACGAGATGGGTTCGCTCGCAGAAGGCGACCTGACGGTAAAGGCCACCGTGACCGAGGACATGACCGGCGCCATCGCCGACTCGATCAACTTCGCCGTCGAACAGCTGCGCAGCCTGGTGCAGACCATCACCGACACCTCGGTGCAGGTTGCCTCCAGCGCGCAGGAGACGCAGGCGACCGCCATGCACCTGGCCGAGGCGGCCGAACACCAGGCGCAGGAAATCTCGTCGGCCTCCGACCGCATCAGCGAAATCGCGGCCAGTATCGACCAGGTGTCGAAGAACTCCGCCGAGTCGGCCGACGTGGCGCAGCGCTCGGTGCAGATCGCCACCAAGGGCGCCGGCGTGGTGCGCCAGACGATCGCCGGCATGGACTCGATCCGCGACCAGATCCAGGAGACCTCCAAGCGAATCAAGCGCCTGGGCGAGTCCTCGCAGGAAATCGGCTCGATCGTCGAACTGATCAACGACATCTCCGAACAGACCAACATCCTGGCGCTGAACGCCGCGATTCAGGCCGCATCGGCCGGTGAGGCCGGCCGCGGGTTCGCGGTGGTGGCCGACGAAGTGCAACGACTCGCAGAGCGCGCGTCCAACGCGACCAAGCGCATCGAAACGCTGGTGCAGACGATTCAGTCCGATACCAACGAGGCGGTCAGTTCGATGGAACAGACCACCTCCGAGGTGGTCGCCGGTGCACGACTGGCCGAGGACGCGGGTACCGCGCTGGGCGAGATCGAAAAGGTGTCCTCGGATCTGTCCGGGCTCATCCAAGGCATCTCCTCGGCCGCCCAGCAGCAGTCGGGCGCCGCAGCGAACATCACCGTGACGATGAACACGATTCAGCAGATCACCTCGCAGACGACGCAAGGCGCCAACCAGACGGCGCAGTCGATCGGAAACCTCGCCCAGCTCGCCGCCGACCTCCGCCGCTCGGTCGCCGACTTCAAGCTGCCGGCCTGACGACTCGGAGGTCGGACCAGCAATGAACAGCACGTTTCGCCCGGGGCCCTGCGGCGGCCGGCATGTCCTGCAACACGGCTCGGCTGACCGGTTGAGCGTGCAATGACGGTGATGAGCGACGCCATCGACACCACGACGCTTGGCTGGATCAAGCCCGAACTCGATGAAACCCTGCGACAGGCGCGACAGGAAATCGAGGCGTTCGCCGAGGCGCCCACGGTCGTGGAGCGCATGCGCGTGTGCGCCAACCACCTGCACCAGGTGCACGGCACGCTGCGCATGGTGGAGCTCAATGCGCCGGCAATGATCGCCGAGGAGATGGAGCGGCTCGCGCTGTCGTTGCAGCGCGGCGAAGTCTCCCAGCTCGACGAGGCCTGCGCGGTACTGATGCGCGGCGTCGTGCAGTTGCCCGATTACCTGGAACGCCTCCAGGGCGGCCACCGCGACATTCCGATCGTCCTGCTGCCGCTGCTCAACGAGTTGCGCGCCGCGCGCGGCGAACCGGGGCTCACGGAGAGCGTCCTGTTCGCGCCCAACCTCGACCGGCCGTTGCCGAACGACCTGCCGATGCCTAACGCGCGCGCCTCGGCGACGGGCACCGCCAACCACGGGCTGGACGCACTGCGCGCCGCGATCGCGGCATGGCCGTCGGCGGGCGAGGCCGCGCCCGACACGG
>JALYOG010000135.1 GCA_030856985.1 Pseudomonadota bacterium | reverse complement strand
AGCGTTACGGCGTGCGCAGCATGACCGCCGATTTCGACTTCGGCGAGGCGATGCAGCGGGTGCAGGACGTCATTGGCCGGATCGAGCCGCACGACTCGGTGCAACGTTACGAAGGTCTCGGCGTGGACGTGATCCTGGGCGAGGCGCGGCTGCTGTCGCCGTGGGAGGTCGAGGTGCAGGGCCGGCGCATCAGTGCGCGCAGCGTGATCATCGCCACCGGGGCACGCCCGCTGGTGCCACCCATTCCAGGCCTGGACGCCGTCGACTACCGCACCAGCGACTCGCTCTGGGGACTGCGTGAACTGCCGCAGCGGCTCGTGGTGCTGGGCGGCGGCCCGATCGGATGCGAGCTGTCCCAGGCGTTTGCCCGTTTCGGTAGCCAAGTCACCCAGGTCGAGATGGCCCCGCGCATCCTGCAGCGCGAGGACGCCGACGCCGCCGGCGCGGTCGCGGCGCGGTTGCAGGCCGACGGCGTGCACCTGGCCACCGCGCACAAGGCCGTGCGCGTGGAGAAACGCGGGTCGGGCGGGGTGCTGTTCTGCGATCACGAGGGCGACGAGGTCCAGTTCCCCTTCGACGTGCTGCTGTTGGCGCTGGGACGGAAAGCGAACGTGGAAGGTTTCGGCCTGCAGGAGCTCGGGGTCACGCTCACCGGACGCGGCACCATCCAGGCCGACCCACTGTTGCGCACCAACTTCCCCAACGTGCATGTCTGCGGCGACGTCACCGGGCCTTACCAGTTCACCCACGTCGCCTCCCACCAGGCCTGGTACGCAGCGGTGAACGCGTTGCTGGCGCCGTTCTGGTCGTTCGACGTGGATTACCGGGTCATCCCATGGGCGACTTTCACCGAGCCGGAAGTGGCGCGTGTGGGGCTTTCCGAAGACGAGGCCCGCGAGCAGGGGATCGAGGTGGAGGTCACCCGCTACGGGATCGACGACCTCGACCGTGCCATCGCCGATGGAGCCGACCATGGTTTCGTGAAAGTGCTGACCCCGCCGGGCAAGGACCGGATCCTGGGTGCCACCGTAGTTGGCGCGCACGGCGCCGAACTGCTGGCCGAGTTCGTGCTGGCGATGAAGCACGGCATCGGCCTCAACAAGCTTCTCGGCACCATCCACGTGTACCCGACCATGAGCGAAGCCAATAAGGCCGTGGCCGGGAACTGGAAGCGGGCGCACGCCCCGCAGGGCGTGCTGCGCATGGCGCAGCGTTACTTCGACTGGCGCAGGGGCTGAACATGCAGGCTTTCATCCGGACCATTTTCGTTGCCGCGCTGCTGATGCTGGCGCTGCCCGCCCACGCGGCCTTCGACCACCAGCACCGCGCGTGGACCACGCTGCTGGAGCGCCACGTGCAATGGAACGCTGCCGGCACCACCACCACCGCGGACTACGCGGGCTTCGCGCGGGACCGCAAGGCGCTGGACGGCTACGTGGCGACGCTGGGCGCGGTACCGATGTCGGATTACCAGCGCTGGAGCTGGCCGCAGCGGCAGGCGTTCCTGATCAACGCCTACAACGCGGCCACCGTGCAGCTGGTGCTGACCCGCTACCCGAAGCTGGACTCGATCAAGGATATCGGCAGCCTGCTGCGTTCCCCGTGGAAGAAGGAGTTCGTACCGCTGCTCGGCAAGACCCGCAGCCTGGACGACATCGAGCACGGCCTGCTGCGGGGCGCTCCCCAGTACCGCGACCCGCGCATCCACTTCGCGGTGAACTGCGCCTCGATCGGCTGCCCCGCGCTGCGCCCCCAAGCCTTCGTGGCGACGCGACTGGACACGCAGCTGGAGGACCAGACCGTACGTTTCCTGCGCGATCGCAGCCGCAACCGCCTGCGCGTGGACGGCAAATCACTGGTGCTGGAGCTGTCCTCGA
This sequence comes from Pseudomonadota bacterium, assembly GCA_030856985.1. Classification (GTDB taxonomy): domain Bacteria; phylum Pseudomonadota; class Gammaproteobacteria; order Xanthomonadales; family Xanthomonadaceae; genus Lysobacter_K. The sequence continues at coordinate 7,148 of JALYOG010000135.1, read as the reverse complement.
TCTTCGACTGGTACGGCGACGACTTCACCGCCCACGGCGGACCCACCGGGTTCGTCGCCAGTCGACCCAAGGCGATTGGCGCCGACGCAGCCCAGGTCTCGGCGCTGCGCGGCGGCCGGGTTAAGCCTGGCTTCCTCGACTACGACTGGGCCTTGAACGACCGCGCCGCCCGCTGATCCGACCTCCCTCCACGCTTCCCTTCGAGACACCAGCCCCATGACTCCACGCTCCACACCGCTGCGCATGCGCCACCTTTCGATCGCGCTGCTGGCGCTGCTGTTGGCTCCTCCGCTGGCCGCGCAGGCGCTGGACCCTTTGCCCACCGCCGATTCCGACGCGCCCGTCGACGCCCGGACGCTCGACACGGTGGTCGTCACCGCCCAGCGCCGCAGCGAGGACGCACGCCAGGTTCCGATCTCGCTTTCGGTGTTGGACGCCACCACGCTGCAGTCGATCAACGGCTCGGCGCGCGACATCACCGCGCTCGCCGCGCAGGCGCCAAGCCTGCAGGCCGAATCCTCCTTCGGCCGCACCTTTCCCCGCTTCTACATCCGCGGCCTGGGCAACACCGATTTCGACTTGAATGCCTCGCAGCCGGTGTCGCTGGTGTACGACGGCGTGGTCATGGAGAACCCCACGCTCAAGGGCTTCCCGGTGTTCGACATCGAGCGCGTCGAAGTCCTGCGCGGACCGCAGGGCACGCTGTTCGGACGCAACACGCCCGGCGGCGTGGTGGCCTTCGAGTCGGTGCGGCCCAGCTTCGACACCGACGGTTACGCGCGCCTCGGCTACGGCCGCTTCGACACCTTCAATGTCGAGGCCGCGCTGGGCGGCGCGGTCAGCGACACCTCGGCCGCGCGCGTATCGGCGCTGCACCAGCGGCGCAGTCACATCTCCACCAACACCCAGCGCAGCGGCGACCGCCGCGAGGGTTTCACCGATCGCGCCGTGCGTGGCCAGTGGCTGTGGCAGCCGAGCGAAAGTTTCGAGGCGCTGCTGCAGCTGCGCGCGCGCTCGCTCGACGGCGGCTCGCAGGTGTACCGCGCCAATTCCATCGTGCCCGGAGTCGGCGGGACGGTGCCGGGGTTCGACCGCTACAGCCTGTCGCAGGATGCGGTGCCGAGCCTGCAGGTGGACACCCGTGGGGCCAGCGCGCGCCTGCGCTGGGAGTTCGACGGCGTGCGCCTGCTGTCGATCAGCGCGTACGAGTCGGTGGATATGTTTGCCCGTGGCGACGTTGACGGCGGCTTCGGCGCAGCCTTCGCGCCGCCTTCGGGACCGGGCCTGATTCCGTTCCCGGCCGAGTCCGGCGACGGCATTCCCAGGCATCGCCAGCTGACCCAGGAACTGCGGCTGGAATCTACTGGCGAGGCGCGCACCGATTGGCAGCTGGGTGCGTTCGTATTCGACGAATCGCTGGACATCGACAACGTCAGCTACGACACCCTGGCCGGCAGCGCGGTCAACGGACTTGCGCGCCAGCATCAGGACAACCGCGCCTACGCGGTGTTCGGCTCGGCGGGTATCCGGCTCACGCCGCGCTGGCGCCTGGGCGCGGGCCTGCGCTACACCCACGATGAAAAAGAATTCGTTGCCGAGCGCCTGCAGTCGCCGTTCGGCGCCGGACCGCTGGGCCCGATCCGGCGCTCACCCTCGGACAGCAATCTCAGCGGCGACCTGAACCTGGCCTGGGCGGCAACCGACGCGGTGAACGTCTACGCCAGGGTGGCCAGTGCATTCCGGGCACCGGCGATCCAGGGCCGCGTGCTGTTCGGCGACACCGTGTCGGTGGCCGGATCCGAAAACATCCTGTCGTGGGAAGCCGGTCTCAAGGCCGACCTGTTCGATCGCCGCGCGCGGCTCAACCTGGCAGTGTTTCGCTACACGCTGGACGACGCGCAACTCACCGCAGTGGGTGGCCAGGCCAACTTCAACACCTTGATCAATGCGCGCGAGGTCGAAGGTTCGGGCGTGGAAATGGAGCTCGAGGCGCGCCTGACCGATCGCCTGTCCGTGGCGGGCGGCGCCTCTTACAACCACACGGAGATCCGCGATCCGGCACTCGGCGTGCAGCCCTGCGCGATCGGCTGCACCGTGCTGGATCCGCCCGGTGTCGCGCCGGGCACCGTGTCCATCGATGGCAATCCGCTGCCGCAGGCGCCGCGCTGGATCGGACAGCTGCGCATGGACTACCGCCAGCCGCTGGGCACGGGCGAGCTGACCGCACGCGCCGACGCCACCTACCGCAGCAAGGTCAACTTTTTCCTGTACCGCAGCCCGGAATTCACCGGCGACTCACTGACCGAAGTCGGGGCTCGCGTGGGCTACCAGTGGAACGGCGGGCGTCATGAAGTGGCGGTGTTCGGGCGCAACCTGCTCGATCGGGTGCAGGCGATCGGCGCGGTGGACTTCAACAACTACACCGGCTTCTACAACGAGCCTCGCGTGCTCGGCGTCGAACTTTCGATCCACCTGTAGCCATGTCGGCTGTGAACATGCACGCGGTGGCGATGCAGTCGGCGCTGTCGCAGGTGACGGTGGTGGTCCCGGTGGGACCCGGCGACACGCTCACGCGTGAGCTGCGCGCGCAGCTGTCGCTGCTGCCGCCTGCGGCGCAGGTGTGCGTGGTGTGCAGCGACGAACCCAGCCACGAACTGATCGGTGCCGGCCTGCGCTCGACACCGGGGCCGCAGTGGCAGTGCCTGCTGTCGCCCCGCGGGCGCGCCCTGCAGCAGAATGCGGGGGCCTTGGCCGCATCGAGGTCGTGGCTGTGGTTCGTGCATGCAGATTCGGTGCTGGCTCCGGACACGCTGCCGGCACTCGCGAGGTGGATCCAACGCGACATCCAGGCGCTGGCCTACTTTGACCTGCGCTTCCTCGACGACGGGCCGGCGCTGATGTGGCTGAACACCTCCGGGGCCTGGTTGCGCAGCCGGCTGCTGGGTCTTCCGTTCGGTGACCAGGGGCTGGTGTTTCCGCGCGCGCTGTTCGAGGCGCTGGGCCGCTTCAATACGGTGCTTGCCGGTGGCGAAGATCACGCGCTGGTGTGGCGGGCGCGACGAACCGGCGTGCCGCTGCGACCGCTGCGTGCACCGATCTACACCAGTGCCCGCAAATATGCCGAGCACGGCTGGGGCGCCACCACGGGCACCCACCTGCGCGAAACGTGGAAACAGGCGCGGCGTTTTTCGCGGGTGGAGCGGTCGCGTTGAACGGCGCCATCGCGATCTTCGTCAAGACTCCGGGCTACTCGCCGATCAAGACGCGCCTGGCGCTGGAACTGGGCGAAGAGCGTGCGATGCAATTCCACCAGCTTTCTGCCGCGGCCGTCGCCTCCGTGGCGCAGAGAGCGCAGGGGCTGCACGGCATGAGCGTCTATTGGGCGGTCGCCGAGGCTGAAGCAGTTGCGCAGTGGACTGGATTTCCCGCCATTGCGCAGGCGCCCGGTGGCCTGGGCGAGCGCATGGCGCGCGTGCATGCGCAGCTGGTGGCGCGGCACGGGTTCGGGATCCTGATCGGCGCCGATACGCCGCAGCTGGCGACCCAGCAGCTGGAGCAGGCGCGACAGTGGCTGTCGGCTCCCGCCTCGCGCTTGGCACTGGGTCGCGCGCACGACGGCGGCTTCTGGCTGTTTGGTGCGAACCTGGCGCCTCCGCTCTCGACCTGGAACGCGGTCGAGTACAGCGCCGCGGGTACCGCCGAGGCGCTGCGCTCAGGCATGGAGGAACTTGGCTCCTGGCACGAACTGCCGGTGATGACCGATGCCGACCACGCCCGCGACCTGCCCGCAGTATTGCGGGCGCTCGACGCGCTGCCGGGGGCTACGCCGGAGCAGCAGTCGCTGGCAGCGTGGATTCACGGCCTGACGCCCAGACTGCCGGTGTAGGGCGCGTCTCCCCGACGGCGACGGCGACGGCGCCGCCTGTTACCTCTTTCCTGCGGACACCACCATCCTCGATTCCATCCTCCAGCACGAAGCAGCACTGCGCCTGGGCGCCTTTGCCGGTCTGCTGCTGGTGCTGGCGCTGGCAGAGCGGGCGTGGCCGGCGCGCGGTGATGCGCGTCCTGCACGGCGTCAGATGTCCAACCTGGGTCTGGTGCTGATCGACACGGCGCTGCTGCGCGTGGCGTTCCCGCTGCTGGCGGTGGTGCTGGCGATGCAGGTGCATACGCGCGGAGGGGGCCTTTTCGGCGCGCTCGACTGGCCGCAATGGCTGGAGATTGGCGCGGTGGTGGTGCTGTTCGACCTGGCTATCTACTGGCAGCACCGCATGATGCACATGGTGCCGCTGCTGTGGCCCATGCATCGCGTGCACCACAGCGACACCGCCTTCGACGTCACCACCGGCATCCGGTTCCACCCGCTGGAGATCGCGCTGTCGATGGGCATCAAGCTGGGTCTGGTGCTGGTACTGGGGCCGCATCCGGTCGCGGTGGTCCTTTCCGAAGTGCTGCTGTCGGCGGCCAGCCTGTTCACCCATGCGGATGTCGCGCTGCCCGCGCGCGTGGACCGGGCGCTGCGCAAGCTGATCGTGACGCCGTCGATGCACCGCATCCACCACTCGGTGATCCGCGAGGAAACCGACAGCAACTTCGGCTTCAATCTGTCGTTGTGGGACCGTCTGTTCAGGAGTTACCGCCAACAGCCCGTCCGCCCCGAGCGCAGTATGCCCATTGGCCTGATGCAGTGGCGCGACCCGTCATCGCTGGGCCTGGCCCAGCTGCTGATGCAGCCCTTCCGGCGCGCTCCTGCGCCCGACCCTGACCCCAGGAACAACACCGATGCGTGACACGTGGCCGCTGCTGCGCGAAAGCGACTTTCCCCGTATCCAGCGTGACCGGCTGGAAACCCTGCAGCTCAACCTGGGCTACCTGTGCAACCTCAGCTGCATCCACTGCCACGTCGCCGCCGGGCCCAATCGCAAGGAGTTGATGGACCGCGACACCATGGCGCTGGCGCTGCAGGTGGCGGTGCAGCAGCGGGTGCAGACGCTCGACCTGACCGGCGGTTCGCCGGAAATGAATCCACATTTCCGCTGGCTGGTGGAAGAGGCACGCGTGGCGGGACTGCGGGTGATGGACCGGCTCAACCCGACCATCATGGAAGAGCCGGGCTACGAGTGGGTAGGCGAGTTCCTCGCCGCGCAGCGCGTGGTCGCCGTGGCCTCGCTGCCCTGCTACAGCCAGGCCAACGTCGACGAACAGCGCGGGCAAGGCGTGTTCGAGTCCTCGGTCCGCGCGCTGCAAGCGCTCAACGCGCTGGGCTATGGCCGCGAAGGCAGCGGCCTGGTGCTCAACCTGGTCTACAACCCCAATGGCGCGTTCCTGCCGCCGGACCAGCAGCGGCTCGAGCTCGACTACAAGAAGCTGCTCGGCGACAACTTCGGCATCGTCTTCAACGAGCTGTTCGCGCTGGCCAACATGCCCATCCAGCGCTATGGATCGTGGCTGCTCTCCAAAGGGCATTTCGACACCTACATGGGCACCCTGAGGCAGGCGCATCGGCCCGAGAATGTCGCCGGCGTGATGTGCCGGTCGCTGATCAGCGTCGATTACCTGGGGTACCTGTTCGACTGCGATTTCAACCAGATGCTGCACCTGCCGATGGGCGCCGACGACGTTGCCGTCGCTGGCGCAGGGCGCCCGCATCTGCGCGACCTGCTCGACGCGCAGGTGCCGCGCAGGATCGCCACCGCCGCGCACTGCTACGGCTGCACCGCCGGGCAGGGATCAAGCTGCGGTGGTGCGCTGAACTGACGCGGCGAGGTTTCCCCGACACAGCAGGTTCCACGGGCAGCCGGCGCGGCGCCGCTACACTGCCGCCCATGCACGCCTCCCCGCCCGCCATCGCCGCCTCACAGCTGCGCCTGTCCGTCGCGCCAATGATGGATTGGACCGACACGCACTGCCGCGTCTTCCACCGGCTGCTGGCGCCGCATGCGCGGCTGTATACCGAGATGGTGCACGCCAACGCGGTGATCCACGGCGACCGCACGCGGCTGCTGGCGATGGATGCGGTCGAGCATCCGGTGGCGCTGCAACTGGGTGGCAGTGACCCGGCGCTGCTGGCGCAGGCGGCGCGGATCGGCGCGCAGGCGGGCTTCGACGAGATCAACCTCAATTGCGGCTGTCCCTCCGACCGCGTGCAGGCAGGACGCTTTGGCGCCTGCCTGATGCGCGAGCCGGTGCTGGTGGCCGACTCGGTGGCCGCGATGATCCGGGGCTGCCGCGAATCCGGGCGGGACGTGCCGGTGTCGGTGAAGTGCCGGCTCGGGGTGGACGACGACCACGAATACGAACGCTTCGAGCACTTCATCGACACGATCGCCGACGCCGGCTGCCGCCTGTTCGTGGTGCATGCGCGCAACGCCTGGCTGCAGGGTCTGTCGCCCAAGGAGAACCGCGAGGTGCCGCCGCTGCGCTACGACTGGGCCTACCGCCTCAAGCGCAAACGGCCGCAACTGTCGGTGATCGTCAATGGCGGGATCGCCGATGCAGCCGAGGCGACGGCCCACCTGCAGCATGTGGATGGCGCGATGCTTGGGCGCGCGGCCTACCACGATCCCTACCTGCTGCACCGGCTCGACGCGGCGTGGTTCGGCGGACCGCTGCTCGGCCGCGCGGACCTCATGCGCGCCTTCCGGCCCTATGTCGAGACGCGACTTGCGGCAGGCGTCTACCTCAAGCACATCACCCGGCACGTGCTGGGCCTGTTCGCCGGCGAGCGCGGCGGCCGCGCCTTCCGCCAGGTGCTGAGTGAAGGGGCGCACAAGGCGGGCGCGGACTGGTCGCTGGTCGAGCGTGCCCTGGAAGTGACCGCGTCGTTCGAGGCGCCTGCGCAGCGGCCGGCCCTGGATCGCGGTGTAGCGTAGCCAGCAGTCGATTCCTTCTCGACGGAACACTCCACGCATGATCACGCGCGACGCCAGCACATTTTTCCAGCACGCTCGCGGGCTTGCGTTGGACTTCGGGCCGGCGACGGCGCGCGCCGCCTTCCTGGTGGCGCCGGACGGGTTCGCGCTGGCCGAGCAGTCGGCGGCGGACAACCTCTACATGGCCGGCGCCGATGGCTTCGACGCGGACGCCGCTTCCCGGCAGCACCGGGCCCTGCATCGCGCCGTGTCGGAGGTGCTGCCCGCGGTCTGCTT
>JALYOG010000128.1 GCA_030856985.1 Pseudomonadota bacterium | reverse complement strand
GCTTGATGATGTTCACCACCGTGGTCTGCTCCTCCGGTACGTCGCTGGCGGGCGGCGCCATGGGAGCAAGCAGCAACAGCAAGGCCGCGACGTGGAATGCGATCGCGACGGTCATACCGGCGATACGCGCCCAGTTCAACCCTTCGGCGTGGTCTTTTTTAGCGGGTTTTTCCAAGTCTTGCGTCATGCGCCATCAGCTCGGGAGGTGTTACCGGACGCGCGTGCGTCACGGGCCTGCAAAACGGTTCCTGCGACGTTCAGCCGCAGGAACCTCCTAGGGTATATCAAAAACTGGCGCAGCGGACGCTTGCCGCCGCGGTACCGCGACGAGCGTCAACCCCCGGGCAGCGCGATGATCTGCTCGGCTTCCTTGGGGTTCTTCAGGCCTTTGGCGATCGCCTGGCGGGCCGCAACCTTCGCTTCGGTGATGCGGTCTTCCTGCCAGAGGATCTTGGCAAGATTGAGGTAGGTTTCCCCGTCCTTCGCAAGCGGTGCGGCCTTCTGGTACGCCGCGACCGCCGGGCCCACCTGTTCGGAGAAGTAGTACGCCTGGCCCATAACCTGCAGCGTGTCGTGGTCCGGCGCGAGAATCCCCTTCAGCAGCCCCTCGGAGATCACGTCGGCCGCTTCGGCTTCCTTCTTGTCCAGGTTGAGGTAGGCCGCATAGAGCTGGCGGTACTCGTTGGCTTCGGTCAGCTGGCCGGTCCCGCGCAAGGCCTCCAGGACCTTGACGGCTTTCGCATGGTCGCCGACCTGCAGGTACGAGGCCACCAGATTCATCTGCGCGCGCTTGTCGGAGGGGTTCTTGCTGGCGATCTGTTCGGCCAGCGCCGCCGCTTCGGTGGTCTGCCCCGAGTCGAAGTGCGCCGCCATCAGCAACTGCGTCCATTCGGCCTTGGGTTCCGGCGAAGCTGCGATCGCCTGCTTCAGAACCGCGATGGCCTCCGGGTAGCGCTCGAGGCGATAGAGGCTGTTGCCCTTCAGCGCGAGGTGCTCGGGGTTCTGCTCGCCGGTGGCCTCGAACAGGCGATCGAAGGTCGCCAGGGACTTCTCGTACTGTTCTTCCTGCATCTGCAACTGGGCGAGCATCAACATCGCGGCGAAATGACCGTTGTTGTCGAGCCCGTTGAACTCCAGCGCCTTTTCGAGGTAGGTCATTGCGGACGCGGCGTCGTCGGCGTCGTAGGCGGCCTGCGCGGCGAGCTGGGCGGCAAACGACTTGTCGTAGGCGTTGCCCTTCTCGGCGGCGATGATCTCGTCTGCCAGCGCGCGCGCCTCGGCGGCCTTGTCCTCCTCGTAGAGGTCGACCAGCTTCTGCAGCTTCTTGGACTGCTGCGTGGAGGCCTTGGCGTCCGGCTCCTGCCGGGTCGCGTTCGGATACTTCGCCGCTTCGGCCGGCGCGGTGGAACTCTGCTTGTCCTGCCGCGCGGCCTCGCGCTTGTCGCGGGTGTTGCTCTGACGCTGATACTGCGCATCGGCCGGGGCGATCGTACCGATCAGCAGCACCGCACCGATGGCGGCCGCCAGCACGGACTGGAAACGGAGAGGATTGACGGTGTCTTTCATCGGGATGGCCTCGTGGGTGCCGGCTGGTCGGGGTGTGTGCGTCGGGCACGACACGCTATCAGAAACGCCGGTTCCGATGAACGGGGTTGATTTGGCGTCGGTTTACTGTTTAGCCGCAATTGGGTCTGCGTCCGTTCGCCTTGGCCTGTTCGAACACGGGCGTCAGCGCGCCGGCGCGGTTGCGCAATTCCTGGATGCGCGCCTGCGGGTCGGGGTGGGTCGACAGCCACTGCGGTGTGCGACCGGAACTGGCCTTGATCATGTTCTGCCACAGGTTCACCGCTTCGCGGGGATCGAAGCCCGCTTTTGCCATCAATTGCTGGCCGACCACGTCCGCCTCGGTTTCCTGGACGCGGTTGTTCGGCAGCAGGAACAGGGACTGGACCGCGGCACCGCCGAGCTGGTTGGTGGCATTTGCCGCTCCCTGCCCGTAGCGTGAGCCGAGAATCGCCCCAACGATGCCGAGCCCGGCTTGCGCACCCAGCTGCCGGGTGACGCGCTCGTCGTGGTGGCGCGAGAGCACGTGGCCGATCTCGTGCGCGATCACCGCGGCGAGCTGGTCCTGGTTGTGCGCAACCTTGAAGATGCCCGTGTAGATGCCGACCTTGCCACCGGGAAGTGCGAACGCGTTGGGCGAGGCGTCGACGAACACCGCGCTTTCCCACTGCGACTGCGCGTTGGCCGGCAGCTCCCGCGTCACCGCGCTGACGACGCAGCGCACGTAGCCGGCCTGGCGCGAATCACGCGTCTGCGGCAGCCTCTGCTTGTACTCGGCGAAGGCCTTTGCCCCCATCTGGTTCAGCTGCTGCTGCGGCACGGCGCCGACGGCCTGGGTACGGCCGGTGGGAGACGTGGTGGTGGCGCAGGCGGCGAGCGCCAGGGAGATCGACAACCCAAGGAGCGCGTGCTTCATGGCGGGTTTTCCAGCTATGCGTAGGCGTTTCTTGTAGCCGTCCGTGGATGAACGGGCCGTCAATTCGCCTACGCGGAACCGTGCTGCGCCTGCAGTTCCGGTCCCGTCCGCCACTGCGGAGCGACCGGGATCGCAGCTGCGGCGCCGCTGAACCGGACTCAGACGTCCAGGTTCGACACCCGCAGCGCGTTGTCGTCGATGAACGCACGTCGCGGCTCGACCACATCGCCCATCAGGGTGCTGAAAATCTGGTCGGCCGCGACCGCGTCCTCGATGCGCACCTGCAGCAACCTGCGGGTCTCCGGGTTGACCGTGGTGTCCCACAACTGCTCGGGATTCATCTCGCCCAGGCCCTTGAAGCGCTGGATGCCTCGCCCGCGCTTGGCCTCCTCCAGCAGCCACGCTTGCGCCTGGGCGAAGCTGTGGACCGACAGCGCGCGATTGCCGCGCAGGATCTGCGCGCCCTCGCGGATGAGTCCGTGCAGTTGCGAGGCCGCTTCGCGCAGCGCGCGCAGTTCCCCGCCTTCGAACGCTGACATCGGAAGCACCTGCGTGAGCTCCTCGCCCATGTGGCGGCGCTTGACTACCAGCGCGGCAGCTTGCGCGTCGGTGGCCATCTGCAGATCCAGCGCGTAGCGAGGCTGCCCCAGACCGGTGCGGTTGAGACGCTTTTCCAGCGCTTCGAGCTCGTGGCGCTCGTCGATCGCACTGACCAGCTGCTCGCTGTCCAGCGGAGCGAAGTCGATCAGCGCCTCGAGCACGCGCGGATCGTAGCGGTAGGCGTTGCGCGCGATCGTGTCGCGCGCGCCGGCATAGGCCAGCAGGAGCTTTTCCAGCTGCACGCCCTCGATCGGCGGCTCGCCCTCGGCCGGGATCAGCGAGGCGCCTTCGACCGCGTTGCCGGCGAGGTAGGCGTCCAGCGCCGCATCGTCCTTGAGGTAGATTTCGGTCTTGCCCTGCTTGATCTTGTACAGCGGCGGCAAGCCGATGTAGATGTGGCCGCGCTCGATCAGTTCCGGCATCTGCCGGTAGAAGAACGTCAGCAGCAGCGTGCGGATGTGCGAGCCGTCGACATCGGCGTCGGTCATCAGGATGATGCGGTGGTAACGCAACTTGTCCGGGTTGTACTCGTCCTTGCCGATGCCGGTGCCCAGCGCCGTGATCAGCGTGCCCACTTCGGCGCTGGCGAGCATGCGGTCGAAGCGCGCGCGCTCGACGTTGAGGATCTTGCCCTTGAGCGGCAGGATCGCCTGGGTCTTGCGGTTGCGACCCTGCTTGGCCGAACCACCGGCCGAATCGCCCTCGACGATGAACAGCTCGCTGAGCGCCGGATCCTTTTCCTGGCAGTCGGCCAGCTTGCCCGGCAGGCCGGCGATGTCCAGCGCGCCCTTGCGCCGGGTCAGGTCGCGGGCCTTGCGCGCGGCCTCGCGCGCGCGCGCCGCATCGACGATCTTGCCCGCGATCGCACGAGCCTCGTTGGGGTTTTCCTGCAGGAACTCCTCCAAACGTGCACCGAACGTGTGCTCAACTACCGGCCTCACGTCGGAACTGACCAGTTTTTCCTTGGTCTGCGACGAGAAACTCGGATCCGGCACCTTGACCGACAGCACCGCGATCATGCCTTCGCGCATGTCGTCGCCCGAGAGCGTGATCTTGGCCTGCCGGGCGATACCGTTTTGCTCGATGTAGTTGCTGAGCGTGCGCGTCAACGCCGCACGAAACCCGATCAGATGCGTGCCGCCGTCCTTTTGCGGGATGTTGTTGGTGAAGCAGAACATGGTTTCGGCGTAGGAGTCGGTCCACTGCAGTGCCACGTCCACGGTGATGCCGTTCTCCTCGCCCGTCACCGAGATGACGTTGGGATGCAGCGGCGTCTTGAGCTGAGCCAGGTGTTCGACGAACGAACGGATCCCGCCCTCGTATTCGAAGACGTCGCGCTTGCCATCGGCGCGTTCGTCGATCAGGGTGATCTTCACGCCTGAGTTCAGGAACGACAGTTCACGCAGTCGCTTGGCGAGAATGTCGTAGTGGAACTCGACGTCGCTGAAGATCGCCGTCGCCGGCCGGAACCGCAGCAAGGTGCCGCGCTTGTCGGACGGACCCTGCTCCTTGAGCGGGTACAGCGGTTCGCCCAGGGCGTACTCCTGCCGGTGGTGATGGCCGTCGCGCCAGATGTCCAGCCACAGGTGTTCGGACAGCGCGTTGACCACCGAAACACCCACGCCATGCAGGCCGCCGGACACTTTGTAGCTGTTGTCGTCGAACTTACCGCCTGCATGCAGCACGGTCATGATCACTTCGGCGGCCGAGACGTTTTCTTCCTTGTGGATGTCCACCGGGATACCGCGGCCATTGTCGGACACGCCGACGGAGCCATCGTCGTGCAGCGTCACCACGATGTTGTCGGCGTGCCCGGCCAGGGCTTCGTCGATCGCGTTGTCGACGACCTCGAACACCATGTGGTGCAGGCCGGTGCCGTCGTGGACATCGCCGATGTACATTCCCGGGCGCTTTCGTACCGCTTCCAGGCCGCGCAGGACGGTGATGCGGCTGGAATCGTAAACCTGGGACGCCGGGGAGGTGGGTACTGCGACCACGGAATCGTCCGCAGGTTGGTGATCGGTCTGGGTCATCGCGGGAACAGGCTCCAGCAGCGCGGGCAGCGGGATCGCCATGCGCCGAGACATTTATATACGTGCGCCAGTATAACAGGCGCGCCACCGGCACCGTCGCGCTCCGCGGCCCACGTCTCGTCAGTGCGGTGCAGCCAGGCACTGGATGGCCTGATGTTCCACGTGGAACAAGGTAAAGCCGCCCGGCACGGCCTGCATCGCCGGGGACACCTCGGTGCCGGTGACAAAGAGCTGCGCGCCGGTGGCCAGCAGCCGCTCCAGGATGCGCCGCTGGTGAACCCGATCCAGTTCGGAGCCGAGGTCGTCCAGTGCCACCACCGGCCAGTCGCCCCGCCTTTGCGCGTGGTGTTCGGCCTGCGACAGCAGCGCCGCGAGCGCCACCAGCTTGGTTTGCCCGCGCGACAACGCCTCCCGCCCGGGCAGGGCGGCCAAGCGAACCCGCCAATCGGCGCGGTGCGGGCCCACCGAGGTGTAGCCCAGCGCCATGTCGCGCGGCCGCGCCAGCAACAACGCATCGGCCAGCGGCATCTCGTCGCGCCTCCAGCCCGGCAGGTAGTCGGCGGTGATATTCCCCACCGAAGGTACCAGTTCGGTGCCCAGCGCGGTCAGGCGGGGCAGCAGTGCGTCGACGTAGCGCTGGCGGCCGCGGCTCAGCGGTTCGCCGGCCTCGGCGAGCTCGTGGTCCCAGGCGTCGAGGTGTGCGGGCGCCGCACGGGCTTTCAGCAACGCATTTCGCTGCTTAAGCGCCCGAGAGTACCGTCTGGAGGCGGAAATAAAGTCCTGTTCCACGTGGAACAGTCCCCAATCGAGGAAACGCCGGCGGTTCTCGGCGCCACCGCTGATCAGGGCATGGCTGCCGGGCTCGAAACTCACCACGGCGAGCGCGGCGCAGAGCTCGGTGAGGTGCGACACCGTCCCGCCATCGAGCCTTCCCGTCCATGCCTGCCCGTTGTGACGCAGCCCTGCCCGCCTCGGGGAGCGCGTGTGCTCGCCTGCGCGCTCCTGGCCTTCGCGCCACTCCACGAACACCTCCAACTCGGGGGCTCCGGCGCGGACCAACCCGTCCCGGACCCTGCCGCGAAAGCTGCGCCCGTACGCCATCAGGTGCAGGGCTTCGAGCAGACTGGTCTTCCCCGCGCCGTTGTCGCCGGTGATCAGGTTCAGTCCGGACGCGGGCTCGAGCGCCACCGCGGCAAAGCCGCGGAGATTGCGCGCCTCCAGTCGGGTTACTTGCATCCTTCTGGCCCTTTGCAGATACGAGAACGCCCGGGCAGGCCGGGCGTGATGTTTCACGTGGAACGTGCCGCCCTCGGAAGGCGGCTAGAAGCTACAGGCGCAGCGGCATCACCACGTGACGGCAGCGATCGTTTGCGGCCTCCCGAAGCAGTGCGGAAGAGTTTGCATCCCGCAGGGCCAGCACCACCTGCTCACCGCGCAACGCGCTCAGAGCGTCGAGCAGGTAGTTGACGTTGAACCCGACGGCAAGATCGTCGACCCGGGTGTCGGCCTCGACTTCCTCTTGGGCCTCTTCCTGCTCGGGATTGTGCGCGCTGATGCGCAGTTGGCCTGGCGAGATCTCGATCCGCACGCCCCTATATTTCTCGTTTGAGAGGATCGCAGCGCGCTGCAGCGAAGCCCGGAGCACTTCCCGATCGATGCGAACCTCCTTGTCGGCGCCGATCGGCACCACCGCTTCGTAGTCGGGGAAGCGGCCGTCGATCAGCTTGCTGGTGAAGGTGACATCGTCGCGCTTGACCCGGATATGGCCGCGCCCCATCTCCAGCTCCAGCTCGCGGTCGCCGCCTTCGAGCAGACGCTGCAACTCGGTCACGCCCTTGCGCGGCACGATGATCTGCCGTTTGGCCTGGGCGCTGCCTTCGTAACTGGCTTCGCACAGCGCCAGGCGGTGGCCGTCGGTAGCCACGCAGCGCAGGCTGGTCTCGCGCAGGTCGAACAACAGGCCATTGAGGTAATAACGCACGTCCTGCTGGGCCATCGCGAATGCCGTGCGTTCGATCAGCTCCTTGAGCGTCGATTCGGTAACGCGCACCCGCTCGGTCGCTTCCATCTCGTCGATCGACGGGAAATCATTGGCGGGCAGGCTGGCGAGGGTAAAACGCGAGCGCCCGGCCTGGATCGTGACCTTGTCTCCGGTCTGGCTGATCGTGATGCGGCTGCCGTCGGGGAGGGCGCGAACGATCTCGAACAACTTGCGCGCCGGGATCGTGATCTCCCCATCCTGGGCATCATCTACGTCGACCCGGGAGACCATCTCGACCTCCAGGTCGGTGCCGGTCAGGGAGAGCTGGCCATTCCTGACCTGAGCCAGCAGATTGGCAAGGACGGGCAGGGTCTGCCGACGTTCAACCACGTTGACCACTTGCGCCAAGGGCTTGAGAAACACTTCGCGTTGCAGGCTGAAACGCATTTGGAGCGGCTCCCCTATCCAATACAAAAGAGTTGAATAAATCTAAAGCTTGGTGGTGATGGGGGACCGCAGTATCCGGTAAAAGCCACCCAACCAATTGATTATTAACGGCTTTTTGATAAAGAAACCTGGCCTGGAACCCTGCTGCACCCAGGTGGGAACCTGTGGACAACTTTTTCGGGTTTGCAGGTCCGTCGATCTATCCACAACTTTTGCGCCGCTTATACCGTGTCTGCCGCGTTCCCCTTCACTCGCTGAGTTTGCGTATCAGCTTGTCCCAGTCCTCGTGGAGCTTGCCGTCAGTTTCCATCAGCGTGCGGATCTGGCGACAGGCGTGCAACACCGTGGTGTGGTCACGTCCCGCAAAGGCGTCGCCGATCTCCGGCAGGCTGTGCTCGGTCAGCTCCTTGGTCAGGGCCATGGCCATCTGCCGCGGGCGAGCGAGCGAGCGGGTCCGCCTTTTCGACAACAAGTCCTTGATCTGGAGGCCGTAGTAGTCTGCCACGGTCTTCTGGATGTTGGGGATGCCGATGGCCTGCTGCTGCGCCCTGAGCAGGTCGCGGAGCGTTTCCTGGGCGAACTCGGGCGTGATCGCCCGCCCGGTGAAGTTGGCCCGGGCGGTCAGCGTGTTCAGCGCGCCCTCCAGGTCGCGCACGTTGCTGCGCATCTTCTTGGCAAGCAGGAACGCGACTTCCTCCGGCAACGCCACGCCGCGCTCCTGGGCCTTGGCCAGCACGATCTGCGCGCGGGTCTCGAAGTCCGGCGGCTCGATCGCCACGCTCAGGCCCCAGGCCAGTCGCGACTTGAGCCGCGGCTCAAGTCCTTCCACCTCGCGCGGGTAGCGGTCGCAGGTGAGAATGATCTGCTGCTTGCCGTCGAACAGCGCGTTGAAGGTGTGGAAGAACTCTTCCTGGGTACGGTCCTTGCCGGCGAAGAACTGGATGTCGTCGATCAGCAGCGCGTCGACCTGTTGGAACTGGCGCTTGAATCCGTCCATGGCCTTTTCCTGCAGCGCCTTCATCATCGCGCTGAAGAACTGCTCCGAGCGCAGGTACATCACGCGGGTGGCGGGGTTCTGGCGATGCATCTCGTTGCCAGCGGCGAACATCAGGTGGGTCTTGCCCAAACCCGTTCCGCCGTAAAGCAGCAGCGGGTTGTGCGCGCGTTCGCCCGGCCTCAGCGCGGCCTGCCACGCGGCCGCGCGGCCGAGCTGGTTGCTGCGGCCCTCCACGAAGTTGTCGAAGGTGTAGTGGTTGTCCAGATGACCGTTGAACGGCTCGGCCAGGCTCACCGCGGCGCGTGCGATGGCAGGTTCGGGCGCCGTCGCTGCCGGCGCGGCCCGGGGCAGGGAGCCGACTTCCAGGCTGACCTCGGCGCTTCCGGCGAAATAGGCCAGCAGCTCGCGTATCCGCACCAGGTAGCGCTCGCGCACGTGTTCGATCACGAACGAATTGGGTGCATAGAGCACGGTCACCCCGTTGCGGCGCAGGGCCTGCAGCGGCTTGAGCCAGGTGTGGACGTCCTCCGCCGGCAGTTCGGCTTCAAGGCGTTCGAGGCAGCGGGGCCAGGCGTCCATAGGGTTTTCTTTGACAAAAAGCGGCCTCGGACGCGACGACGGAGATCGCCTCGCGTGGTACCGGCAGGGGTCGGCCAGACTAGCATCGCGTCCCCCCGCTTGCACCCATGGCGCCGGTGCCGGCTCGCCGGGGCCTCGGCGGTCCGCGAAGGACGCCGAGGGCGCAAAAGGAAGCTCAAGCGCAGGAAGACGAAACCCACGATTATTGGCCCCTCCCGTTATCGGGCCCGATTGCCCCGGTGGCTCCTCGTCTTTTTCGCCCTTGCTTCGTTTGCGCCTTTTGCGCGCTTCGCGGATCGCTCCAGTGTGCCTGGTTGACCAAAACTGGGCGCGTGGCTACACTTCGCGGTCAACCCGCCGATACGCAGAGCTGCACTCCATGGCCACCAAGCGCACTTACCAGCCCAGCAACCTCAAGCGCAAGCGCGACCACGGTTTCCGTGCACGCATGGCGACGGCCGATGGTCGCAAGATCCTGGCGCGTCGCCGCGCCAAGGGTCGCAAGCGTCTCTGCGCCTAAGCGCACCCCGGCAGCGGCCCTGCACCGGCCGCGCCAGTCCGATGCCTTCCACCCGCTTCCCGCGCAGCGCGCGGGTGCGCGCGCGCCACGATTTCGACCGGATCTTCCAGCAAGGCCGCCGGGTGGCGCTGCCGGTGATGGCGGTGCATTGGCAGCCCCCCGCCGAACCTGAGCACGCCGGCTCCTGCGCTGCGACCGACAGCGGCCGACGCGAGCCGCGCGTCCGGATCGGACTGGCGGTCTCGCGCAAGGTCGATCCCCACGCGGTCGGACGCAACCGCATCAAGCGTGTCCTGCGCGACTGTTTCCGCCACCACCGCGGCGAACTGCGCGAAGGCGATTACGTCGTGGTGGCGCGTGTCGGTGCCGCCCGATGCACCGGCGAGGAACTGCGCCACGCCTTCCTCGGGCTGCTGCGGCGCGCCGGCGCGTTGCCCGCACCTGCCGTGAACGTCACAATGCCGCCCGCTGTACCCGATTCATCCCCGCCCCCATCCGCACCCGAACCCGCGTCGGCCCCCCGCGTCGGCTGAGCCTGACTGCTGCCCATGAACCAGACCCGTATTTTCCTGCTGTTCGCCTGGCTGATGCTGGCGACCCTGCTGTGGATGAAGTGGGGCGAGGAACGCGCCGCCCCGGCGACCGCGCCGCCCAGCAC
>JALYOG010000063.1 GCA_030856985.1 Pseudomonadota bacterium | reverse complement strand
GTGCGCAGCCGTTCCAGCGTGCGCTGGTCGGCGGCGCTGCGCGGCGTCGCCGGCAGCAAGGCCTGGAATAGCGCCAGCACGCGCTCGCGCCATTGCCCGGGAGTCATGGAGTTGGCGAATGCGAGCTCGTGGCGCGCGAGCACGCGCAGCACGCGGATCAGCGCGTCCAGTGCGTGCAGGGACGTGCCCTCCAGCGCCGTCCACGGAGCCACGCCGGCGATGTCCTCGTCGCTGCCGCTGGCGTGGCCGAGCAGCAAGCGGTCGAGCGCGAATGTCCAGGTGTAGGCGTCGTCGGCCGGCGCGGCATGCCGTGCCCGGTGCGCCGCATCCAGGCCCCAGCGCGCGCCCGCCTCGTGCAGCCAGTGACGCAGGCGATCGAGCGCCGACGGCTCCAGGCCGGCGTGCTCGGCGATCGCGGGCGTCGCCAGCAGGTCGAGCACTTCGCTGAGGCCGAAACGCGAGACCGGCAGCGCCAGCAATCGCAGGAACACCTCGGCCAATGGCTCGGCGACCAGCGGGCTGGCATCGGCCAGTGCATACGGGATGAATTCGGGACGGCCGGCGAGGCCGCCGAACACGGCCTGGATGTAGGGCGCGTACGGGTCGATGTCCGGGGCCAGCACGGCGATGTCGCGCGGCTCCAGCGGTGGATTGAAGCGCGGGTCTTCGAGCAGTCCGCGCAGGCGATCGTGCAGGACCTGCACCTCGCGCAGCCGGGTGTGGCAGGCGTGGATCTGCAGGCTCGTATCGTCCAGGTCGATCGCGCCGCGCCAGGTCGCAGGCACGCGCCGATGCAGGAGGTCGCGCTGAAGGCGCTGCAACAGGGTGTCGCGTTCGGGCGCGTCGTCGGCCGCGGCCTCCGGGTCGGCGTAGGCGGCGATCTCGCCGGAGGGATGCACGACCTCGTAGCCGCCCAGCACCGCCATGAAGTCGCGCCCGGCCGCACCCCAGGCCTGCAGCAGCGGGTTGTCGTCGCGGCTGTCGGCGAAGGCCGCCGCATCGCCGTCGCGCAGCCGTTCGGCCAGCGTGCTCAGGTCGCCCCAATATTTGCGCGTCGGCGTCGGCATGTAGAAATGCAGCGTGCCGACGCGCGCCTGGCTGGCGATCACACGCAGCACATCGGGCGAAACGTTGAGCGTTGCGAATGCGAACAGGCGCGTCGGCAGTCCGTCGGGCAGTTCGGCGTCGTCGCCGACGAAACGCTGCAGGTAATCGTCGATCCGCCGCGCGCGGTGCGCACGACCGCCGGCGATCCGGCGCCACAGCGCCGCCTGCGGGTCGAGCTTGCCGCCCCCGGCCTCCCAGCCCAGCAGCCAGTCGCGGCGCCAGGCCTGGTACTTCTCGAAGACCGAGGCCAGCTCGCCTGCCAGCGACCACGGTTTGGACGCATCGCCGCCATGCGTGGCGTCGCCGTCCAGGTAGGTCCGCAGCGGCCGCAGCGCCGCGTCGCGCATCAGTTCCGGCTCCGACAGCGCGGCGTACAGCCGCCAGCGCAGGGCCTGGGCGTCGAAATCCTCACCGGCGCCGGCCACGTTGGCATCCAGCGCCCGCTGCACGAACTCGCCGGGCGTGAGGAACTCCAGGTTCGCGGCGATCCCGTGCGCCTGCGCCAGCGTCGCCTGCAGCCAGCGTCGCATCGCGACCTGCGGGATCAGCACCACGTCCGGCGCGAGCAGCGCCTGCCCCGGCGCCGGCGCGCGCAGTTCCTGCGCCAGCAGGCCGGCGAGGACGTCGAGCGCATTGGAGTGGTACAGGCGGAAATCGGGCGCGACGGGCATGGGGCGCATCTTGCCGGAATCGCGTCGCAGAGGGCGAGACCGGGGATCGGTTTTGCCGGATGCCAGCACCTGCGCACTGCGAGTCGCAAGCGCGCGGCCCGGGCACTCAGTCAGCGTCGGGCACGCGTGCGATCATTGGCACCACTGGCTTTCGCACGGCACGCCGTCTCCGTCGCCGTCCATTTTCGTCCCGGGGCAGGTGCTGGTGAAGAACGTGGCCTCCGCGCAGGACGTCATCTGCGAGCAGTGCTTCCGACCATCGCATCGGAAGCTTGCGACCGGCGCCGGTTCGCGCACCAGCCCCGCGGTCGCCGACCCTTGCGCGGCGCTCATCTGCGGAGGAACGAGAGCCGTCGGCGCCTTGTGCTTGTTGGAGCCAAACCAGGCGAGGCCGAGCATGACCACCATCATCAGGAAGACTTTCATTTTCGCCGCTCCATCGGTCTGAACGCTGGATCCATCCGGCCCAAAACGCGCCCGCAGGAGTGGATGCTAGCGCAGCGGCGGCATGCCGGAACGGATCGTCAGCGGTCGGTCCTGCGAATCGAGAATGAGTGCTCCGTGCAGGCCTCGCCCTTGTATTCCACCTGCCGCGTATCGATGCGACCCATGCCGGATCGCGCCAGCATCGACAAACATGCTGCGTTGCGCGCGTCCGAATGGGCGACGATTTCGGCTACCCTCGTGGCGGAGAAAAGCAGTTCGATGAGGCCTTTGAGACATTCGCAGCCCAAGCCATTGCCCTGAAAGCTCGAAGCGATGCTGATGCCGATTTCCGCCTGCGACCCATCGGGAGAGAGCCACACACCGACATCGCCGATCAACAGGTCCGATTCGTGCTGCGCAATTGCGAGCTGATGCCAGGCGCCAGGCGTCAGCGATACATGCCTTCCATGATCCTCCAGGAACCCGGAAGCTTCCGAGTCCGCCATCGGGGCCCATCCCTGGTACCTGGCGACCTCGGGATCGCGACGGTATGCAAGAAAATCGTTCAGGTCGGCCGATCGCAGTCGACGCAGTCGGACCCGCTCCAGTTGGTAGGGCAATCGGTCAAACATCGGAGGGGATCCGGGCTGGGCGGCATCGACGCGGAGGCGCTCAGTCAGACCTGGCGCGCAAGGTGCGATCTCGAAAACAACGAGGCGGATTCGACGAATGGTCCGCCGGCGGCTCAGCGCAGCACGTACGCCGCCAGGACGCTCTGCACCTCGTAGATGCTCAGATGCTTGTTGAAGGTCTTCTGGATCGGTACAGGCGACCCCGAGAGCCATATCTTCAGCTCCGCATCCATGTCGAACGATCCGGCGGTCTCGACGCTGAAATGCACGATGCTCCTGTACGGGATCGAGTGATACTCGGCCTTGCTCCCGGTCAGCCCCTGCTTGTCGACGAGCACGAGCCGCTTGTCGGTAAACACGAAGTAGTCCCGGAGCACCTTGTACGCGTGCTCCACGACCTCACCCGGCGCGAGCACCTTGTCGAACTGCTGCTGGATTTCTGCCGGATCGACCTTGGAAGCGTTGCCGAGCAGTCCGTCGAGTAGTCCCATATCGGTAATTCCTGTGAGATGTCGTACGTGACGAAGTGGGTCCGGTCAGCGCCCTTTGCGAAGCAGGCGCTCGGAATAGCATGGCGTGCAGAACAAAAGACCCAAAGTCCGAAAGCTCGAGGCCGCAATGTCATCCACGCTGGCCGGGACATGTCAGCCCGGCCCGGGCGGTCGCGGCTTCACCTCATATTGCCAGCCGCATGCGTGAGAGCGGAACCTGCACGTTTTCCGGCAGCTGCAGCTCGAACCGCTCCACCACCGCAAACCCCGACGCCAGGTAGAACGGTTCCCCCGGCAGCGTGGCGGCCAGCTCCAGTGAGCTGAAGCCGGCCTGCCTGGCTGCCGTCGTGCATGCCGCCAAAAGCTGCCGTGCCAATCCCCGGCGCGCCATCGCTGGATGCACGAAGAAGGCGCGGATTCGGGCCGGATCGGTGGCGGGGTCGAGCAGTGGGTCCGCACCGCTCTTGGTCTGATCCCCACCGAACAGCGTACGCCGCTTGCTCCAGCCGCCGCACGCGGCGATCCGCTCGCCGTCATCGATGAGCAGGTACGTACCATCGTCGACGAGCTGGGTGTCCACGCCGAAAACATGGCGCACGATGGCGTCGGCCTGTCGGGGAGAGTAGAAGCCGGCGCTCAGCGCGCGGCCGGAGTTCTCGATCAGATCCGCAAGGACGGGGATGTCGGAGTGATTGGCAACACGAAGTTCCATCGCGACTCTCGACCAGCCGACCAACACCGGGAAGTCTGAACCACTTCCGTTTACCCGGCGACAATAGCGCCACCCGACGACCGATGCAGCTCACGTGCGTTGATGCCGCGGATCGAGCCAAGGCAGGCGCTCCCGCCGCGTGGTCTTCGAAGCCGGGTTGGAACAGGATCTTCACAGCTCCGCAACCCGCCCGGCGGTCAGATCTCTGCGGACGACGCGCGTGCGTCGCGACACGCCGCCGCTGCGGCGCCTCCTGCCAATGGGTGATCGGACATGCGCGAGCAGATCGAAGAAGGGTTCATGGTGTTTGCCGCCGATGGCCAGGCCGGCATCGGGGCGGTGCGGGAAGTGCGCGACGGGGATTTGCTGGTGTACATCGAAAATTCGGGCGACATGGTGGTGCCGATGGGCGGCGTGAAGTCGGTGCACTCGGGCAAGGTCGTGCTCGACATGGATCGGGTCGATCCTTCGGTGCGCAGTGCCATCGAGCACGTCCACGATGCGGAGGATCCTTCCTACGACGCGGGCGGCGCCGATCTGCGCGACGCCGGCGCGCAGGAAGTGGAGCCGCCGCTGCATTGATCCGCAGGACTTGCGGCGCCGTCGTCGACAGCCCGGCCCTTGGAAGTCACGCCTGCGGCTCGCCCTCGTGGCGCCGGCGAGGTTGAGTCCGCGCGAATCGGCCGGCGCGCGGTCAGCGCCGCCGCCGAGCGCAGCGCCGGTCAGGCCTCCGGCACCCGCAACGCCAGCCTGCGACAATCCGTGCCTCGCGCTGCGTTCAGCTGGGCCCCGCCAAGCTGCGCCTGCTTTTTGCCTGCGCCACCGGATGCTCATGACCTCCCAGCCACCGATTGTCCGCCTGACCGACGTCCGCCTCGAGCGCGGTGCCAACACCGTGCTGCGCGACATCAACCTGGAGGTGCCGCGCGGGCAGGTGGTGGCGGTGCTGGGGCCTTCGGGCAGCGGCAAGTCGACGCTGCTGTCGGCGCTGACCGGCGAGCTGTTGCCGGCCGCCGGACGCGTGGAGGTCTGCGGCCAGGCGGTTCCGGAGCGCCAGCGCGACCTGCTGGAGCTGCGCAAATCGATCGGCATGCTGCTGCAGGGCAACGGCCTGCTGACCGACCTGACCGCCGGCGAGAACATCGCGCTGCCGCTGCGCGCGCACACGACGCTGCCGGACGTGCTGATCCGGCGCCTGGTGGAAATGAAATTGCATGCGGTCGGACTGCGCGGCGCGGCGGATGCATATCCGCGCGAGCTGTCCGGCGGCATGGCGCGCCGGGTCGCGCTCGCGCGGGCGCTGGCGCTGGATCCGCCGCTGATGCTGTACGACGAACCGCTGAGCGGGCTGGACCCGATCGCCAGCGGCGTGATCATGAGCCTGATCCGCCGCCTCAACGACACCCTGGGCATCACCAGCCTGGTGGTCACTCACCACGTGCGCGAGACCCTGGAGATCGCCGACCACGCGATCGTGATCGCCAACGGCGGCATCGTGTTCTCCGGATCGCCCACGGCGCTGGAACGCAGCGACGACCCGCTGGTGCGCCAGTTCCTGCTCGGCGAGCCCGACGGCCCGATCCCGTTCGATGCCACGCCTCGGTCCGAGGCCGCCTGATGGCGCTGCTTGCCACCACCCGTGCGATTGGCCGCGCCGGTCTGTTCACGCTTTCGGTGTTCGCCGCCTCCAAGCCGACCGGCGACTTCTTCCGCGAGCTGGTTCGCGAAATCTACAAGATCGGAGCAAGATCGCTGCCGATCATCGCCGTTGGCGGCGCATTCGTCGGTCTTTCGGTAACCCTGCTGGGCTACCGCGCACTCGACACTTACGGCGCGGCGAACCAGGTCAGCGCCATGCTCGGGCTGGGCCTGTACCGCGAACTGGGGCCGGTGCTGACCGCGCTGCTGTTCATCGGACGCGCTGGGAGCTCGATTGCCGCGGAGCTCGGGCTAATGCGCGCGACCGACCAGATCACCGCGCTCGGGCTGATGGCGATCGACCCGGTAGGCAAGGCGGTCGCGCCGCGCTTCTGGGCCGCGGTGCTGTCGGTGCCGCTGCTGACCGGCTTCTTCTGCAGTTTCGCGATCACCGCCAGCTATTTCGAGGCGGTGCACGTGATCGGCATCGA
This sequence comes from Pseudomonadota bacterium, assembly GCA_030856985.1. Classification (GTDB taxonomy): domain Bacteria; phylum Pseudomonadota; class Gammaproteobacteria; order Xanthomonadales; family Xanthomonadaceae; genus Lysobacter_K. The sequence continues at coordinate 5,367 of JALYOG010000063.1, read as the reverse complement.
TTCTGGAATCTTCTGGCAGGTGCTGCAGGACAGCGTCGATTTCGTCAACGACTTCAGCATGGCGCTGCTCAAGTCGGCGGTATTCGGCGCGATCGCGGCGCTGGTGGCGGCCTATGTCGGCTACCACGCCGAACCGACGATCGAAGGCACGTCGATCGCGACCACCAAGGCCGTGGTGAACGCTTCGTTGCTGGTGCTGATGTTCAACTTCGTGATGTCGGCCTTGCTGTTTAAGTGAGTTGGGGTGGTCCGCGAAGGACGCGGGAGGCGCGAAGAAGGGCAGAGGCAAAATAAGGCTTAGATGTTCGTCCGGCTCACACGCTCGTCAGCCCCGTCCCCGCGGCTTTTATCCCATTCGTTTTCCGCTCCATTTGCTCCTGTTCTTTTTGCGTCCCTTCGCGACCTTCGCGGACAACCAGGTGATCTTCATGAGTACACGCAGCCCCCGTATCGAATTCGCCGTTGGCGCCTTCCTGTTGCTCGCGCTGGCCTCGTTGCTGGTGCTGGCATTCGTTTCCACCAACGGCAACTGGGGCTTCGGCGGCAACACCTATGAGGTCACCGCGCGGTTCACCAACCTGGGGCCGCTGCGGCCGAATGCGCCGGTGAAGGTCGGCGGGGTCGCGATCGGCCAGGTCAGCGGCATCGCACTGGACCCGGTGAAGCTGGATTCAGTCGTGACCCTGGCGATCGACAAGCGCTACCAGGACCTGCCGGCCGACACCAGCGCGGCGATCCTTACCAGTGGTTTGCTCGGCGAAAGCTACGTCGGGCTGCAGCCCGGCGGCGACCCGGAACCGCTGCAACCCGGCGACGAGATCTTCCTGACCCAGTCTTCGGTGGACCTGATGCAGATGGTCGGAAAGTACATGTTCAGCGGCAATCAGGACAATGGCTCCGAACAACCGGCGAACGATGCCACCGACGCAACGGTCGATGGCGCGCCGGCGTACCTGCAGGACGATACATCCGCCCCCACTACGGAATGAATCCCATGAAGCGCACCTTTCTTGCCATCGCCCTCGCCGCCTCGCTGCTCACCGCCGTGCCGGGCGTCGTGCTTGCGCAGAGCGCCACCGCCGCCGCCAGCAGCAAGGCCGCCTCGCCCAGCCAGCTCGTCCTGGCCAACAGCACCCGCGTCCTGGGGACGCTGGAAGCCCGCCGCCCCGAGTTCAGCAAGAACCCGGCGGCGCTGGAGAAGTTCGTTTCCGGCGAGTTCAACCAGATCTTCGATCGCGAATACGCCGGACGCCTGGTGCTGGGCCGTCACGGGCGCGGCGCCTCGGACGCCGACGTGAACCGCTTCGCCGACGCGCTCTCGGACAACCTGATGCGCCGCTACGGCGCCTCGCTGCTCGATTTCAATACCGCGCTGAAGGTCCGGGTCAAGTCCGAGACCCCGCTGCGCGGCGGTTCGATCGTCAAGGTCTCCACCGAGATGCTGCGCCAGGGCGGCGAGCCGATTCCGGTCGATTACCTGATGCGCAAGGTCGGCAACCACTGGAAGGTGTTCGACGTGATGGTCGAAGGCGTGAGCTTCGTTCAGACCTTCCGCAACCAGTTCGACACACCGCTGGCGCAGAAGTCGATCGGCGAGGTGACGAAGGAACTGCGCGCCGGTCAGATCCAGGCCAAGGCCGAGTAGCGTGACCGCGGCCGGCCCCGCAGGCGACGCTTCCGGGCCGGCCACGTCCCGGCAGGCGCGCGTGGTTCGCGATGGCGAGCGCCTCGCGTTCAGCGGCGCGCTCGATCGCGCCGGTTGCGCGATGCTGTGGAAGCAGGTCCAGCCCTTGCTCGGCGGAGTGCGGACCATCGACCTGGAGGCGGTGATCGACGTCGACAGTGCAGGCCTGGCGCTGCTCTCGGAAGTGGCGGGGCGCGACCCCGGCGCCGCGGTGGTCGGCGCGCCGCCCGGGCTGGACGGGCTGCGCGCCGCGTACCGGCTCGACCCATCGCTCGGTTACGCCCAGTAGACTGCCAATGCCGCTCGGCCTCGCCCGGTACATCCGGGCGAGGCGGAGGGCGGTGCAACACCGCGTTGCACCCGCGGTTGCGCATTTCCGCGCGATCGCCCGCCTCCGCAATTAGACTGTGCCGATGAACTCCCCCGCCGCGTCTCCGAAAGCCCCTGCCTCCGCCGCGCCCCGCGCCCGCCGCAGCCGATTGACCTCCGCGCTGGCGCTGGCGACCGCGCTCGCATTCGCACCGGCGTGGGCACAGGAAGAGGTGCCTGCGACCGCGGAAACGCCGCAGGAGCAACCGCAGGCCGAGGCGGACGCAGCCATCGAGCAGCCGCCGGCCCAGGCGGGCGCAGCCACCGAGCAGCCGCAGACCGAGGCGGGCACAGCCACCGACCAACCGCAGGCCGAGACGGGCGCAGCCACCGACCAGCCGCAGGCCGAAGCCGGCGCAGTCACCGACCAACCGCCGACCGGGGCGGTCACAACCACCGACCAGACCCAGGCCGAACTCGACTTCCAGTCGATCTACGGCAGCCCCTACGATCCGGTGGCGGACCCGACGCTGCCCGAGGCGGCGCAGATCGGTGGCGCCCCCGACCCGTGGGAGCCGATGAATCGCCGGGTCCACCGGTTCAACAACGCGGTCGACCGGCGCATCGCGCTGCCGCTCGCGCGCGCCTACATGAAGGTGGTTCCGCGGCCGGTGCGCCTGGGCGTCAGCAATTTCTTCAGCAACCTGGGCCAGCCGGTTTCTGCGGTCAACGCACTGCTGCAGGGCAAGCCGCGGCAGGCCGTCGAATCGCTCGGGCGTTTCACCCTCAACACGACGCTGGGCATCGGCGGCATCTTCGACCCGGCCAGCGACGCCAAGATGGCCAACCGCAGCGAGGACTTCGGGCAGACGCTCGGCGTCTGGGGCTGGGAACGCTCGCGCTACGTGGAGCTGCCGCTGTTCGGGCCGCGTACGGTGCGCGACATCCTGGGCCTGTTCGGCGATTCGCCGCTCAGCCCGCTGCGCCAGGTCGGTGAGGACCAGGTGCGCATCGGTCTGCAGGGGCTGCAGCTGGTCGAGGTGCGCACGCAACTGATGTCGCTGGACAGCCTGCGCCTGGGTGCCGAAGACGACTACGCGCTGATGCGCGATGCCTGGTACCAGCGGCGCACGTACCAGATCTTCGGCGATCAGCTCGAGAACGGCGAAGAGGACCTGCCCGATTACCTGCTCGACGACAGCGTGCCGCAGGTGCCCGCCGGGGCGATGCCGGTGTTGCCGGACGGGCCGAACTGATCATCGCGGCCAGCCCCGCGCGGGGGCCGAACTGATCATCGAGGCCGGCCCGGCGCGCTCGGTCGGGCTCCTGGTCGCGAGGCGTCGCGGGATTTCTCCCTAGGCCAGTTCGTCGTCCATGGCGGCGGCGCGAGCGGATTCGGAATCGCACTCGGAATCGTCCGGATAGGACGGCCGGTCGAGGTCGTCGGCCCCGCTGCCCAGCAGACGCTGCGCGTCGGTACTGGGCATCGCCTCGACCGAGCGCAGTTTGCCGCTGAGGACGCGGCTGCGACGCTGGGTGTCGTCGATCTTGTTGCCGGCCTCGATCAGCTTTTTCTTGACGCCCGCGAGCGCGTCGCCGAACTTCCCGAACTCGGTCTTGACCGCGCCCAGCGTCTGCCAGACCTCGCTGGAACGCTTCTCCAGCGCGAGGGTGCGAAAGCCCATCTGGAAGCTCGTCATCAGCGCCAGCAGCGTTGTCGGACCCGCGACCGCGATGCGCAGGTCGCGCTGCAGCGTGTCGACGAGCCCGGGCCGGCGCAGCACCTCGGCGTACAGGCCCTCGGTCGGCAGGAACAGGATGCCGAATTCGGTCGTGTGCGGGGCGCAGATGTACTTGTCGCGGATGCGCGTGGCCTCCTTGCGCACCACCCGCTCCAGCGCGTCGCCCGACGCGCGCGCGGCGTCGACGTCGCCGGACTCCTGCGCGTCCAGCAGCCGCTCGTAGTCCTCGCGCGGGAACTTGGCATCGATCGGCAGCCACACCGGCACGTCGCTGCTCGAGCCGGGAAAGCGCACCGCGAATTCGACGCTCGCGCTGCTGCCGGGAACCGTGCAGACATTGGCCGCGTACTGGTCCGGGGCGAACACCTGCTCCAGCAGGCCGGCCAGCTGCACCTCGCCGAACACGCCGCGCGACTTGACGTTGTTGAGCACGCGCTGCAGCCCGCCGACGTCGGCCGCGAGCTTGTTCATGTCGCCCAAACCCTGGTGCACCTGGGCGAGCATCGTGGTGACGTTGCCGAAGCTCTCGGTCAGGCGCGTTTCCAGTGTCGCGTGCAGCTTCTCGTCGACGGTCGCGCGCATCTGTTCGAGCTTGGCCGCATTGTCGACCTGCAACTCGCCGAGCTTCTTCTCCAGGGTGCCGCGCATTTCCACCAGCCGCGACTCGTTGCCGCGCCCGAGCTCGGCGACGCGCGCATCGAGCGTGGCGGTGAACGTGCGCAGCGACTCGGCGTGTTCGGCCCGGCCCTTGCGCGCGTCCTCGCCGAGCGCGGCACGCAGCACGTCCAGGCGCTGGTCGGTGCGCAGGGTCAGCTCGGCCAGGCGCGCGCCGAAGCCCTCGATCCGCTGCTCCTGCTGCGAGGCCAGGCTGTCGAGCTGCTGGCGCAGTTCCAGGCGCCCTTCGCGCTGCTCCTCGCGCAGGGCCTGTTCCAGCCGCGTGCGGTGGCTTTCGAGCACGGCTTCGGGGCTGCGCCGCAGCAGGACCACGAGCAGCGCGAGGACGATCAGCAGCGCGGCCAGCACGGCCACCAGCAATAGCGGGGTCTCGATCATGCGGACCAGTGTAACGACGCGCGTCGCAGCCGTTGCGACCCGGCGGGCGGCCGCGGCGGCAGCCCCGGTACAATTGGCGGTTCGTTCGCCATCCGGGTCACCTACATGTACGAGACGATCATCGACGCCCTGCGCCGCGGTGCCGCCGGGGAGGCGCTCGACGCCGCCCGCGCCGCGGTCGCCGAGCAGCCGCAGGACCCGGATGCGCACCGCCTGCTGGCGATGTCGCTGCGCCTGGACGGCGACACTGCCGGAGCCATGGCGGCGATCGACGACGCCATCGGCCTGGCCCCGGACGACGCCAACCTGCACCTGGCGCGCGCGGGCCTGCTGCTGCAGGAACGCCAGCTGGACGACGCCCAAGCGGCGCTCGCGCGCACCGTGGGCCTCGACCCCAACCAGTTCCCGGCCTACGTCATGCAGGCGCAAATGGCGCTAGGCCGCGGCGACCTCGACGAAGCCGAGCGGCTCGCCCGCAGCGCGACGCGCATCGCCCCGGGGCACCCGCAGATCGCCGCGGTCGAAGGCATGCTGGCGCTGCGCCGCGGCGATGCCGATCGCGCGCTGGCGATCCTCACC
>JALYOG010000037.1 GCA_030856985.1 Pseudomonadota bacterium | reverse complement strand
CTGCGGCTGTCGGTCACGATGATGTGGTAGAAGGGGCGCTTCTTGGCGCCGCCGCGGGTGAGGCGAATCTTGACCATCTGCTGTAGTTCCTGTGTTGCCCAGTCGCCGGACGTGGCGAGGTAAGCCGACAATTGTAGGGTGCACCTGACACGAAGGGAAGACACCGATCGGCATTCCCGACAGTCGCCGCCGACGGCGAGCTCCTCCCGCGGCCCTGGCGGCTGCCGGAAGATCAGCGGAACGGCATGCCGCCGCGCCCGCCCATCATTCCCTGCATCCCGCGCATCATCCCCTTCATGCCGCCGCGGCCCAGCTTGCCCATCATCTTTTCCATCTGCTGGTACTGCTTCATCAGCTTGTTCACGTCGGCAGGCGTCACGCCAGACCCGCGAGCGATGCGTGCGCGACGCGATCCGTTCAGCAGCGCGGGGTTGCGCCGCTCCTTCTTGGTCATCGAATTGATGATCGCCACCAGCCGCGGCACCTCCTTGCCGGTGACCTGGCTCTTCACCGAGTCGGGGATCTGGCTCATCCCCGGCAGCTTGTCCATGAGCCCGGCGATGCCGCCCATGTTCTGCATCTGCTCGAGCTGGTCGCGCATGTCGTTGAGGTCGAACTTCTTGCCCTTGGCGACCTTCTCGGCGAGTTTCTTCGCCTTGTCCTGGTCGACCTGCTGCTCGACCTGCTCGACCAGCGACAGCACGTCGCCCATGTCCAAGATGCGGCTGGCGACGCGATCGGGGTGGAACACGTCGAGCCCTTCGGGCTTCTCGCCGGTGCCGACGAACTTGATCGGCTTGCCGGTGATGTAGCGCACGCTCAGTGCCGCGCCGCCGCGCGCGTCGCCATCGGTCTTGGTCAGCACCACGCCGGTCAGCGGCAGCGCCTCGTTGAACGCCTTGGCGGTGGCCGCGGCGTCCTGGCCGGTCATCGCATCGACCACGAACAGCGTCTCGACCGGCTTGATCGCGGCATGCAGCGCCTGGATCTCGGCCATCATCGCCTCGTCGATAGCCAGGCGGCCGGCGGTGTCGACGATCAGCACGTCGGCGAAGGACTTGCGCGCGTCGTCGATCGCGGCGCGCACGATGTCTTCGGGCCTCTGCGACGGATCCGAGGGGAAGAACAGCACGCCGACCTGCGCCGCGAGCGTCTTCAACTGCTCGATCGCGGCCGGACGGTAGACGTCGACCGACACCACCATCACCTTTTTCTTGCGCCGCTCCTTGAGGTGCTTGGCGAGCTTGGCCACCGTGGTGGTCTTGCCCGCGCCCTGCAGGCCGGCCATCAGGATCACTGCCGGCGCCGGCACGTTCAGGTTGAGGTCGGAGGCCTGCGAACCCATGACCGCGGTCATTTCGTCGCGCACGACCTTGATCAGCGCCTGGCCCGGGGTCAGCGACTTCACGACCTCCTGGCCGACCGCACGCACCTTGATGCGCTCGATCAGCGCCTGCACCACCGGCAGCGCGACGTCCGCCTCCAGCAGCGCGATGCGCACCTCGCGGGTCGCCTCGCGGATGTTTTCCTCGGTCAGGCGGCCGCGCCCGCGCAGGCGCTCCATGGTGCCGGACAGGCGCTGGGTCAGGGATTCGAACATGAGGGCAACGGCTTGCGAATGGGGGATGCCGATTATAGGCAAGCGGCCATTTGCTGCGCTTTCGGTGCACATCGGCGGTTCACCCGGTTGCCCTCGCGATGGCGTCCATCCCGGGTCGTGGCGCTATCCGCCGGGCCGCTGCAGCAGCCACTGGTCCGGTCGCCGCGTATGCGACACTTCGGCGATGACAATCGTTCTCATCTCAGCGGCGGCCTACCTCATGGCCGCGGCGCTGCTGGTCGAAGGCGTTCGCCGCAACGACGAGGCCGGCAGATCCCGCAACTGGCTGGCGCCCGCGATCGTCGCAGCGGTCCTGCATGCAAGCATGCACCTGCTCGCATCGCGCGGCTCGGGCGGCGCCGACCTGCATTTCTTTGCGGCGCTGTCGCTGGTCGGACTCGGCATGGCCCTGCTGACCACCGCCGTGGGCGCCTCGGGCAGGATGGCCGCGCTGGGCGTGGTGGTGTTCCCGCTGGCCGCCCTGACCGTGCTGGGTTACCGGCTCCACGGCCACGTGCCCGCGCTGGACCTGGACTGGCGCCTGCTGCTTCACGCCTGGCTGGCCCTGCTGGCTTACGCGACGCTCGCCATCGCCGCGCTGCTGGCGATCATGTCCTGGCTGCAGGAGCGCGCCCTGCGCCGCCGGCAGCTCCACCCCTGGCTGCGGGCGCTGCCACCGCTGGTCGAGCTGGAGACGCTGCTGTTCCGCACCGTCACGGCGGGATTCGTCCTGCTCAGCGCGGCGCTGCTCACAGGCGCGCTGTTCGTCGAGGATCTGCTGGCGCAGCATCTGGTTCACAAGACGGTGCTCAGCGTGGTGTCGTGGCTGGCGTTCGCAGCGCTGCTGATCGGACGCTGGCGCCTGGGCTGGCGCGGTTCGGTCGCGGTGCGCTGGACCCTGGTCGCGATGGCCTTGCTGCTGCTGGCGGTGTTCGGCAGCAAGTTCGTCCTGGAACTGGTGCTGCAGCGCCCCTGAGTCAGGGGGCTGCGCCAGGCCGTGCGCCGTTTTTTACCCTGCTTGCCCGGACTTCTTCAACAAGGCGGTGGCTTCGGCGACCGGAACCGGGTGGGAAAAGAGATAGCCCTGCGCTTCGGTGCACCCCAGTTCGCTCAGCTCCGCGGCCTGTTGCGATGTCTCCACGCCTTCGGCGATCACGTGGAGCCCCAGGCTGCGTCCGAGGTCGATGATCGAATGGATGATCGCCCTCGCGCTGCGCCTGTCCTCGGTCGCAAGCTCGGCGATGAAGCTGCGGTCGATCTTCAGCGCCGTGACCGGAAGCCTGCCCAGATACGCCAGCGACGAGTAGCCGCTGCCGAAATCGTCGATCGACACCCGCAGCCCCGGCGCTGCGCGGCGCAACGAAGCCAACGCGGTCGCGGCGCGACCGATGTCCCGCATCAGCGAACTCTCGGTGATCTCGATCTCCAGCCCCTCGCCGCCGTCGCTGGCGCCGGCGAGTATCTCGCGCAGCTGCGCCAGCAGGTGCTCGTCCTGAAGCGCCACCGCATCCAGGTTCACCGACACCATGCAGAGCGGATCGGTCTTGCGCCACAGCGCGACATCGGCCAGCGCACGCTGGAGCATGCACATGTCGATCCTGCCGATCTGGCCGCTGCTCTGGGCCAGCCCGAGGAATTGCGCAGGCTGCAGCAATCCGCGCGTGGGATGGCACCAGCGCGCGAGCGCCTCGAATCCCACCACCTGCATCGACGGCAGGGCCACGCGCGGCTGGTAGTGCGGGCCGATCTCGTCGCGCTCGATCGCCAGGCGCAGATCGTGCCTGAGCCGCAGCGCGGCGCGGCTGTCGCGGGTCATCCTGGGCGTGAAGAATGCAAACCGGTTCTTGCCCTCGGCCTTGGCGGCATACATCGCGGTGTCGGCTTGCCGAAGCAGGGCCTCGGCATCGCTGCCATCGTCGGGGTGCAGCGCGATGCCCACGCTCATGCGCAGCGCGAACGACACGCCGCGCAGTTCCACCGGCGCGAGCATTGCGTCGAACAGGCGCTCCAGCAGTTGCGACAGCGGCACCAGCCCGTCGACCTCGGCGATCACCACGAACTCGTCGCCGCCGAGCCGCGCGACGATATCGCCGCCGCGCACGGTCCCGCTCAGGCGCGATGCCGCGGTCTTGAGGATTTCGTCGCCGAGGGAATGCCCGAAACTGTCGTTGACCAGCTTGAAATCGTCCAGGTCGATCAGGATGACCGCCAGTTGCCCGCCGTGGCGGCGGCTTCGCTCCAGCGCCTGCGAGAGGCGCTCGCCGAGGAAGCGGCGGTTGCCCATGCCGGTCAGCGCGTCGTGGAAGGCCAGCCGGGTCAGGCGCTCGGACATCTCGCGTGAACTGAACGCGTTCGAAAACATCTGCCCGACCAGGCGCAGCCCCAGCAGGATTTCCTGGGGCCAGTGGCGCTGCCGCCGCACCGAGTCGAAGCCGATGAAACCCTCCGGCGTGCCTACCTCCCCGAACGGCACCAGGGCGATCGAGCGGATGCCCTCGCGCATGAACTCCTCGCGCTCGGTCGCGGCGCTGTCCGGCAGCAGGGACACGACCGGCACGTGCACGGCGCGCCCGGCGACGAATTCCTCCAGCAGCCATGGGAAGTGACCGATCGGCACATCCTGCAGATGCTCCGCTTCGCGGCTGATGCCTTCCTCGACCCATTCGTGGGTGTTGCTGTAGGAGGACCGGTCCGCGCTGAAGCGGAACAGGTAGGCGCGGTCCACGGCGAACAGCCGGCCTATGCCGCCCAGCGCGTGCTTGATCAACTCGTCGAGCCGATCCGCAGGCGCGTCGATCAGCTCGACCGAGAGTCCGGCGATCAGCCTTTCGAACGCCAGCCTCTGGTCGAGTCGCTGCCGGTAGCTGGCGCTGCCGTCGGAGCGATCCAGCGCGACCAGGTATCGCGCCGGGGCGCTGCTTTCGCGGCTCAGCGCAAGCACCACGACCGCGCCTTCGGGCGTTTCGATATCCAGGCGCAACATGCAGGCCGGCGCCGCATCGGCTGCCGCACACAACGCGGAAAACGCACCGGGATCGAGCGTTGGGAAAAGGTCGGTGATCGAGCCTTGCACGCCGCCGCTGTCGTGAATGCGACCGCTGCTATCGAGCAGCAGGCGTTCGGAGGAAGCCGCCGCAGCCGGTGCCCCCAAGCGTTTCGCGGCACCATCGGTCCTCGGACCACTCCCCATCGGCTCGACAGCTCCAATCCACGGGATCCCAGCATCTCACGCAGCCGCGCGAACGCAAGGCGGGCTGCAGCGTCTGGCGCCCCGCCGGCCGCGAAGTGTGACCGCCGCCGCCTCAGCCGGCCGCGTCCAGCGCCTCGGCGAGGCGATCGACCGCGATCACCTGCATGTCTCCGAGTCGTCCGCCCTTGGGTGCATTGCCCTTGGGTACGATCGCGCGCTTGAAGCCGTGCGTCGCCGCTTCCTTCAGCCGGTCCTCGCCGTTGGGCACCGGGCGGATCTCGCCGGAAAGGCCGACCTCGCCGAAGGCGACGGTCTTTTCCGCGAGCGGCTTGTCGCGCAGCGACGACAGGACGGCCAGCAGCAGCGGCAGGTCGACCGCCGTCTCCTGCACCCGGATGCCGCCGACGACGTTGACGAACACATCCTGGTCTCCGACCCCCACCCCACCGTGTCGATGCAGAACCGCAAGCAACATCGCGAGCCGGTTTTGCTCCATGCCCACTGCGACACGACGCGGATTCGACAATGGCGAAGCGTCCACCAGCGCCTGCACCTCCACCAGCAGCGGACGCGTGCCCTCGCGCGTGACCATGACGCAGCTGCCGGGCTGGGCTGCGATGCTGCCCGAGAGGAAGATCGCCGAAGGGTTGGGAACTTCGCGCAGGCCCTTGTCCGTCATTGCGAACACGCCAAGCTCGTTGACCGCGCCAAAGCGGTTCTTGAACGCGCGCAGCACCCGGAAGCGGCTGCCGCTCTCGCCTTCGAAATACAGCACCGCATCGACCATGTGCTCGAGCACGCGGGGACCGGCAATACCGCCTTCCTTGGTCACATGGCCGACCAGGAACACCGAGGTCCCCGATTCCTTGGCGAAGCGCACCAGCCGCGCCGCGCTTTCGCGGACCTGGCTCACCGATCCTGGCGCGGCGCTGAGTTCCTCGGTCCACAGCGTCTGCACCGAGTCGGCCACGATGATGCTCGGCCGCATCGCCACGGCGCTGTGCAGTATCTTCTCGACCCCGGTTTCCGCCAGCGCGTGCACGCCTTCCAGCGGGAGTCCCAGTCGCGACGCACGGCCGGCCACCTGTGCCAGGGATTCCTCGCCGGTGACATACAGGCTCGGCATGGTCGCGGCCATGCGCGTGACCGCCTGCAGCAGCAGGGTGGACTTGCCGATGCCCGGATCGCCGCCGACCAGCACCACCGCACCGGGAACGAGTCCGCCGCCGAGGACCCGATCGAGCTCGCCAATGCCGGTGGAGACGCGGGTGTTTTCGTCGTGGCGTACGTCCTTGAGGGCGGTCACCTGCGGCGCGTCGATCTTCCCGGCCCAACTGCTGCGCCGCGAAGCCGCCGCGCCAGCCCCCTTGGCCGCGGCGGCCGACTCGATCACGAACTCGCTGAGCGTGTTCCAGGCCCCGCATTCGGCGCACTGGCCCTGCCACTTGTTGTGGTCGGCACCGCATTCGGAGCACACATAGGCGGTGCGCGCCCTGGCCTGGGATTTGGGTGCGGGTTTGGCCATGACGCCTGCGCCTGGGTGTGTCGGGACGCTGCACTGTAGACCGGCTGGATCGCAGCCGCTGCGACCGGGTCGCCGACCGCCACTCCCGAAGCTACGGCTTGCGCAGATCCAGGCGGGGAGACTCGTTCAAGCTGCCATCCGGCTCCAGCACCCCCAGCGACTTCTGCTCACTGTCCATCACGACCGCAACGCAGGGCTGGAACGGAGGCCGACGCACGAATTTCAGCTCCCACCCGAATCGTTCCAGGGTGGCGAGGGTTTCCAGCTGGTCTTCGTTGAGCTCGCCTTTCAGCGCCCGCAGCAGCTGTTTCGCCGACTGCCGTCGTTCACTCGTGGTAATCGCCATCGCCAGGCCCCCTCAGACCGTGCTCGAACGCCTGGAGGCCAGCATGCCCCCGCGCAAAGTTTGCCTCGGCGGGCGGCGCGGCGCCAGCAAAAAAACGCGCGCCGGCGGGAACTCCACCGGCGCGCGTCCCAGTACCTGCGTCTGGGCACTCAGGAGGCGAAAGTACGCACGACCGCCTTCATGCCGGACTTGGCCTGGGCCGTGGCCATCGCCGCCGCCGCGTCGGGCGAGGCCTTCCATACCTTGTAGCGCTCGTCGAGTTCCGCACGCTCCTCGGCGGTGAAGAGCTTGCGGGCCATCTTGAACATGGTGGACTCCTCTTCCTTCGCGTGATGATCCACGAATTCGGAAAGCACCTTGGCGCGCCCGGCGAATTCCGGGGTCGTGGTTTGCGCGGCTTTCAGGTCCGGCAGCACGGTCAGCTCGACGGCGCGGTGCTCCTGAACCGCCTCGGCATGGGTCTTGAGGCCATCGCGGTCGGCGCGCTCGGCAAACGCGGGGTAGAAAACCTCCTCTTCCCACTTCGCGTGCGGAATCAGATTGCTCTCGATATCCGACAGCAGCTCGGCACGCGTCTTGTCCGCCCTGTCGGTGGTGTCCTCCATGCGCTTGAAAAGCTCGCGCAGCGCGTCGTGCTCGGTCTTGAGGGTCTTGAGGATGTCGCGGGTCATTGGCGCACTCCAGGGGAGGTGAGGTGCCATCGTCCAAATGCGGAGGTCACTAGGGCGTGAGTTGGGGCCTCCGAGGCGCGAATCGTTCATTTCGGCATGCGACGACACGCATGCGTTCGGCAGTAGGGACGAACACGCAATGAGAACATGAACTGGTGATACCCGAAGGACTTCCGCATGCCGCTCTACACCTTGAACGTGAGGCGCCGCAGCCATCCGCCCAGCGAGGCCCCCTTGCCAGGAAGGGCATCCTGCGTCGGTACGCAACAGGCATTAACGTGCTGGGCGATGGAGTACACGCTGTCCGCGGCAGTTGCAACAGGGTGATCCGACAACCGGTGGTTGATTCGATCCTGGTGATGAGCCGCATCGCCAGCAGGGAATTGCCGCCGAGGTCGAAAAAGTTGTCGTACCGCCCGACCCGCTCGACGCCGAGGAGTTCCTGCCATAGATCGGCGATGGCCACTTCCAGCTTCCCGCAAGGTGCCTTGAACGAAAGATGCTCGGGGCCGCCGAGGTACGGTGCCGGCAGGGCGGCCCGGTCCAGCTTGCGGTTTGCAGCCAGTGGCAAGCCCGACAGGAAAACGATCTGCTGCGGCAGCATGTATTCGGGAAGCGACTTGCGCAGGTGCGCGCGCAACTGGCTTGCCCTGGGCTGGCCCGGCGCGGGCACAACGTAAGCCACCAGCCGCGTATCGCCGAGCGCGTCGTCACCCACCACCACCGCCTGCAACACCTGGGGATGAGCTGTCAGCGCGGCTTCGATCTCGCCGGGTTCGATCCGGTATCCGCGCAGCTTGATCTGGAAATCCAGCCTGCCCATGTGCTCGAGCAAGCGTCGGCGCACCAGCGGCCACGATCGCCGGTCCTGTACAGCCGGGCGTCGGCCGCGGGATCGAAGGGGCTGGCCAGGAATCGTTGCGCCGCCAGATCGGCCCGGTGGTGGTAGCCCAGGCTCAGCCCACGTCCGCCAATATGTCTCGCCGGGGACGCCGATCGGACACGACCGCATCTGTTCGTCCTCGCTTCCCATGATCTTCGGCACGAAGCGATGTCTCGACTTGAAACGGTGTTCGAGCTTCACGAGCTGGCCAAGATCACGAGGCACAAGGATCCTCGGACGCTGATGCGGTACTCCCACCCTCGCGCTGAGTATCTCGCCAAGAAACTTGGCTGAGGCAGACGGCCGTTGACCTCCAGCGATTTGTACGGTATTTTTCCGTACAAGGAGAGCTGCCATGACCATCACTGCCGCCCGTCTAGACCTTCGGCTCAACGCTACCGACAAAGCACGCATTGCGCGTGCTGCCGACCTCCGTGGAGTACCTGTTTCAGCCTTCGTGCGTGATGCGGTGCTGCGCGAGGCTCAGAGCGTCATGGCCGCGGAGCTGACGGTCACTCTTTCGACCGAAGAATCCCGCCGCTTCATCCAAGCGCTGGATGCCCCGTTCCGACCCAACAGCAAACTGAAGAAGGCCCTCGCCCGCGTCGGGCACTCCTGATTCGTGCTCGTTGTTGAGCAGCTACGGACAAAACGCCATAACCGAGCCAGCTTCACCTGTGGCGAGCCTAGCCTGGACGTCTACCTGCGCGAACAGGCGGCCCAGCATCATCGGGACGGCATCGCCACCACGCACGTCCTGATTGACGACGCTGCTCCGGCCGATGTGCTGGGTTACTACACTCTGTCTGCCGCCCAACTCCTGCTGGCCGAACTGCAGGAGGCCGACCGCCGCCTGCCCCGCTACCCGGTGCCGGCGGTACGAATGGGGCGGCTTGGGGTCGCAGCAAGTGAGCAAGGCAAGGGGCATGGCGACTTTCTGCTGGCCCACGCCGTCGCACGCTGCCTGGGCCTGCGCGAGCATCTAGGCGTGCGCGTGCTGCTGGTGGATTCGCTGCACGAGAAGGCGGCTCGGTTCTATCGCGTCTACGGCTTTCGCGAAGCGAGCGAGCACGCGCGAACGCTGTATCTGCCGCTTGGAAGACCATGATCAATAATCCGTTGCTGACAGGCCGCCCATTCGCAACGGGGAACTGCCATGCCGTCCGTACGAGCCTGACTTCGGATAGCTCAACAAAGGATTACCCATGAGTAGCGATTTCCAGCTCAGCCTCCACGAACTCCCTGCCGGCGAAGTTGCCGAGGAACTGCGCATGCGCAAGAACTTGGAGATGCAGGACCTACAGGCAGCCCTTGCGAACGTCTACGACCGCATCGCCAAGCTCGAACAGACGGGGCGTCTGCACCTGTAGTGCAGACAGCAGTTCACGCTAGACGGTTCCGTCGCCGATGCCCCTCCCGCCCGCCGGCGGGGGAGCACCATGCTCATTGCATTGCTTAGCAGTGCCGTGCAGATGGGGTTGTCTGCCGCGCAGGTGGGCCGGCAAACGCAAAACATGCAATGACAGAGCTGGCCGCATGCAAGGCGTGCCATGAATTTGCCACACCCGGTGTGGCAATCACCGCGAGCCAAAGCACAACAGCGCACTACACTGCAAGTGTAAATCGCTGTTCTGGCTGGAATTTGGTGCCGGAAATAGGAATCGAACCTACGACCTACGCATTACGAATGCGCCGCTCTACCAACTGAGCTATTCCGGCAGATCTTGCTGTCGCCGCCTGCGGCGAGCGGTGTTGCACCGCGAGACCGCGAATTGTAGGCGTCGGGCGGGCGGAGGGTCAATTGACCAATTGCACCCGAAGTTCGCGCGGGAGGGCGAAGACCATGTTCTCGGGTTCGCCCTGAAGTTCGGTCACGTTTTCGGCGCCCAGTTGCTGGAGGCGCTCGATGACGCCGCGCACCAGCACGTCCGGGGCCGAGGCGCCGGCGGTTACGCCGGTGCGCCGGCGGCCGTGCAGCCAGGCGGGGTCGATTTCGCCGGCGCCGTCGATCAGGTAGGCCTCCACGCCGTGGCGCTCGGCCAGCTCGCGCAGCCGGTTGGAGTTGGAGCTGTTGGGCGAGCCCACGACCAGCACCAGGTCGCACTGCTGCGACAGCACACGCACCGCGTCCTGGCGGTTCTGGGTCGCGTAGCAGATGTCCTCGTTCTTCGGGCCCTGGATCTGCGGGAAACGCTCGCGCAGGGCTTCGATGACCACCCGGGTGTCGTCCACCGAGAGCGTGGTCTGGGTGGTGTAGGCGAGGTTTTCGGGCTGGTCGACACTGAGCGAGGCGACGTCTTCCAGATCCTCGACGAGGTAGATCTGCCCTGCCCCGTTCTCGCGCTGCCACTGGCCCATCGTGCCTTCGACTTCCGGATGGCCTTCGTGGCCGATCAGCACCACGTCGCGGCCGGCGCGGCACTGGCGGGCGACTTCCAGGTGCACTTTCGTCACCAGCGGACAGGTCGCATCGAACACCTTCAGGCCGCGCCGATCGGCCTCGGCCCGCACCGCCTGGGACACCCCGTGGGCACTGAATATCACCGTGGCGCCATCGGGCACCTCGTGCAGCTCATCGACGAACACCGCGCCGCGCTGCTTGAGGTCGTCGACCACGAACCGGTTGTGCACGACCTCGTGGCGCACGTAGATCGGCGCGCCGAGGATCTCGATCGCGCGCTTGACGATCTCGATGGCCCGGTCGACGCCGGCGCAGAATCCGCGTGGGTTGGCGAGCATTACGTCCATGCGGGCCAGTTTACTCCGGCAGCCTGGCCTGCTGCGTGGGACGGCTGAACAGACCCTGCAAGGCGATGCCGATGGCTCCGCCGACGATCGCGGCGTCGGCGATGTTGAATGCAGGCCAGTAGAAGTCGCGCCAGTACCACTGCACGAAATCCACGACGTGGCCGTGAATCACGCGGTCGATGACGTTGCCGATCGCCCCGCCGATCACGAGCGCGTACGGCAGCGCGGTCTTCCAGTCGTGGCGCGGGGTGCGCGAGAGCCAGAACACCAGCAGCCCGGTGATGGCGGCCGCCAGCGCGATGAAAAAGTACTGCTGCCAACCGCCGGCGTCGCTGAGGAAGCTGAAGGCCGCGCCGGTGTTGTAGGTGCGGTACCAGTTCCAGAAGCCTTCGATGACGGGAACGGCGGTGTACTCCGGAAGCGACGCCAGCACCCAGGCCTTGCTGAGCTGGTCGAGCACGATGACCAGCAGCGAGAGCGCCAGCCAGGGGAGGGCATTGGGTTTGATCGGAGGCATGGAGGTTGTCGGCTATTCCGCGATGGTGCGAGCTTCAAGGCTCTGGATTCCCGCGTTCGCGGGAATGACGGTTTCAGGACGTACGGGGACGGGCTAGAACCACCTGCGATCTTCGCCGACGCCGTCGACATTCTCGACGCAGCGCGCGCACAGCGCCGGGTGCTCGGCATCCGCGCCGACATCGCTGCGATGGTGCCAGCAGCGGACGCACTTGCTTTTGGTCGTCGCCGCCGCAGCCACGGAGATATCGCTGCCGGTGCCATCGGCGAGGAGGATCACATCGCCGCTGATCAGCAGGAAGCGCAGCTCGTCGGTGATCGGCGCCAGCCAATCCTGGTCCGCGACCCCGCAGCGCAGGGTGATCTCCGCTTCCAGCGCGGCACCGATGGTGCCGGCGGCACGCATCGGCTCCAGGACCTTGCTGACCTGCTCGCGCAGCGCCAGCAGGCGGTCGAAGTCCTTGGTCGAGAGAGCCGCGTCGCCAGTCAGCGGCGCAAGGCCGTCGTACCAGGTCGCGAACAGCACGTTGCCCTCGCGCTCGCCGTCGGCCGGCTCGGGCAGGTAGGACCACATCTCCTCGGCGGTGAAACTCAGGATAGGCGCGATCCAGCGTACGAACGCTTCGGCGATCCGGTACATCGCGCTTTGCGCCGAGCGCCGGCCGCGCGAGTCCTCGCCCATGGTGTAGAGGCGGTCCTTGGTGACGTCCAGGTACAGCGAGCCCAGCTCGACGCTGCAGAAATTCGACAGCGCCTGCACGATCTCGGCGAAGTCGTAGCGCTCGTACGCCGCGGCGATCCGGGTCTGCAACTCGTATGCGCGATGCACGATCCAGCGGTCGAGCGCGACCATGTCTTCCAGCGGACGCAGGTGCGCGGCCGGCTCGAACCCGTGCAGGTTCCCGAGCAGGAAGCGCGCCGTATTGCGGATCCGTCGGTAGGCGTCGGCGCTGCGCTTGAGGATCTCGTCGGAGACCGACATCTCGTTGCGGTAATCGGCCGACGCGATCCACAGCCGCAGCACATCGGCGCCCATCGCATCGACCACCTGCTGCGGGGCGACCACGTTGCCGAGCGACTTGGACATCTTGCGACCGTCGGCGTCGACCACGAAGCCGTGGGTCAGCACCTGCCGGTATGGCGCGGTGCCATCCATCGCCACGCCGGTCAGCAGCGAACTCTGGAACCATCCGCGATGCTGGTCGGAGCCTTCCAGGTACAGGTCGGCGGGCTTGCGAAGACCGTCGTCGGGCCGCTGCGCCAACACGCATTCGTGGCTGACGCCCGAATCGAACCACACGTCGAGGATGTCGGTGACCTTCTCGTACTCGCCGGCCTCGTCGCCGAGCAGGGTCGCCGGCTCCAGCGCGTACCAGGCATCGACGCCTTCGCGCTGCACCAGGTCGGCGACTGCGCGCATCAGCTCGACCGAGCGCGGGTGCGGCTCGCTGCTGATGCGGTGCACGAACAAGGCGATCGGCACGCCCCAGGTGCGCTGGCGGCTGATGCACCAGTCGGGCCGCCCGTCGACCATCCCCGCGATGCGCGCCTGGCCCCACTCGGGAAACCAGCCGACCTTGCGGATCGAGGCAAGCGCATCGCGCCGCAGCGCGGCCTGCTCCATCGAGATGAACCATTGCGGCGTCGCCCGGAACGCGACCGGCGTCTTGTGGCGCCAGCAATGCGGATAGCTGTGGTTGAGCCGCGACAACGCAAGCAGCGCGCCGTTGCCGCGCAGGACTTCGACGATCGCATCGTTCGCCTTCCAGATGTGCAGACCGGCGAGCGGCGCTGCGACCGCGTCCTGCGAATCCACCGTTGGCGTCGGCGTACCCGGCAGGTACACGCCACGCGCATCGACCGGGTTGAGTTCGGCTGCCTGGTATCGCTCGTTGACGCCGTACTGCAGGCCGACCGCGAAGTCCTCCTGGCCGTGCCCGGGCGCGGTGTGCACGGCGCCGGTGCCCTCTTCGTCTGAGACGTGATCGCCCAGCAGCACCGGGATATCGCGCTGCGGGTAGAACGGGTGCTGCAGCTGCAGGCCTTCGAGCACGACGCCCCTGGCGCTGCCGTGGACCACGACCTCCCCGACGCCGTAGCGCGCGAGCGCCCTGGCCGCGAGTGCTTCGGCAAGCACCAGCCACACCCGCGCGCCTGCACGCGGCGGCCCTTCGACCAACACGTAATCCAGCGACGGGCCCACGCTCATCGCCAGGCTCGCGGGCAGCGTCCAGGGCGTGGTGGTCCACATCGGCACCGCGATCCCGACACCCTGCTCCAAGGTCACGCCGAATGCAGCCGCGACGGCCGCCGAATCCTTCGCGCGGTACGCGACATCGATCGCCGTCGACTGCTTGTCGGCGTACTCGATTTCCGCCTCGGCCAGCGCCGAGCCGCAGTCGAAGCACCAGTGCACCGGCTTGGCACCGCGCAGCAGATGGCCGCGCTCGACGATCTTCGCCAGCGACCGCAGCATGTCGGCCTCGAACGCGAAATCCATGGTCCGGTACGGCTGCTCCCAGTGGCCGATCACGCCCAGCCGCTTGAAATCGCGACGCTGCACGTCGATCTGCTCGGCCGCGTATTCGCGGCATTTCTGCCGGAACGCCGCCGCATCGAGCTTGTCGCCGACCTTGCCGTGCTTCTTCTCGATCGCGATCTCGATCGGCAGGCCATGGCAGTCCCAGCCCGGCACGTACGGTGCATCGAAGCCGGCGAGCAGCTTGGATTTCACCACGATGTCCTTGAGCACCTTGTTGACCGCGTGGCCGATGTGGATCGAGCCGTTGGCATACGGAGGGCCGTCGTGCAGCACGAAGCGGCGCTCGCGCTGTCCGGTCTTTTCGCGAATCCGCGCGTACAGTCCCTGCTCCTCCCAGCGCGCCAGGGTCACCGGCTCGCGCTTGGGCAGATCGCCCCGCATCGGGAACTCGGTGGCTGGCAGGTGCAGGGTCGACTTGTAGGGATTGGGTGCTGCGTTCTTGGATTCGGAGGTCACGCTGAGGCTCGTCGTTGCTGTTGCATGAGTAGTGCGCGCGCCTGCTCGGCATCGCGGTGCATTTGCTCGGTCAGTGAGGCCAGGTCGGGAAACCGCACCTCGTCGCGCAACTTGGCGACGAACTCGACCTGCAGCCGACAACCATAGAGGTCGCCGTCGAAATCTAACAGGTGTGCCTCCAGCAGAGGCTCGACGCCGTCCACGGTGGGCCGGGTCCCGAGACTGGCCACCGCCGGGTGCGGCGCGGTTCCGACCCCGTGAACGCGCGCGGCATAAATTCCCGAGAGCGCCGGCTTCTTGCCGGCCAGGCGGATGTTCGCGGTCGGAATGCCCAGGGTCCGGCCCAACTGCCGGCCGAGCACCACGCGTCCGCCGATCGCGTAGGGCCTGCCGAGCAGTCGCTCGGCCTGGCTGAAGTCGCCGGCCTGGAGCGCGGCGCGGACGCGCGTGCTGGAGACCGGCTCGCCATCCAGCAGCACCGGCTCGATCTCGCCGGCCG
Organism: Pseudomonadota bacterium; assembly: GCA_030856985.1. GTDB lineage: Bacteria > Pseudomonadota > Gammaproteobacteria > Xanthomonadales > Xanthomonadaceae > Lysobacter_K. Next base: position 2,753 of record JALYOG010000037.1, on the reverse strand, counting down.
CGAAACCGCGCCCGCTCCCCTGCAGCTGCGCGCCAAGCTTCTGCAGCACCGACAGGTCTCCGCTGCGGCCCTTGCCGAACCGGAACCCGGGGCCAACCCAGACCTCGCGCGCTCCCAGGCGCCCGACGAGCACCCGCAGCACGAATTCCTCCGGGCCCAGGGCGCTCAGGGCGGCATCGAACCGCAGCAGCCCGATCCGGTCCGCGCCCAGTGCGAACAGCCCCTCGATCTTGGCCCTTGGCAGCAGCAGCCTCGGCGGTGGCGATCCACCGGCGAAGTACTCGCGCGGCAGCGGTTCGAAGCTCAGCACCACCGACTCGACCGGCGCTCCGGGCGCGCTCAGCGCGCGCGCGCGCGCCACCGCGTGGCGCACCAGCGCCTGATGCCCCAGATGCAGGCCGTCGAATGCACCGATGCAGACCACACTGCCGTGCGGGTTACCGGGCCCGCACTCGACGTCGCGAAACAGCCTGTTCATTGCGCCAAAGTATAGCGGCCGCACCGTGCCTCAATGCCGCAGGTGGCGCGGGCGCAGCCCAGCGGCCAGCAGGACCAGCCCGTAGGCGGCAGCTCCGGCGGCGATCACCGCCAGCAGCCAGACCCAGCGCCACGTCAGCGTCAGCGCGGTCCACTCGCCGACCCATTCGCGCATGGAGAGGACCACGGCCGCCATCGCCGCAAGCGCGAATGCGATCCGCAGCAGCCAGTGGCTCCAGCCCGGCTGCGCCTGGTAGACACCCGCGCGGCGCAGGTATCGCCACAGCAGCGCGGCGTTGAGGATGCCCGCCAGCGCGGTCGCCGCGGCGATGCCGGTGTGGGCGTAGGGGTTCTCCATCATCCACAAAGGTGTGACCAGCGCGATCGTCAGCACGACGTTGGCGACCACGGTGATCACCGCCGCGCGCATCGGCGTCCTGGTATCCTGGCGCGCGTAGAACGCCGGCAGCAGCACCTTGCTGAGCATGAAGCCCGGAATGCCGATGCTCATCGCGATCAGGGCGTAGCTCACCATGCGCGTGTCCAGCGCGGTGAATTGGCCATAGTTGAACAGCGAGGCCGTGAGGGGTTCCGACAGCAGCACCAGTCCGAGCGCGGCCGGCAGCCCGATCAGCATCACCATGCGCAATCCCCAGTCCAGCGACCGCGAGTAACCCGACGAATCCTCGTCGGCGTGCTGGCGCGAGAGCTGCGGCAGGATCACGGTGCCGATCGCCACGCCGAACAATCCCAGCGGCAGCTCGATCAGCCGGTCGGAGTAGTACAGCCACGCCTGCGCCGCCGGGACCAGCGCCGACGCGAACGCGGTGCCGACCAGCACGTTCACCTGCGCGACCGACGAGGAAAAAATCGTCGGCAGCATCAGCTTGAACACGCGGCGCACGCCCGGGTGGCGCAGGTTGAACCGGAACCGCGGACGGATGCCAAGCCGCCCCATCGCCGGCCACAGCACCAGCACCTGCAACACGCCGGCGGCCAGCACGCCCCAGGCCATCGACGTCTCGGGCACGTCGAGGTATCCGGCCAGGAACAGCATCGCGACGATCATCGCCAGGTTGTGCAGCACCGGCGTCAGCGCGGGCAGCCCGAACTGGCGGAAGCTGTTGAGCACCGCGCCGGCCAAGGCGGTCATCGAGATGAAAGTGAGATACGGGAAGGTGATCCGCAACATCTCCGCGGCCAGGGTGATGCGATCCGCACCTTCCGGGGCGAACATCAGGAAGGCCCGCGCGATCCAGGGGGCGAGCAGCATGCCGAGGCCACTGACCACGACGACTATGGCCAGCAGCGCGCCGGCGACGTGATCGAGGAACTCCTGCAGGGCTTTCTGGTCGCCCTTCTGCTTCAGCTCCGACAGCACCGGCACGAATGCCGACGCGAACGAGCCTTCGGCGAAGATCCGGCGCAGGTAATTGGGGATGCGGTAGGCGACCACGAACGCGCTGACCGCGGGCCCGGCGCCGAACAGCGCCGCGGTGAGCGCGTCGCGCGCGTAGCCCGCAATCCGCGAGATGAAGGTCATCACGCTGAACACCGCGGTGGAGCGCAGCATCCCGCCCTGGAGCTTCCCCTGCGGGCCGCTCTTCACAGGAGTGTCCCGCCGCAACGGCAGTACCGTTTCGCCGCCACCGGGTTGTTGACCCAAGCCATTGCATCCCCCATAATTTCGTGTCTACTCGGCCGCAAGCACCTTGTGGCGGGTCCAACTCCAGCTCCAACACCACATTTCAGGAATAAGCCGTGGCAAACATCAAGTCCGCCAAGAAGCGCGCCAAGCAAGCTGTCGTGCGCAACGCCCGCAATGGCAGCCAGCGTTCGATGCTGCGCACCGCCGTCAAGAAAGTGCTGAAGGCCCTTGGCGAGAACGACGCCGCCGCAGCGCAGGACGCGTTCGCCGTCGCCCAGCCGATCCTCGACCGTTTCAGCGCGCGCGGCCTGATCCACAAGAACAAGGCCGCCCGCCACAAGAGCCGCCTGAACGCCCGCATCCAGGCGCTCAAGGCTGCCTGAGCGGACACTCCGGGAGCTCCCGGGGACGACGTTCTGAAAAACCCGGCTCAGGCCGGGTTTTTTTGTGGGTGGGCGACCGGGACCATGGCCGCGCAAACCACGCACCGCCGCATGGGGGCGGTTGAGGCTCGCCGCCTCAGCCCCCTCTCCCCCGACGGCTTCATCGTCGGGGGGGAGGGTTGGGGTGAGGCGGGCTTTTCGCGCCGAGGCGACAGCAAAGTCAAAAGCCCCCCTCACCCCAGCCC
>JALYOG010000005.1 GCA_030856985.1 Pseudomonadota bacterium | reverse complement strand
CTCGATCGCACCGTGTGCGAGCTTGGGATCGAGGTAGACGATCCGGGCCGCCCTGGCCGGTGTTCCGGCCGCCAGCACCGACGCGGTACTGCTGGCCACTGCCCATCCGTTCTCCACCCCGGTCATCGCGCGCGCTGGGGATGCCGCGCGACGCCGCTCGCGGGCCGCCTTGCTGCGCTCCGTGGTGAGCCAGAAATACCCCAGCGTCAGCATCGTGAAGCCGACCACCAGATGGGTCTCGGTGCCCGCATTCGTCCGCAGGACCAGCGCGGCGAGCAGGCCCATCGCACAGGACACCGTGGCGAGAAGGATCGCCACCTGCGTCGGCGAAAGCCCCCGGTCCAGAAGAAGGTGATGCATGTGGCCCCGGTCCGCGTGGAAAGGCGAACGCCCGGCCTTCATGCGCCGTGCCGCGAGCACCAGGCAGTCGATCAGCGGCGGCGCCAGCAACCAGGGGGCCAGCACCGGCGACACCGGATGCGCGGCATTCTGGGTCAGCCGGAACGCCGCCCACGCGATCACGAGGCCCAGGACCGCGCTGCCCGAGTTGCCCAGGAATACCTTCGCATGAGGGAGCCAGGGGGAGCGCATGTTGAACATCAGGAAGGCGGCAATCGCGAACGTGACCGGGACGAGCACCTGGAGGAGTGGCCAGTTGCCGGCATACAGCGCGGCGACGGCGAGCATTGCCAGGGTGGTGCCGCAAAGAAGGCCCGCCAGGCCGTCCACGCCGTCGCACATGTTGATCGCGTTGATCACCCCCACGGTCCCAAGCACGGTGAACGGGATCGCCCACATTCCCAATTGCAGCGGCTCGGAGCTGAAGATCATGCCGACGTACTCGACCTTGACGTCGCCGCCGTAGATCAGGATCAGGGCCGCCGCCACCTGGGCGAGTATCCGCCAGTACCAGCGTACGTCGTAGGCGTCGTCTACCATCCCGACCACCGCTAGGAGGGCGGCAGCCACGAGCAGCGCTGCGAATGCGGGCGACCACGAGGTGAGCAGCAGCGCGGCGATCGCAACGCCTGCGGCGATCGCAAGACCGCCCGTGGTAGGCGTCGCAACTGGATGGTCCTTACGGCCGCCGGGCCGGTCGACCCACCCGAGGCGCATCGCCACGGGCATGGACACCCACAGGAGCAACCCGGTGACTGCCGCAGCGATCGCTGCCTGGATGAGAATTGCATTCCACATAAATTCTGCCGTGCATGGATGCGCGCGCAGACGCCTCGTGCCCTGAATCGGGCCCGCGCCTGTGCAGTCGCAATCGTGAAGTCGCTGGGGCGCCAAAGCTCCCGTACGCCAGAAATGGCGTCGCTATCGGCGTTGAACCCTGCTCATGAAGCCTTACGCACCCGCCTGTCAATGTTCCTGACCGAACCTGGGTGGCATCTTTACGCGTCGCAAGTGAAGCCCGCGCCAAGAGGGGCTTCGGAGCTGAATGGCCGCGCTATGTGTCAGCCTCGCTCCCAGTCGGACGGGTGAATCCCGGCCGCCGCGCGGAATTCTCCGCCGTCTGCTCCAGTATCTCAAGCATGAGCATCGCCTGGGTCTGTCGGGAGTGGGTCGGGGCGGCAGCGGCGCTGCGGCCTCTTGCATTCGCAAGAGCCTCGGGATGATCGCGAAAATGCACCAGCGCTTCGCTCATCGCCAGCGGATCCTCTGGAGGGACGCAGATGCCACAGCCGGTGTCGCGAACGATGGCGGTGGCCTCGCCTTCGGGCAATGACATCAGCACCGCGATCCCCATTCCCATCGCCTCGAACAATTTCGACGGCAATACCGTCGCAAACACCGGCGTGTCCCTGAGCGGAATAAGCGCGATGTCGCACAGGCTCCACAACCGGGCCATCATCTCCTTCGGCTGCCGCGGCACCAGGCGGACATTGGTGAGCCCGCGCTCGGCAACGGCGCTTTCCACGCTCGCGCGCTCGGCTCCACCGCCTGCGAACACGAACACCACATCCTGGCGCCCGCGCAGCAGCTCCGCCGCATCGAGCACCCGGTGCAGCGCGTGCGCGAGCCCGTGGGTGCCCAGGTAACCGACCACCATTCGACCGGCCAGGTCCAGCTCGACTTCCAAGTCCGCATCTTTCGCCGCGGGCCGGTAACGCTCCAGATCCACGCCGTTGATGACCACGTGGATCTTGTCCGCCGCGATCCCTCGCGCGATCAGGTCGCCGCGGAACGAATGCGTCACCGGCACCACCGCTGCAGCCCGGCGGTACAGAAACAGCTCCAGCCGCTCGAGCGTGCGGATTACCGGGCCGCGCCGCATCGCGCCGACCGCGGTAATGGAAGCCGGCCACAGATCGCGCAGCTCGAACACGAACGGCAACCTGCGGACCGCGGCCAGGGCCCAACCGGACACAGCACAAAAAAACTGTGGTGATGTTGCGACCACCACGTCGGGGCGTCGCTCCAGCAGGCCGGCGAGGAAGCCCGAGACCATGAAGCTCATGTAGTCGAGGGTGCGCTTGATCGTCCCCTCATTGGCGGTGATGTAAGTTTTCACCCGCACGACCCGGATGCCGTCCACCAGTTCGACCCTGTGCCAGTGGTTCCGGTAGCCGGGAAACAGTCTTCCTTCGGGAAAGTTCGGCGCGCAGGTGATCACCGTCACCTGGTGGCCTGCCCGCACCCAACGCAGCGCATGCTCGTGCAGCCGCGTCGCCGGTGCGTTGCCCTCGGGTGGAAAGTTGTCGGACAGAAACAGGATTCGCACCGCTCGGTCACTCCCAACTGAAAGACGTGTCCAGCCGGCCCTGGCGCAAGGTCACTACCAGCACCCGGTTTTGCACCGACTCGCCGAAGCCGGGGTGCCATGTCGAGGAACATGCGCGCGCGCTGGCGTCGCCACCCACCTGCCAGCAAATGCGCCTCGATGGGCCTTGCAACCATCCGCGAGTGCAATCTTCGACGACGATCGACCAGTCCGGATGAACGTGGAAGCGTACCTCCGCCGTGTCGAAGCGGCAGGAGATGGTATCGGCGACCACCGCGCGATGTGGCGACAACACCCACTCCCGCCGATGGATCGGTCTCCCGGGGCGCCAGGCGTAGCCATCGTGCTCGGCCGCGATCCGCACGTGGTCGGCCTCCACGGCGCTTTCCACGCCGCGAACCCTGGCGCGCCTGCCCACCCGGAAGCTGCTCCACACTTCCGATGAGTCCCCGTCGTCGAGCTGCAAGGTGTTGTGCGCGGCGGTGCCACGCTGGCGCAGGCGCTCCGCACCGGCTTCGTAGAGGGAGATGCCGCTGTTGACGAGGACCCTGCCGCGATCGAGCGACAGTTCGAAGCTAAGGGTGTCGGCATGCGCATGGCCGGGAAGGTAATCGGGGCCGACCGCGCCGAGGTCCGCGATCATGGTGGCCGGCCCGCACTGCGCGCGCGCGTATCCGCTGTCGGGCAGCCAATGCAGCGGCGAGCAGGCGGGATCGGCACCGCCCAGTCCCAGGCGCGCGGTGTAATCCTCCAGCGCGGCGAGATCCGGCGCCACCCCGAACGTCGCGTCGTTGAAGAACGCAATGCCGCCATCGGGATGCGACATCACCCGCAGCCACTGCAGCATCCGCAGGGCCGTGCTGCGCCAGTGTCCGGTGCGGCCTTCTCCGACCAGCGCCGGGTGCAGTTCGCCCAGTTGCACGAGGTCCAGAAGGTCCTCCAGCACGATGGCGTGATACATCGGGCTCAGCTCGAAATGCCCGCCGTCTTCGAGCACTTGCTCCTGAAGTTCGCGGTCGATCAGCGACAGTCCCCTGCGCAGCCAGGCGCCGGCCTCGTCCCCTTCGAAAAAGGCGCCTGCGAACACGAGCGCTTTCGCATTCGCCCAGAGGTGATTGCCGAGCAGGTGCCACTCCAGCCGCTTGCGCAGCCATCGTGCCTGCACCGCAAGGCTGTGCACGCACGGCGTGTCGAGCCGGTTCCCGGCCCAGCTCCACTTGACCCAGTTCACGATCCGCAGCGAGGTGGGATAAGGCTCCCAGCCGGCTCCGGTCCCTGGCGGATTTTCAATCACCCACCTGCGCAGCAGGTCGCGATGCCAGCGCGACCTCGCCTGCGCCCCGGAGGCGACAAGATCATCGAAGTAGTGGGCGTTGTACAGCCAGAGCCGTGGCAGATCCGCGTCGCTCCAGTGTGCGGCCGTGGATATTTCATGGGACGTTCCCAGGAACCGCATCGTTCGCGCGTCCGTCAGCGACGCCCCGCGCTCGCAGGCAAGCCAGCCGCCCGTGGCGGCGCGCGGTGCCGCGGCAGCGGAGTCGTCGACCCTGGGCCGATGCAGATGAATCCAGGCCCGGCCAAGAAACTGCTGCGGACGCAGCCAGCGCAGGGTGCGCCACAACAGGAGGTAGTGCCTCAGGTGCCTCAAGTTCCGCAGCTCCGTAGCGCCTGCCGGGCAACACCGTGCGGCAGGAGCCGCGGCATCGGAGCCACGGCGAACTCACGCGCATCGCGCACGCGTGCGGGATGGATCCTGGCGCGGCCGATAACAGGTGCCGCCGAGGTTTGCACCCGCTGCCGGGCGCCAGCGATGCTCGTCAGGCAGGTGAAACAGTCGGAAAAATCGAAAGCGGTTGCCATGTGGCCCGGCCGGTGGTGATCCATGCGTGCGGAATGCCGATGCGTCGGCGCGCGAATCCAGATCGGCCGCCTTGCTGCAGCGCGTTAGCATACGGCATCCGCTTTGCGGGATTGCCCCGTACAGCCGCCGCCGGGCGCCGGCGCACAGCCCGTTTCCGCGTGCTTTCGCGCAGCCGGATGGTCACTGCACGCCGACGCATCACACGACGACAACGCCTCTGCGCGGGCAGCCGCCAAGCAGGCTTGCGGTATCATGATCAGCGCTGAACACCCGATTTCTTGCCGCATGAACGATATCCACCGACTCATCGCCCGGATCAAGGCCTCGCAGTTGTTCGATGCCGACTGGTACAGCTCCGAGTACCCGGACGTAGCCATGCTCGGGATGGAACCGGTCGAGCACTACGCAAAGATCGGCTCCCTACTCCTGCGTGCGCCGCATCCGCGGTTCGATGCCGCCTGGTATGCAAGCCACCACGCCGATATCGCAAGATTGGGCCTGGATCCGTTCACCCATTTCTGCGCTCATGGCCGATACGAGGGCCGCAAGACCATGCCGGTCGGCGGGTCGCATCCGACCTACTCGCTGTGTATCGACAAGAAAGGCGGAATCGACCACAAGTACGACCTGTGGAATCACGAACGCGAAGCGCAGTTCCTGCAGGCGCTCGAAACAGCGTGCAGCGGCTCCCCGGGACGGGGATACGCCGCGACGGTCGTCATGCCGACCCACAACCGTGCCGACGAGATCGGGGCCGCGATCGAGTCGGTGTTGTCGCAGGACCATCAGACGTGGGAGCTCCTGATCGTCGACGACGGCAGCATCGACGATACGCAGGCGGTGGTGGCTCCCCTGCTGGAGGATTCGCGCATCCGCTACGTGCGCCAGCCACACGGCGGCGTGTCCAAGGCGCGCAATACCGGTCTGCAGATGGCGAACTGCCCGTTTGTCTTCTACCTGGACAGCGACAACACGTGGCGGAAGGATTTCCTCGGCACCATGCTGGGCTTCATGACCGCAGGCGGCCTCGACGCGGCGTATTCGGGATCGTTCTGTTACCGCGATGCGGGCGGCGGATCCTATTACACCGGCGACGACTTCTCGTGGAGCGAATGCCTTCGCGAAAATTATGTCGACATGAACGCTTTCGCGCACCGCCGCGAGCTGGTGGCCACGCACGGCACCTTCGACGAATCCCTGCTGCGCCTCGTAGACTGGGACTTCATCCTGCGGCTGACTCGCGAGGCGAAAGTCGCCTATGCCCCCTTCTGCGGCGTGCGGTACTACGACGGCCGGCGCAGCGACCGCATCTCGCACACCCATTACATCGGCACGCTCAAAACCGTGGCTTCCAACATCCGGGCCAAGCACCCCCCGGGGTTCGCAGGACCCGCCGAGAGGCTTACCGCCGAAGGCGTACTCGCGTCCTCGATCGCGAGCCACCCTGCAGACGCTTCGGTGTCGCCGGTCACGACGAGCGCAAGGCATGCCTACGATCGTCGGGTCGGCTACGTGGTATGGGACTGGCCCGCTCTGTCGCAGACCTTCGTCATCAATGAAGTCCGTGCGCTGATCGAGCGTGGTGCGGATGTCGTCGTCTACTGCAAGACAGCGGCCGAAAAGCCCGCCGAACTGCACTTTGAGGTACCGGTATACGTCGTCGAGGACGCGGTGGCTCTCGCCGGCCTCGTGCGCGATCATGCCCGGACAGTCCTGCACTCGCCCTTCGTATATCCGACCACGACGCTTCTTACCTGGCCCTGCTCCGTGGAGACCGGAATCCCCTTCACGTTCATGCCGGGGGGTGTCGATATCTCGCACTACGAGAACATGAAGCGAAACCGGGTTGGAGAGATCGCGTCCAGCTCCAACTGCCTGGCGGTCATCACGCTCGGCAGCTACCACCGCGAGTTCCTGATCGAGCAGGGAGTGCCCGCGGAGCGGATCGTGCTGGAGCGCCAGTCGGTGGAACTTCCCGCCTTTTCCCCACGTGCGCAGAGCGCCGGTCGGCCGAGGGTGGTATCGATCGCGCGGTTCGTGGAGAAAAAAGGCCTCGCCTCGCTGATAGATGCAGCCGCCTCGCTCCCGTCGGTGGATGTCCACGTCTACGGTTACGGTCCGTTGGAGCAGGCCCTTCGTGAGCAGGTGCAGCGGCTGGGCCTTACCAACGTCAGGATCGAAGACCCGCTCACGAGTTCGGAAGGCCTGCACGAAGCCTACGCGCGAGCCGATCTGTTCGTGCTCCCATGCGTGCGGGCAGCCAACGGCGATCTGGATGGACTGCCGACGGTGATCCTGGAGGCGATGGCATCAGGAGTTCCCGTGGTCAGCAACCAGATCACGAACATACCGGACGTAGTGATAGACGGAACCACAGGGTTCCTGGCCAGTCCGGGCGACACCGGAAGCCTGGTCGCGAAAATGAAACAGGCCCTGTCTCTCGATCCGGATGCGCGAAGCACCCTCGTTCACAACGCGCGACGTCTGGTCGAAGACTACGCCGGTTGCGAGCGCACAGCCGCCACGCTGGAGCGCCTATGGAGCGGCTCGCCGACCGAGCCGGTGCACAGCTGAAACACACCGCGCCCCCGGCAGGGTGACGCGGCCCCGCACGCCTTTGCGTCCGCCATGGGTCGCGCAATGCCGCCGTCGACGCACCGTCTGCCGGACGGGCTATGGGCGTGATGCGGCGCGCGGACCCTGCCTGCAGCGCCGGTAGCTCCTGTCGGAGACGATTTCAAGACTCCTGCGCCCCTTCTCGGCGCGTGCCGGGAGCGGCAAGAATCTCTTCCAGGGCCGCTGCCGGCGCGGGCGCATCACCGGCCTAGATCAGGCGTCCATTCCCGCCGTCACGGACCAGGTCCGTGGTCGAGCCCACGCCCTCGGACCCGGGATTGCGCGCGCATTCGAGGTCCGATACGAACAGATACAGGCTCATCGAGCCATCAGATACATGTCGTTCTTGCGCAGGTGCAGCACCGTATGCGAAGTCAGGGACTGCAGGCAGTTGCCGGGAATGTTGCATGCCTCGAGCGTTTCCGGCGGGAACGCCGCACGGGAGTCGCGCGAGCCGACCTTTTCGAGACTGACGAGCTTGCCCAGATGCATGGCCACATCCTCCCGTCCGAACCGGCGCACATGGTCTTTCTGGCCAAAGCGCCGGACACGCTCGCTGTCGCCTATCTCCTGGAAGCACTCGTCATATTTTCCGGGCGCAAACGGCACGAGGAAGAAATGGCCGCCGGTGGGTTTCAGGGCCCGGTGCAGATGGAACAGCGGGTGGGCGATGTTGCAGCACACGTGCTCAAGCACATGCGAATGGATGATGGCATCGTAATAGTCGTCCGGCAGGTGCTCGAGATTGCACAGGTCGATATGCGAGATGTTTTCCGCAAAGGGGTAGTTTGTCGGATCCATGTCACGCACGTGGTAATTGTCGCTGCCGACGATCTTGATCAGCTCCCGATAGATGCATCTCTCGGGCGCCACGTGCAGCACCTTGGAACCGGGGCCGAGCGATCCGTATCTCTGCAGGTACAGCCACAGCAGCCGCGACCGCTCGAAGGAACCGCAGGTTGCGCAAACGGCCGCGCGGCGACCGTTGGAGTCTTTGAATTCGGTACTGCCACACACATTGCAGGCCATGATGTTCCGCCCATAAATAACTCGCGGCCGGTGCGGCCGCGACACTGCGAACTGGTTGTGACGAGGCCTTGAACGCGCCCGGACCCGAACTATCGCATCGAACTCCGGCGAGGGCACCCGCTGGCGCAATCCTGATCCGATTCGATCCGATCCGATCCTGGCAACCATCTCGTGAGCAGCGAGCTTGCCCAGGCCTCGCGGCTAAGGGCGAGAGGCGGCGAGCAGACCTTGCCTGCAGCGCCCATAGCTCCAGTCGGAGACGATTTCCAGGCTTTTGCGCCCCATCTCGGCGCGCTTGGCCGGGTCGATCAGGATTTCCTCCAAAGCCGCCGCAAGTGCGCTCGCATCGCCGGCCTTGATCAGCCGTCCGTTCTCGCCATCGCGGACCAGGTCGGTGGTCGAGCCCACGCCTTCGGACACGACGACCGGCAGAGCCGCGCACATCACTTCGTTGACGATGAAACCCCACGGTTCGTCCACCGAGGGCAGCACGAACACGTCGGCCGTGGCGTAGACCCGCGGCAACTCGGACTGGTTCACGAAGCCCGGGAAAGACACGTGCTCCAGTTTCAGGCGCCGCGCCAGTTCGTGCAGCTCGCTCTCCATCTCACCGGTGCCCACCATCAGAACGGCGACGCGCATGCCGCGCTCGTGCAGCAGCGCCGCTGCGTGCAGCACGCTTTCGGGGTGCTTGCGCGGCATGAACTTGGACGCGAACATCACCACGGGAAGATCGCCGGGCAGGCCGAGCTTCGTGCGAAGCTCGCGCCGTTCCTGGCCGTCGATGCGGGCTGCCGCGATGAAGCGGTCGTTGTCGACGGTATACGGGACGAAGTGGATTTTCTCCTCCGGCACTCCCAGCGAGCGGTAGTACGCATGGTTGGCGGTGCCGATCGCCAGGAACCGGTCGACGTGGCGATATGCGCGCTTGAGGATCCCATCGCGCAGCTTCTGCTTCCAGCGCGGCCTGCCGAGCGAGAGATGCGTTTCGCTGCGCATGTACACCGGCAGTCCCTTGGACTTGGCCGCGATGAACGCCAGCACATAGGCCGCGTACGCGTAGCCGTGCAGCCAGACCGCATCGTACTTCCCGCTGCGGATCTCGCCCCACAACTCGGGCACGACCAGCGCCCAGAATCCATCGATCGACCGGGTCGAAACGCGATCCCCGAGGAACACCGCGCGGTATCCCTCCAGCAGATCGATGTCCCAGGTGATCGCCTGGCCAAAGCCGGGGTCGCGGCCACCTCTGAGGCTGTAGTCGGTGCAATACAGCGCCGTGATGTCCAGCCCGGGGTCCTGGTTGACGTAGGCGTAAAGAGGCGCCGAGTACTGGACCGGATGCGAGTTCACGACCGCGATGCGGACAGCGGTCATGTGGTCGCCGTAAGCAGTTCGTCGAAGTAGGCGATCGTCTTGCCCAGGCCCTCGTCGAGCTGCACCAGGGGCTCCCAGCCGAGCTTCTCGCGCGCCAGTCCGATGTCGGGCTGGCGCTGCATCGGGTCGTCCACCGGCAGCGGCCGGAACACCAGTTGCGACCGGGACCCGGTCAGCTCGATGACGCGTTCGGCAAGCTCGCGGATGGTGAACTCGTTCGGATTGCCCAGGTTCACCGGGCCGGTAAAACCAGGTTCGGTGTCCATCAGGCGCAGGAAGCCGCCGATCAGGTCGTCCACGTAGCAGAACGAACGCGTTTGCTGGCCCTCCCCATAGATCGTGATCGGCTCGCCCGCAAGCGCCTGGACGATGAAGTTGGACACGACGCGTCCGTCGTGGGGGTGCATGCGCGGGCCGTAGGTGTTGAAGATCCGCGCGACCTTGATGTCCAGCTGATGCTGCCGGTGGTAATCGAAAAACAGCGTTTCCGCGCAGCGCTTGCCTTCGTCGTAGCAGGAGCGCGGACCGATCGGATTTACGTTCCCCCAGTAGCCCTCGGTCTGGGGATGCACGCTGGGGTCGCCGTAGACCTCGCTCGTGGACGCCTGGAATATCCGGCAGCCCAGGCGCTTGGCCAACCCCAGCATGTTGATCGCGCCGTGCACGGAAGTCTTGGTGGTCTGGACCGGGTCGTGCTGATAGTGCACCGGAGACGCCGGACAGGCGAGATTGAAGATCTCGTCGACTTCCAGGTACAGGGGGAATGTGACGTCGTGGCGAAGGAATTCGAATCGCGGGTTGGAATGCAGGTGCTCGACGTTGCGCTTCGACCCGGTGAAGAGGTTATCGACGCACACCACCTCGTTGCCCCTCTCGAGCAGACGCTCGACCAGATGCGAACCGAGGAAGCCCGCACCGCCGGTGACCATCACACGCTTACGACTCTGGAAATTTCGCATTGGTTCTCGGCTCATTTTCGACTTGTTGTGCCGAAGAGGTCGGCGGCGGGACGCGCAAATCGCGCCTCGGGGTAACGGCCATTGACCGCCAGGAGGAAGTCCGCGCCGGCTGCCGGCGTGGACCTCATGGATTCGTCGTAGGTTCGGCAGTCGAAGCCAAGAGCTGCGACCTTCGAAACGAGGTCAGCAGGACTACCCCATCGCGGATGCATCTCCATGGCGATGCGCTTCACGTCGGCCGCAGCGCTCCAGTCGAGTTCGAACTCGCTGCCTTCGATGTCCACTTTCAGGAAGTCGACCGGAGCGCAGGCGCGCGCGATGAGTTCCCCCAGCCCGAGCATGTGCTGCCCCTCGGTCTGCAGGAAGGCGCTGCCGCCCACCATCGCCTGGATCAACTCGACATTGGCCAGTCCATTCAGGTCCAGGTTGCGCTGGAACGATGTCCGGTACTTGTCGAGCGCCTCGACGGCGATGACCTGCTCGGCGATGGCGGCCGCCTGCAGGGCGAAGATGCCGCGATTGGCGCCAAGGTCGATGACGCAGCCCAGGCGCGAAGGCATATCGAAGTGGCGAAAATAGATGTTGCGGAACCATATCTCGCGAAGAAGCCCGAACGCAAAGGAACCCTCTTCCATGTCCCCTGCCCGATAGGCGTCCAGATCGACCAGGCACCGCGACCCCGACACGGGATGGTTGAGGCGCATCACTCCCGACATCGACCGGTCGACCGGTACGAGGTTGCGTTCGGCCAGGATTCCGGGCATGTCGCGGACGGAGGCGAATGCGTAGCGCAGGAAACCCGCCGGACCGAGAACCGACAGAGCGCGGTATCCGTAGTTGATCGACACCTTGCGGATCGTCGCCAGAACGTTCACGAGGGCCCCTTTTCCGCGGCCTGCTCCTTGCACGCGAGCATGTAGACCGTGTTGGTCGTGAGCACCTCGGGCTGGTATATCCGCAGCAGACGCTCGGGGGGCGTCAGGCCACAGTCGGTCCGATGCCTGCGCAGCAGCCGAAAGCCCGCAGACGTGATTTTTTCCGCCAGCTCGGGTTCGGTTATGCGGTTCAGAGTCTCGTACTGCCGGATCGCCGACGCATGTTTGCCGCGGGCCATGACCCTGTCGACCAGGACGTCGTGCTGGTCGAGCAGATGCACCCAGGGCTCGTCGATGATGCCGTACAGGTGCGCGCCCCTCGGCGAAAAGTACAGGGGGTCGACCTGCACGAACAGGTGTCCGTCCTTCTTCAGGACCCTGCGCAGGTCCTGGAGTATTGTCGGGAACAGGTCCATTCGTATGTGCTCGAAAACGGACCAGCTGTAGATCAGGTCCATCGACTCGTCCGCGAACGGGAGACTGGTGCCGTCGAGCACATGGAAATCTAGGTTCGATGGCAATTCCAGTCCGAGGTTCTCCCGGGCCTTGTCCGCCAGAGGTCCCTGGAACGCGCCGATGTCGATCCCGTGGACCGAAGCATCGGGCCTGCGGAGGGCGAATCCAAGTGCGGCGATGCCCTGGCCGCAGCCGAAATCCAGGACGTTGATGCTCTGCGCTTTCAGCTTGTCGGACCATCTGGCCACCGTGTCGAATTCAAGCACGAAGCGTGCCTTGAAGCCGGCGTCCTTTATTCTGGCGATCGCGTCTTCCATTACCTGTCTCGGGGTTGGGGTTGGCAAGTGTCGGCGAGCGCCGATTGCAGCATGATCGCCGCGCGGCTTGCCTCGAGCAGTTCCGAAGCCGGTACCGGCGGATCGCCGCCGCGCTGAACCCAGTGCAGGAACGCCTGCGCGCAGGCCTCCTGGCCCTTGTCCTGCCGCCACAGCCGCATGCGCGAAAACCCGCGCCAGCCCCAGCCGCGCAGCACGCGGAAATTGTCCAGTTGCAGGACGCGACCGGCGCAGAATACCTCCAGGCGCTCCTTGGGAAAGCCTTTGTGTCCGTTGGCGAGGTAGTGGATGGTACCCGTCGACCCATCGGCAAAGTCCAGCGACAGCGTCGCCTTGTCGGAGGTGATCGCCAGCGCCGGGCTGCGGCCGAGCGCCACCGCCCGCTGTGCGGTGATTGGCGTCCCCGCAAGATGCCTCAGCAGGTCGATGAAATGGCAGGCTTCGCCAACGATGCGCCCGCCACCGACCGCCGGGTCCTGGGTCCAGTGGTCCGGCGGTATCTCCCCGGCGTTCACGGTCATGACGAAGCTCCGCGGTTCGTCGACCTGGGCGAGCAGTTGTTTCATGCGCACGACGTGCGGGGCAAAACGGCGGTTGAATCCGACCATCAGCTTCGAGTTCGGCGAAGCGGCCAGCGCCTGCTGGATGCGCTCCAGTTCCTGCAGGCGCAGGCACAGCGGCTTCTCGACGAACACGTGCTTGCCAGCCGCGAGGGCCTTGAGCACCGAGCGGGCGTGGTCGTCATGGCGCGTGGCGATGACCACGGTGTCGATCGCCCGATCGGCCCACACGACGTCCGAGTCCGTGCTCGCGTTGGCGAATCCGTGCCGCCGGCCGTGGTGCGTTGCGCTGACCCCGCCGCTGCTCACCACCGTGTGCAGCTTCGCTCCGGCACGCTTGAAGGCGGGAATCAGCACGCGCCCGGCGTAGTTTCCCGCGCCGATGAACGCCACCGTGCCGGCGCCAGCAGGCGCCGGTTTCGATGAGAGGCGCACCGAACGTTCCGGCGGTGCGGCATCGGCGTGCGGCTGCGGATAGCGCAGCACAATGCCGAGCGAGGGCCCTCCTCCGGACAGCAACGCATAGGCATCGACCGCGTCGTCCAGTTCGAAGCGATGGCTGACCAGCTGGCCCGTCGCCACGGCGCCGGATGCGAGCAGGTCGAGCACCGCTTCGAAGTTGCGTTGCTCGGTCCATCGGACGAAGCCGACGGGGTAGTCCTGGCCGCCTTCCTCGTAGCTCGGGTCGTAGCGGCCCGGTCCGTAGGAACAACTGACTTGGAAGCTGAGTTCCTTTTCGTAGAAGTCCGCGCGCGACAGCTCCAGCCCGACCACGCCCACCAGCACGATGCGCCCGCGCTGCCGGCACATTCGCGCCGCATGGGCGACCGGATCGTTGCTCTTGGTGGACGCGGTAATGATCACCGCATCGACCCCGCGCCCGCGCGAGAAGGCATGCGCCTGGTGGACCATGTCGCCGCCGGCGCCGGCATCGATGACCTCGGCACCAAAAGCGCGGGCGAGCGCCAGCCGCTGCGGATCGAAATCCACGCCCAGCACCCTGCAACCGTGCGCGCGCAGCATCTGCACGGTCAGCAGGCCGATCAGGCCCAGGCCCGTCACCACGATGCATTCGCCCAAGGTAGGATTGGCCAGCCGGATGCCTTGCAGGCCGATCGCCGCGAGCACCGTGAATGCCGCATCCTCGTCGCCGACGCCGTCGGGCACGCGGGCGCAGAGATTGACCGGGACACGAACCACCTCGGCGTGCTTGCCGTTGGAGACCACGCGATCGCCGACGGCGAAGCCGGACACGCCCTCGCCGACCTCGATCACCGTCCCGACGTTGCAGTAGCCCAATGCCAGCGGCTGGTCGAGTTTGCTGCGCACCGCCTCCACGGTGGTGGCCACCCCGTCGGTGCGCATCTTGTCGAGCACCATGCGCACCTTGTCGGGCTGCTGCCGCGCCTTGTCGAGCCAGTTGGCCTTGCCGAACTCGACCAGCATGCGCTCGGTCCCGGCCGACACCAGCGTCGTGCGGGTGCGGATCAGGAGGTTTCCCCGGGCGACGCGCGGGCTGGGCACGTCGACCAACTCGGTGGTGCCGTCCCGCAGGCTCTGAAGCACTTGTCTCATTGGATTGCTTTTTTGCCCGGGATCAACAGGAACGACCAGATGATTGCGCGATGCGCCTCAGCAGCCAACCGGGACAGGTGCGCGCCTGCCCCGGTTGGCAATGGGTAAACCCGACGCCGGCCTGCATGGCCTTGAGCGCCGCCGGACAGGCTCGCCGTCCCGCGCCGGCTACGCACGGAGCATACGCAGATGCGCGAGCGCCGCCACCGGCACGCGTGCAGGCGGCGCCGTCAACGTTTGCGCATCCGTGAAATCAGGAAACCGCCCATGCCCAGGCGGCTGGTCATGAAACGCGCAACGCGATCCGGGAGCAGGCGCATCAGGGTGGTCTTGATACGTCCTGCCGGTATCGGGAACAGGTCCGTCTTGGCACCCTTGATCATCACCTCGTCCACTTCCAGATAGGGCGAGGCGAAGTTGCGCCAGCTGCTGCTGGAGTAGTACCGCGCGATCGCGCCGTCGGTGTCTTCCTGGATGGTCCGGGCGAGCGAGCCTGCCTTGAATATCCGGCCGCGCCGCAGCCCGCCGATCAGCCCCCCGCAGATGTAGTAGTTCCACCAGCCGCGGTTGTACACCATGATCACCGCCTCGCCGCCGGGCTTGAGAACCCGCCGCATCTCCTCGAGGATTTTTTGCGTGTTGGAGGAGTGGTGGATGACCCCCCAGCTCCAGATGAAGTCGAAGGTGTCGTCGGCGAACTCCAGCGCCTCGGCATCCATGCGCCGGATGTCGGCGCTGCGCCCATATACCTTCAGGCGCTCGGAGGTGACGCCCACGGCGTACTCGGTGAGGTCGATGCCGGTGTAGGAACCGGCATGCGCCGACAGCAACCCGGCGTGACTTCCCATGCCGACGCCGATCTCAAGCACCTTCTTGTCGGCCAGTCGCGCGAACGGCACCAGTTCGTCGAACGGGACCGAGGCCCAGGGCATGTAGGGCTTGACGTTCTCGAAGAAGCGCCGGTCGATCTCTTCGTAAAATTCCCGGGTGCCCTCCTGGTAGGGAATGCTTTCCTTCCAGTCGTAGCGCATCGGGTTGGATTCCCAGAAGGCGCGATTGGCCTGCTGCCACTGTTGCCGCTCCGCGTCAGTCGCGGGCAGCTTCTCGGGCGCGTCGAAGGTCGCCGGCACCGCATCGGCGAACCTGTTGGGGCTGTTGCGGGTGGGTGCAGACAAGAAAGTGTCCCCTTGGCACGTGGAAACAACGACTTCGAATGGTGGCAGGGCAGTCGGATCGCTCGCGGGCGGCCGGAGCGCGCGATCGCCGCACGCTCAAGCCACCGGTTTGCTGCGTCAAGCATTTTGGATGTGCGGACTCTCACTTCGAGGCGCCAACCCGGCTGCCAGGGACGATCCGCCCGCGGCATTGTCGTCCAGGTTCACCCGGCACCATATCTCGATACACATTAGCGACAGCAATGTGTAGGACGCGTCGCGCCGGCCGCCGTCATTTTCAGCGATGAGCCCTTGCACGGCAACCGGATCGAACAACCCGCGCGCGCGCAGGCTGCGCTCGGACAGAAGGTCCCCCAGCAGCTCGCGCAGCTCGTGACGCATCCAGCGACGCAACGGCGCACCGAAGCCGGTCTTGGGACGATAGATGACATCGTGCGGGAGAAAAGGCTCCATCGCCTTCTTGAGCACCCATTTGCCGGTCGTTCCGCGCTGCTTGAGGTTCTGCGGAATGCGCGCAGCAAGCTCGACGAGGTCCAGGTCGAGGAACGGCACCCGTACCTCGACACCTGCCGCCATCGACATCTTGTCGGTATAGGTCAGGTTGTGGTCGGCGAGGAAGAAGCGCTGCTCCAGGGCCAGCAGACGCTCCAGCCGCGTGGGCCCCGCGGGGATCGCCTGCAGGTAATCGAGCATGGGCTGCTGGGCACGCACGCCGGCGATCGCCTCGCGCAACTGCGCGCTGTAGAGCCCCGTCAGCGCGGTTTCGTCGATCCAGGCGAAATAGCCGGTCAGGCGCTCGTCGTCGGAACCCTCGGCGTTGGCGAACAGGCGCCCCATCCGCCGCCCCAGCGCGCTGCGCTGGTCCAGCCCGGCGGCCAGCGAATGCAGCCCGGAGCGCGCCGGCGCCGGCAGCCAGCTCCAGGCCGACTCCATGCGCAGTGCGAGGTGCCGCCGATAGCCGGTGAAGAGATCGTCGCCGCCCGCCCCCGACAGCAGTACCTTCACGCCCTGCTCCCGGGCGAGACGGCTGATGTAGAGCACGTTCAGCGGCGCCGGATCGGCCAGCGGCTCGTCCAGCTGCGCGACCATCGCCTGCAGGTCGCCGGCCATGCGGGCCGCATCGACCTTCACGATCTCCAGCGGCACGCCCAGGTGGCTAGCCACGCGGCGCGCGTAGGGCAGATCCTCGGTCTGTCCGGCTTCGTCGCCGCCGGCGTCGATCGTGAAGCAGCGCACGTCGGGCGCGATCTCGCGCGCGAAGGCGACCACCGCGCTGGAGTCCAGGCCGCCGGAGAGGAACGCTCCGACCGGGACGTCGGCGACCATCTGCCTGTGAACCGCGGTGCGCAGCCCCTCGCGCACCGCGTCCACCGACTCGCGCCGGCCCAGCCGCCCCCTCACGCCACGACGCGTGGGCAACTCGTACCAGGCGGCGGAGCGCTCGATACGTCCCTGCCTGATGGTCATGACATGTCCCGGCAGCAGCTTGCGGACCTCGCGCACCGGCGTGCCCTCGCCCGGGCACCACAGGAAGCTTAGATACCGATGGATCGACTCGGGATCGAGCGTCCACGCCACGTCCGTCAGGATCGGCGGCAATGCCTTGATCTCGCTGGCGAACGCGATGCCGCGCTCGTGGCTGGCGACGTAAAGCGGTTTGACCCCCAGTGCGTCGCGCGCAAGCAGCAACTCGCCGCTGCGACGGTCATGGAAGGCGAGCGCGAAGATGCCATTGAGGCGCGCGAGCATGGCGATGCCTTCGCGCAGGTACATCTGCAACACCACTTCGGTGTCGGAATGACCGTTGAAGGTCGCGCCCAGGGATTCGAGTTCCGCCCGCAGTTCGCGAAAATTGTAGATCTCGCCATTGAAAACCAGCACCACCTGGCCGTCCTCCGAGCGCATCGGCTGATGGCCCGCCTCGCTCAGGTCCAGGATCGCCAGGCGCGCGTGGCCCAGCGCCACCCCCGTCTCCGGATCGAGATACCGGCCCCGGCTGTCGGGTCCGCGGTGGGCGATGGCCTCCACCGCGCCCGTCATCTCGGGAGCGCCGTCGGTAAACCAGGCCCCTGCGATGCCGCACATCAGGCGGCACCCCGGGCGGCGGGCGCGGAAGCAGCCATCGGCAGGCGCGGACGATCAATCATGCTGTTGCACTCGCGGATCCGGCAGACCGACGTGGGACGGAACCCGGCTCGGCAGCCTGCCGA
Organism: Pseudomonadota bacterium; assembly: GCA_030856985.1. Taxonomy (GTDB): domain Bacteria; phylum Pseudomonadota; class Gammaproteobacteria; order Xanthomonadales; family Xanthomonadaceae; genus Lysobacter_K. The sequence goes on along the minus strand of JALYOG010000005.1, from coordinate 2,514 downwards.
GCCTCTGGATTTCGAAGTACTTGTATTCCTGCAGCCGGAATACCTCGGTGCGCAATCGCGCCCATATCCAACCCACCCTTCCGGCGCGCCAGGCGCCCAGGGCAAGCAGATGATAGGCGAACAGCACCAGGTAGCGCCCCGGCAGGCGCCAGAAATGCCGCTTGAGCCACATGCGGCGCTGCAACGGGGTACCCAGCAGTTGCGGCGTATCGGCCAGCGGGTGCTGCTGGAAGCGCGCGGCGGCCTCGGCCGTCGAGTAGCGGTTCTGCTTGATCATCCAGTGATCGAGGTCGGGGCTGTCGCGGTGCTCGATCTCCTCGTGCAGGACGCCTTCTTCGCCTTCCACGCGCGCGTGTTCGTTGGCAAGCACGTCGCTGAAACACGCCGCACCGGTGCGCCACAGGCGACTGAGGCACAGGGCGTGTCCGAGCCGCTGTCCCATGAAGTACAGGCGGATCGGCACCCGGTAACCGTCGATCGGGTCCTGGAGCAGCAGTCGCTGTTCGATCTCGCGCTTCAGCCCGGGTCCCAGGCGCTCGTCGGGATCGAGTTTCATGGTCCACGGCGCCGTGATCGGAAGTTCGCGCAGGGCGAAATTCCACTGGTCGCCGAAACCGCGGAAGGGCCGTTGCACCACATGCACGCCGTGGCGCAAGGCGATGTCCACGGTGTCGTCGGCGCTGAAACTGTCGACCAGGAAGACCTGCTGCGCCCAGCCCTGCAGGTTCTGCAGCACCGCCTCCATGTTGTGTGCCTCGTTGAGCGAGATCATCACCACCGCCACCGGCGCGCTGCCGGGCTTCCACGCGTTCGGGCCATCGGACGTGGTCATCGGACGCTCACCCACTCGGGCATGTCGCCCCTGCCCAGCAGCCACGCGTAGGAGCCGGCCATCCGCGCGGCCACGGCCGTCCAGCTGAAGTCGCGGTCCATCCATTCGCGCCCGCGCAGTCCCATCGCCTCGCGCTCGCGATCGCTCAGCCGCATGGCGCGATCGAGCGTCGCCGCGATCGCGGCCTCCTCCGGTTCGACCCACCAGCCGCAGCCCTCCGGCTCCAGTTCCGCCCACGGTGCGCCGCGGCTGACGATCGCGGGGCAGCCGTGGGCGAGTGCCTCGGCCACGACCATGCCGAAGTTCTCCGAATGGGTAGGCAACACAAAAAGATCCGCGCCGAAATACATCCCCGATTTTTCCGCCCCGTACACCGGCCCGGGGAATGCCACCCGCCGCAACTGCAGCGACTGCGCAAGCGATTCGACCTGCTGCACGTGCTGAGGCTCGCCGCGGCCGGCGATCACCAGGCGCCACCGCGGGTGCGCATCCTGCAACACCTGCCAGGCGCGCAGCAGCATGTCGATACCTTTCTTCGGGTGGATCCGGCTGAGGAACAGCAGCGTCCTGGTTTCCTCCTCGCGCCGCGCCGGGCGATTCCACGCGGGGAGATCCACGCCGTTGGGGATTACCGCGACAGGCGCGCTCAGGCCCAGCGCGCGGATCTCCTGCAGCTCGCCCGGGGAGGTAGCGTGCAACATGTCGGCACGCGTGAGCGCGCGCCTTTGCAGCGGCCAGAGCAGGCGCTTTACCTGCCTGGAGTTTCCCAGCGCCCATGTGGACAGCGTGCCGCGCGGGGACGTGACCAGCTTGGCGCGCGCTCCCGGCACCACCCAGCCCGCAGACACGTTCGCCATCGACCACAGGCTGTGGTTGTGGACGACATCGACTTCGCGCGCGCGCGACCCCAGCGCGCGCGCCAGGGCCGGCGAGACCGCGAAGCGCGACATCGCGCGCCACTGCGGATGCACTTCGAGGGTGACGCCCTGCAGCGAAGCGGGCGCGGCCAGGCACATGAGCGCGATGCGGTGCCCGGAGGCGGCGAGACTCTGGCACAGGCGCGGCACCGAGTACGACGGGCCGGAGGCCTCGTCGTCGATGTGCGGCACTACGTGCAGGGCATCGATCGGCATCACGGGCGATAGCACCCCTCGGCCACCTGCCGCGCCAGGCCGAGGCCTGCCCGCTCGCGCACGGCAGTGCCGCGCGACGAGGCGAGCCACGCCGCGACCGGCGTGCCGAAACCGGTCTTGCGACGACCGATCACCGCTTCCTCCAGCGGCACCTCCGGCGCCATCGCCAGCAGCCGCTTGGACGCGAAGCGATGCATCGCGCCAAGCACCGGCTGCAGGTCGCGCAGCAGCCACGCGTCCACCAGCGGCGTGCGCAGTTCCACGCTGTGCGCCATGCTCGCCCAGTCGCTGTCGCGCAGCAGCTGGTTGCGCAGGTAGGTCATCGATTCGATCTGCCCCAGCGCGAGCCTCGGTTCGGAAGGCACCGCCCCGGTCATCGCCTGCACCAGGGCTTGCGGGTCGAGGGTCGCGCCGAGCTCGCGGGCCAGCTCCGGCCCCATCAGCGCCGGCAACTCGGCGGGGCTGGCGACGCCGCGGCGCAGGAACCACGCGCCGTGCATCGAGCCGGCCAGTTCCGGCAACAGGCGCCAGCGCGGATTGCCCGAGCGC
>JALYOG010000167.1 GCA_030856985.1 Pseudomonadota bacterium | reverse complement strand
GTTTAGCCGGGTCGGGGTGGAGCCGGGACCCGGGACCCGGGACCCGGGACCCGGGACCGGGGACCGGGGACCGGGGACCGGGGACTCGGGACTCGGGACTCGGGACTCGGGACTCGGGACATGCGTTCCGAAAATCGGTGGTTCGCACATCGAACGAGGCACATCCAAAGAGCAAAAACCGAAGGTCGAAAGACCGTGAGCTCCTCGAGAATAGCTTTTGATCTTCCGGGTCCCGGGTCCCGGGTCCCGGGTCCCGGCTTCACGCCGAGTCCCGAGTCCCGCTGCTCCCGATCCCTCGCCCTACCAACCGCTATAATCACCGGCTACCCGATTCCTCGCGGCCTCTGCCCCCGGCAGAGCGCCGCCGTCCGCCTGCGGAGCCTCCATGCAATACATCTACACCATGAACGGCGTCAGCAAGACCGTGCCGCCGAAGCGCCAGATCATCAAGGACATCTCGCTGTCGTTCTTCCCGGGCGCGAAGATCGGCCTGCTGGGCGCCAACGGCGCCGGCAAGTCGACCGTGCTGAAGATCATGGCCGGCGTGGACAAGGACTTCAGCGGCGAAGCGCGTGCCGCGACGGGGATCAAGGTCGGCTATCTCGCCCAGGAGCCGCAGCTCAACCCCGAGCACAGCGTGCGCCAGGCGGTCGAGGAAGGCGTCGGCGACGTGATCAGCGCGCAGGCCGCGCTCGACAGGATCTACGAGGCCTACGGCGACGAGAACGCCGACTTCGACAAGCTCGCCGCCGAGCAGCAGCGACTGGAGGCGATCCTCGCCAGCGGCGATGCGCACACGCTGGAACACCAGTTGGAAGTCGCCGCCGACGCGCTGCGGCTGCCGCCGTGGGAGGCGGTCATCGGTCACCTGTCGGGCGGCGAGAAACGCCGCGTCGCGCTGTGCCAGTTGCTGCTGCAGAAACCCGACATGCTGCTGCTCGATGAGCCGACGAACCACTTGGACGCCGAATCCGTCGAGTGGCTGGAGCAGTTCCTGACCCGCTACACCGGCACCGTGGTCGCGGTCACCCATGACCGCTACTTCCTGGAGAACGCCGCCGAGTGGATCCTGGAGCTCGATCGCGGCAAGGGCATCCCGTGGAAGGGCAACTACACCGCGTGGCTGGAACAGAAGTCCGAGCGCCTCAAGCGCGAAGAGTCGGGCGAAAAGGCCAGGCAGAAAGCGCTCGCCAAGGAGCTGGAGTGGGTCCGCAGCAACGCCAAGGGCGGGCGCACCAAGGGCAAGGCGCGCATGGCGCGTTTCGAGGAGCTCAACTCGGTCGAGTACCAGCGCCGCAACGAGACCAACGAGATCTTCATTCCGCCCGGCGAGCGCCTGGGCGCGTCGGTGATCGAGTTCAAGAACGTCTCCAAGTCGTTCGGCGATCGGCTGCTGATCGACGACCTGAGCTTCATCATCCCGCCCGGCGCGATCGTCGGGATCATCGGCCCCAACGGCGCCGGCAAGTCGACGCTGTTCAAGATGATCATCGGCCAGGAATCGGCCGACACCGGCACGATCACGCCGGGACCGAGCACCAAGATCGCGTACGTCGACCAGAGCCGCGACGCGCTCACCGGAAACCACAACGTGTTCCAGGAGATCTCCGGCGGCGCCGATATCCTCAACATCAACGGCATCGAGATCCAGTCGCGCGCCTACCTCGGCCGCTTCAACTTCAAGGGACAGGACCAGCAGAAAATGGTCGGGACGCTGTCGGGCGGCGAGCGCGGACGCCTGCACCTGGCCAAGACGCTGTTGCAGGGCGGCAACGTGCTGCTGCTGGACGAACCGTCCAACGATCTGGACGTGGAAACCCTGCGCGCGCTCGAAGACGCGCTGCTGGAGTTCCCCGGCAGCGCGGTGGTCATCAGCCATGACCGCTGGTTCCTGGACCGCATCGCCACGCACATCCTCGCGTTCGAGGGCGAGTCGCACGTGGAGTTCTTCCAGGGCAATTACCGCGAGTACGAGGACGACAAGAAACGTCGCCTCGGCGAGGAAGGCGCGCGTCCGCATCGCCTGCGCTTCAAGGCGCTGAAGTAAGCGTCAGACTCGCGTCCGCGTGACGGACGCGGCTTCGCCAACGGCACCCCCCGCGACGGCAGGCGTGCCGTGGATCGCCACCAGGACCGATAGACCGATGACTTTCATGCAGAAGCTGCGGCAGCGCTGGACCGACGCCAATTCGCTGGTGTGCGTCGGCCTGGATCCGGAGCCTGCAAAATTCCCGGCAAAGTTCGCGGGCGACCCCAATGCGGTGTTCCATTTCTGCCGCGACATCGTCGATGCCACGGCCGAGTTCGCCTGCAGCTTCAAGCCGCAGATCGCGCACTTCGCCGCGCTCGGCGTGGAGGACGCGCTCGAACGCCTGATCGCGCACATCCACGCGCGCCACCCCGGCATCCCGGTGATCTTGGACGGCAAGCGCGGCGACATCGGCAGCACCGCGCAGCACTACGCCATCGAGGCCTTCGATCGCTACGGCGCCGACGCGGTCACGGTGAACCCGTACCTCGGCCGCGATTCGGTGCAGCCGTTCCTGGACCGCGCCGAGCGCGGCGTGATCGTGCTGTGCCGCACCTCCAACCCCGGCGCCAGCGACCTGCAGGATCTGCTGGTGGCAAGTCCCGACGGCGTCGAGCGACCGCTGTACCAGCACGTGGCCGCGACGGTCGCGCGCGACTGGAACGGACACGGCAACTGCGCGCTCGTGGTCGGCGCGACCTGGCCGGAGCAGCTGCGCGCCGTGCGCGACATCGTCGGCGACGATATGCCCCTGCTGGTGCCGGGAGTCGGCGCCCAGGGCGGCGACGTCGCGGCGGTGGTCGGCAACGCCCGCAGCGGCGACGGGCGCGGGCTGATCGTCAGCAGCTCGCGCGCGATCCTCTACGGGTTCGGCAGCGGGGACCATGCGCGGGCCGCCGCCACGGCGGCGCGCCTGCTGCGCGACGAGATCAACCGCGCAGGGTGAATGTTCAGCCTTGCCTTCCGCGTGTGAAAGCGCCGCGGCCCGGATAGGGCTAGGCTTCTGGAATCCTCCAGGGGGAACGCCGATGCGCAGCATGGTTCGATCCATCCTTCTTCCGCTCGCCCTTGCCGGCGCGTGCAGCGCGGCGCAGGCGCAGACGGCCGCTTCGCCGCAGTGGTGGGGCAACCTCAACCTGGGTTCGACGCATTTCGGCGGCGAGGACGATTTCCTGGCCGAAGGCGACAGCTTCAACGAGTTCAATCCCGGCATCGGCGCCGAAGTCCAGTGGCAGCCCCGGCATGCGGTCGCGGTCGGCTATTTCCTCAACTCGGTCGACGAGGATTCGCTCTACGCGCTTTACCACTACACGCCGCTGCAGCTGGGCCGCTTCGTGCGCGTCGGCGGCATGATCGGCGTGGTCACCGGCTATCCCAACTACAACGACGGCGGCATCGCGCCCGGAGCAGGATTGATCGCGAAGGTAGAGGGCCAGCGCTGGGGCTTCAACCTGATCTACCTGCCCGAGGTCAGCGACGTCACCCCCAACACCCTGGGGCTGCAGCTGAAGCTGCGTTTCGGGCCCTGATCGTGCCCGGTCCGGCCGCCGCGATCAGCGCGCCAGCAGCTGCCTGACCGCCGCGACGGGAAAGCGCAGCCAGATCGCCGCGAACACCACGGCGCGCACCGCTCGGCTGCGACGCTGCGCCTCGAACTTGCAGAAATAACGCCACAGCCCGCGGTGCTTGTGCCACTCCACGAAGATCGGCCGCCCGCGGCTGGACACGCCGCGCAGGTGCACGACCGACACCCGGTTGGCCACGGCCACCAGTGCCCCGGCCTCCTGCGCACGACGGCAAAGGTCGAGATCCTCCGCGTGCAGCCTGTAGTGCTCGTCGAAGCCGCGCAGGCGCTCGAACAGGCGCGCCGGCATCAGCATCAGCGCACCTGAAATCGCCTGCACCGGTTGCAGCTCGAGCGCGTCGTCGGGTGCGATCGCCATCGATCCGGCTCCCAATCCCGCTCCCGCGCTGCGGCCGCCCGCGGCACCGGCGAGCATCGCGCCGAAGTCCGGGTGCCGACGCCGCGCCGCGGGGTCGCGCTCCGCGGTCTCGTCGACGAGGTCGGCGCCGATCACCACGTCGCGGCCCTGCGCGCCGGCCAGCGCGCGTAGCCGCACCAGGGTGTCCGGATCGACGAGGCAGTCGGGATTGACGAAGGCCAGCCACGGCAGGGCCGCGGTGTCCTCATCGGGGCCGAAAGCGCCCTGGTTGCAGCCGACGGCGAAACCGGGATTGTCCGGATTGGCGACGAAGCGGATGCGGGCGTCGGCGAGCGCCTGGCGCTGGACGATCTCCAGGCTGCCGTCGCTGGAGGCGTTGTCGACCACGCGGATGGCACCGACCCCGGCGGCAGCCCGCAACCGCTGCAGGCACTCTTCCAGCGTCGATGCGCTCTGGTGGCTGACCACCACCACGCGGATGTCGGCCGCCGAGTCGCGGTCATCGGCAGCCGCGCTCACGTAAGCGCTTCGCCCGATGCGGCAGCCGCGGCCGGCTCGTCGGGTGCCGTTGAATGCGTGCGAACCGCGGCAGCGCCCGGCTCGGGCGCGCACGGCGCCGCGATGCTGTCGGGAAACAGGTCCGCCTGCGGCGGCAGCGGTTCGATTCCCTCCAGCAATCCGGCAAGCCGTTCGCGCGCCGCGCGCAGGGGATCGTCCATCAGGAATCCGGCAAGCCGCGCGTGCCAGCCGGGCCAGCGCGCGTGAATCGCGTCCATGTCGCCGTCCAGGGGTGCGCCTTCGGCGCTGCGCACCACGAAGGCGCCGTCGCACAGCACGTTGCGCCATCCCAGGCCGGACAGGCGCAGGGACAGGTCGATCAGGGCGGCGTACCAGGAGCCGTAGCTCGCCGCGTCCAGCCCGCCCGCGCGCAGCCGCGCGCTGCCGCGCAGCAGCACTGCATGCCCGATCGCAGCCGGAAGCTCGGGGCGGTTGGCCGGCATTCGGGACGCGGCGCGCGCGAGCCGATCGGTGTCGGCCGGTGCCGGATTGATCTCGCCGATGCGGGGCCACGCGACCGCCTCGCCCACGTTGCACCAGGGCGTCGCTGTGGCGACGGCGCCGTCGGCGCGCAGGCACGCCGCCAGTTGACCCAGCCAGCCCGGCAATGGGATGGCGTCGGGCGCAAGAACCGCCACATCGCTGTCGCCGCACGCTGCGAGCACCTCGCCAAGATGCGCGGCTTCTCCGATGCTGCGCTGCCGCCGGGTGTACTCGGCCTTCAGCGCGGTACGCGAGAGCCAGCGCTCGATGACCGCGTAGGCGCGTGGACCGGCCTGCGCGTCGTCGGCCAGCCACACCCGGGTGCCGGCCGGGGTGCCCGCTTCCAGCGCAGCCAGGCACGCGTCCAGCGCGATGTCGTCCGTGCCCACCGGCACGATCACGACCGGCGCGCCGATCGCTTCCATCGCCGCTTCGCGCGGGGTCAATGCCGCTCCGGCGCCGTCAGTTTTTCCGCGGAGCGCGCAGCGGCTCCATCGCGCGGAAACGTCGCCCGTACTCGTCGGTGAGTTCGCGCGCTTCCTTTGGATTGCGGATGATCGTGGGCGTCAGCAGGATGATCACCTCGTTGCGATCGGTGCGCGAGGTCTGGGTGCCGAACAGGCCGCCGATCACCGGGATCCGGCTCAGCCCGGGGAAACCCGACGCGCCGCGCGACACGCCATCGCTGATCAACCCTGCGAGCATCACCGTATCGCCGCTCTGGATCGCCGCCTCGGTCTTGAGCCGGCGCGTATTGATGCGCACGTTGCCGTTGCGATCGGGGTTGCCGCCCGGACTGCTGACTTCCTGCACGACATCCAGGAACACGGTGCCGTCTCGGGTGATGCGCGGCCGCACGCGCAGGATGGTGCCGGTCTCCAGGAACTGGACCTGGCTGACGGTGTTGTCGCCTCCCAGCCCCGGATTCACGGTCACCGAAGAGATCGGAATGTTGCTGCCGACGTTGAAAGCCGCCTCCGCGTTGTTGCGCACGACCACCGAGGGGGTCTGCAGCAGCTTGAGGTCGGTGACCTCGTCCAGGGCGCTGATCACCGCGGCCGCGTTGCGACCCAGGAACGTCCACGCCAGGCCCGCCGGATTGCCCGCGGCCGACCGGACGCTTCCGGCCAGCGTGCTCCAGGTGTCGCGGCCTACCGCGCTCGGCAGGCCGGCATCGGTGACGGCCCGTTCGAAGAACCAGTTCACGCCGTACTCGAGCGCGCCGCTGAGCTGCACCTCGACCACCTGCGCCTCGATGTGCACCTGCATGGGCATGACGTCGAGCCGCTCGATCACGTCCTGGATCGACTTCCACGCGCGCGGCGTGGATCGCACCAGCAGCGTGTTGGTCTCCTCGACCGCGGAGACGCCGACGCGGTCGCCGTCGACCTGCAGCGTGACCTGCGCGTCGCCTTCCTGCTGCTGGCTGAGCGACATCTCGCCGCCGCCACCGCCGCCACCGCCGCCGCGGCCTCGGCCTCCGCCACTGTCGCGGCCCGGGCCGCTGCCCAGCTGGACCGGCTCCAGGCCCGGCATCAGCGACGGGGGCCCGCTTTCGTCGCCGCCACCGCCGCCGCCGCCGCTCGCGCCAAACACGTTCGACAGGGTTTCGGCGAGCTCGCGCGCCCGGATGTACTTCAGTTCGTGCGAGAACAACTGCGGAACGTCGCCGGCGCCGTCGATGCGCTCGAGCCAGTCCTGGATGTCGTCCAGGTAGGCCGCCTGCGGGGTGATCACCATGACCGCGTTGGCGCCTTCCACCGGCATGAAGCGGAACATGCCCGCCACCGGCGACTGGCTCTGCTCGCCGAACACCTTTTCCAGGTCGGCCACCACGCGGGTCGCCTTGCCGGACTTCAGCGGGAACACGCCCACCGACATCCCCGACAGCCAGTCGACATCGAAGATCTCGATCGTGCGCAGGTAGTTCTGCAGTTCCGCGCCGCTGCCGGCGATGGTGATGGTATTGCGCGAGGAATCGATCGCGACGATCGCGTTGGGCCGTGCGTAAGGCTCCAGGATCTTGCGCATCTCGCTTGCCGAGACGTACTGCAGCGGCACCGTGCGCGCCTCGAACCCGCGTGCGGTGGATGCCGGACCGGTCCTGGGAACGACATTGCCTCCCGCGAGGGCCTGGTCGGAGGGAACGATGTTGTAGCGACCGCCGCTGTAGACCATGCGCGCGTTATTCCAGGCGAGCACCATCTCCAGCAGGCTCAACGCGCCGGCCGAACTCACCGGCTTGGGCGTAGCCAGGGTCACCGTGCCCTGCACGCCCGGCGCGATCACGTAGTTCTGCCCGAGCATGTCGCCCAGGATCGCCTTGACCACGGCATGCAACGACTCGCCCTCGAAATTGAACGTCGCCGCACCGCTGCTGGCGCCAAGCTCAGGCGGCGGTGCTGCGGCGGCGCGCGGATTGAGCATCTGCCCGGTACCGCGGCGGATCTGCGGCTTGGGCCCGGTGTCTTCCGCCACGAGGACCTCGGCTCTCACGCCTTCGCCGACGACGGTGGTATCGGCGCCCCCGCGGGCGACGGTGCCCGCCTGGGCGGCCGGATTGAAGTTCCCCTCGCGGCTGATCACCGGAGCCGGCACGGTGGCGCAGCCGGCGAGCAGCGCCAGCATCAGTCCCAAGCCGGCACTGCGGGCGATCGCGCCACGGGCCGACGTGCGGGGTTGCCGGGAGACGGTGGAGGCGGCAAGCCCTGGCGGCTGGCGGAGCGAAACGGGCTGGTTCAGGCAGGTCATTCAGTGTCCCTACGGGCGTTGCGGCGGGGTAGGTGAGTCGGCGCGCAGTTTCCTGCGACGTTCCTGGATACGTTTGCGGATCGCTTCCATCTGCGCCTGGTCGTTCGCGGGCTGCGGACCGGTCTGGCTCTGGCCAGGCCGTGGCGGCGGTTCCCGGAAGGTCGGGGCGGGATCGCTCGACGGGGGCGCGGGCACCGGGCTGGGTGCACTCTGCGCGGTCGGCGTCGGTTCGCCGCCGCCGTTGGCCGTCTGGACCGGGCGCTGCGACGACTGGCCGGGACGCCCGGGATCGTCGGAACCCCGCGGCGCCTGCGAGACGACGGTCGGCGGGGCTCCGCCAATGCCGTCGTAAGTACGCAGGTGCACGGTCTGGCGGCCGGTCGGGCCTTCGAAAACCGCGCTACGTTCGCCCAACTCGACCAGGGTCCAGCTGCGGAGCGCCTCCGGCGCCTCGCCAACCCTGACCCGGACCGTATCACTCCCGTCGGGCGGCTGCAGGGTCGCCATCCGGAAGTTCGGAGTGAGCAGCACCCCAGTCAGCACGTAGTCGAAGGCCGCCGCCGCGGGCTCGGCCTCGCCCGTGCCCGGCATTGCGAACGGCTGCGGCCGCCGGTCGACCGCGAACAGCGGCCGGTTGGCCACCTCGCTGTACTGGGCGAGGCTTCCCAGCCTCGGAGGAGGGGCCGTGCGCACCTGCGGCAGCGGCTGCAGCAGCCCCGGATCCGGCGGCAGCGGCTCGACGCGGCCACCCATGCCGGCGATCGCCAGCAGCCACCCGAGCAGCGCCCACAGCGCGATGCCGGCCAACAGCCACGTCCGCGGCCCGGCGTCGTCAATTCGCAAGCGCCACCTCGGGGGTCGGGCTGAGATAGCCGTAGAGATCGAACGAGACGTCCAGACCGCCCGACGCGGAATGGATGCGCTGGGCAAGGATGTTCAGATTGTCGACGAACAGCCGCGGTTCGCCGCTCTCCAGAGAGTGCAGCACCGCCGCGAGCTCGGGGGTTCCGCAACGCAGGCGCACCTGCACGACCACGCGCACGTAGCGTTCGCGGCTGTCGGCCTGCAGCGGCGAGCGGTTGGTGATCGCGCAGCCGCGGTTGCCCGGACTCGCCTGCAGGACCGCGGTCTCCAGGCGCTGGATCAGGCTTGCGGTCGCCAGCTCGGCATTGGGCTCGATGATGAAGCCCGGGCTGCCGCCCTGCTGTGCGCGTACCTGTTCCAGGCGGCGTGCGATCAGAGGGGCCTGTTGCAGTTGCATGCGCTGGCGCAGCTCGCGCTGCTGCAGCGCCTCCACCTCGGCCTGGGCGGCCTTCATCGGCACCGTCCACCACGGGTGGATCAGGATCATGTAGGCCATCGCGACGACCGCCAGCAGCAGGCCGAGCGCGAGCCAGCGGTCGCGGTCAGCGGTCGACAGGGACACTGGGCGAGACCTCCGTGGGTGCGGGCGCGATGGGGCTGGTGGGCGGGGACGCCGTCTCGGAGCGGTCGAGCCCGGCGGTCAGCGTGAAACGGTCGCGACCGCTGGCGGGGTCCGGCTGCAAGGCACCGGCCAGCGCCGGGCGCTGCCACAGCTCCGCGCCCTGCAAGCGGCCGACCAGGGCGGCCGCCTCGTTGCTCAGCCCGATCAGCAGCAGCTGTTTTTCGTCGATGGTGAGCTTTTCCAGGTAGGTGCCATCGGGCAGGCGGCGGCTGAGCTCATCGATGATCGCGATGGTCGGCGGCCGCGCCGCGCGGGCGTCGTCGAGGAACGCCTGCCCTTCGATGAGGTTGATCAGTTGCTGGCGCTGCGCCGCGGCAAGGCGAGCTTCGTCGGCCTGGGCGCTGATGCGCCGCTCGAACGCGGCCGCGGCGGCGCGGCGGTTGGCCAGCAGCTGCCACAACATCGCAGCCACCAGCAGCACCGCGAGCACCGCCAGGGCGATATTCCAGGCGCGCCACGGGTCGCGATGCACGCTGCGCTGCAGCGGCGCCAGCAGGTTCACGCCCAGCGGAGCGCCGTCGGCACCGGCCACGTCGATTCCCGCGAGCGTCGCCGCGAGCGGGCCGAGCGTCGCCACCTGCGGATCGATCACCCCGCGCGGGACCGCGATCAGTTCCACGTCCAGTTGGCCGTCGCTCTCGCGGCGGCGCAGCACGCGTGCGTCGAAGGCCACGGCATCGGCGGAAAACGGCGTCTGGCGGTCGATCTCGAAGCCGACCACGTCGCGCAGCCGCTCCGCTGCGGCAGGCGGCAGCACCAGGCGCCGGCGCAGCGCGCTGGACGCGGGCATGATCAGCCAGCGTGGCAACGCCGCCACGCGCGGCGTCAGCAACATGGCCAGCGGGTCGACCGCCGCGGCCTCGCCCGAAACCGGCGCGGCGAGCACCGGCACCCGCCCAAGGTCGCGCACGACATCGCCACGCTGGAGCCGCAACTGCAATTCATTCGCGTCGGCCTGCAACAGCAGCCGGCCACGGTCGAAGCCCAGCGCCTGGCGCATGCGCGGCGACAACCACGACGCCAGCGAGCCGCCCCACCACGCCAACAGCCCGCCGGGCCGCGATCCAAGCCGCGCCCCTACGTGCCCTAGGCGTATGCCCAGGCGATTGATGCCCGACGCGCTCACTGTGCTGAAACTCCCTCTTCCCAATGCAATGCGGTGTACGCGATCCCCGGAACCGCATTGCCCCCGGAATTGACCACCACCCGCAACGCAGACTCACGACCGTCGAAAAGCCGCGCGCGGCTGTGGATACTATACGTGCCGCTCCGGTTCGCCATCCCCCCGGCCTCGGGCGACACGCCGGTGACGGGATCGGTACGGCGACGTCGCTCGACCAGGCCGGCGCCATCCATGCCCATTGCATCCAGCACCGGCGCGGGCGCGAACGCGGGATCGGGTTGCTGCTGGCGGCTGTAGACCGTGACCAGCGGCTGAACGCGTGCGTACAGCTCGGGCTCGATGCCGAGCACCTGCTGCAGTTCTGCGACGCTTTCGAATGGGGCGTCCTTGGCGCCATAGCTGCGCCCGGCCGATGCGTAGTCGTGGTCTTCGGCCCCACCGGAGGGTTGCGTCAGCAGATCCGGGTCGCGCCAGTCGACGATCGCGCCGGCCAGGCGCGCGGCTTCGCCCTGCTCGACTTCCTGCGTGCGCAACAGGGCCGTCAACAGCGGGATCTGCGCGTTGTTGAGATCGACCTTGCCGTTCTCGTCGGTGACCTGCACCTCGATCTCGGCATCGGCATAGCGCCAGCTGTACGGCCTGCCGTCGGGCAGCCACTGCAACTGCGGGTCCGGGTTTTCAAGGCGCGTGATGGCGTATTCGACGCCGGCCCGCGCGGCGTTGCTCGCCGCCAGCCCGCGCACGAGCACGCGGCCCTGCAGGCCCTCGACCTGGGCGGTGAGCGCAAAAGCGCCCACCAGCGCGGTGAGCAACGCGATCAGCCACAGCACCAGCAGCAGCGCCGCGCCGCGCTCGCGCGCCGCTGCAACGCCCAGGCGTGCCGCGCGAGTGGTCCGCACCGCGCTCAAAACTCGCTCCTGCCGCCGGCTATGCCACCGGCCAGGCGCGGCGCCACCACCAGCGGCGGCCACACCCGGCCATCGGCATCGGTCAGGGTCACCTCGACCATCAGCGGCAACTGCTCGATCGTGGTCCAGCGGTCGCGCCATTCGCTCAGGTTGCCGTCGGCATCCAGGCCCTTGTACCGGAATGCCGCCGAACCCAGGCCGCTGGCCAGCAACTCGGGGTCGCGCGGCTGGGGCTCGGTCACGGTCAGGCCCGCGACGACGATATCCAGCGATACCAGCAGGCGGACCTCGTCGCCGTCCTGGGCGACGCGGAAATCGTGCAGGTAAGGCCCGCCGCGGCCCAGGTAGTCCGGCAGGTCGGCCACGAAGCGCATGCGATCGGGCTCGCCGACGAAGCGGCTCGGCAGCATCGTGTCCTGGTCGAGTTCGAAGGAGACCGGACGCGCCGCCGTGAGGCGGCCGCGGATGAATCCCTCCACGGCGCGCATGGTCTCGCTGCGCTGGGCCATCGCCTCGCCGCGGGTCGCGGCCACGGTGGCGGCGGACAGCGTCGCGAACGCGAGCGCGAGGCCTGCCGCGAGCAGCACCGTGGCCAGCAACACCTCGACCAGGGTGAATCCCGCCGCGGCCGGCGCTGCGGTTCGCCCGGCCCGAGCCGGCTGCAACCGGCCCGCGGCACGCGATGCGCTGGACCGCACGCCGGCGGTCATGGCAATACCACTCCCGGCTCCACCGGCGCGAGCCGCAGCGTGCGCAGTTCCAACCGCTCCCGCGGTCCTGCGTCGCCCCATTCCACCGACAGGGCGATCTCGTACAGCCGGTGGAACCCGGGCGCTCGCGGCACCACCGGCGCATTGGGCGGCAGTGGCTCATCCCAGGGCTCGATGGTGAGTTCCCAGCGGTAGCGCCCCGCGTCGAACTGACCGTCGCGGCGGCCGGGCAGCAGGTTCTGGCCGACACCGACGGTGTCCATCAGCGACTGCGCGTGCAGCGCCGCGCGACCGGCATCGCCCGACCAGCGGACCTGACGCACCGCGCCGGACAGGGTGCCCAGCAGCAGCGTCAGCGCCAGCGCGAGCAGCGCGAAGGCGACGATCACCTCGATCAGGGTGTAGCCGCGCTGACGGCGGCCGCCGGAGCTCGGGCTTGCGCTCACCGGTCCACCCCGGCACGACGCAGTTTGACCTCGCCGGTCAACCAGGCCACATCGATCTCCCACGCCGCGCGTTCCAGCGTGAGACTGATCCGACCGCCGGTCGCGGCACCGTCCGGAAAGAACATGATCGCGCCCTCGCCGCGGCTCGGCTGCGCCTCGCGCGCGCCGGTGAACGTCACGCCGAGCGATTCGGGAATCTCGCCCGCCCGCCCGTTCGGCGCTCGCCAGCGGCGTTCCCGGGGGTCGATCACGAAGCGTTGCGCGCGTCCCGTGGCGATGGCCTGGGTGCGCGTGTAGCGGACCTGCGCGGCGACTTCCTTCGCGGTCGAGCGTAGCTGCATGCCCTTGAGCCCGCCGGTGAACGCGGCAGCGGCGAGCAGGCTGGCCGCTGCGATCAGCGCGATGACCAGCAGCATTTCCAGCAACGACGCCCCGACGCTGGCGCGCCCCTGCGGTGCGCGACGACGAGCCCCCGGCCCGCGCATGGTCACGCCTGTTCCCCCGCCGGGCAGCGGTCCGTTCGCGCGATCGCTGCCTGCATGCGACAAGCTCGCGTGCTCCCCACCCCACCGGCGTGCGAGCCGGGTTGGCGGGCGCGGCGGTGACGCAAGCAAGCCGACGGCACCGCCAAGCAGGTTCATTCGTAACGGATATCCGAATCGATGCTGGTGCCGCCGACCTGGCCGTCCTTGCCGAGGATCACGATGTCGAACGCACCGGTCTCGCCGGGAGCGCGATACACCACCGGGTTGCCCCAGGGATCGCTGAGCTCGGCTTCCTTGGCGTAGGGCCCAAGCCAGCCCGGCGCCGTGCCCGGCTGGCTGACCAGTTCGTCCAGCGCGGTCGGCAGGCGGCCGGTGTCCATCTGGAAGGACTCGACCTTCTGCGCGAGCGTCATCACCTGCGACTTGGCGAGATTGGCCTTGGCGCGGTCGGCGCCGCCGAGCACGCGCGTGCCGACGAAGGTCAGCACCGCACCGATCAACACGATCACGATGATGATCTCGATCAGGCTCATGCCGCCCTGCAGGCGGGGCGAGGGAGAACGGGTAATGGAACGGCGATTGCGCATGGGGATTCCGGGAAGGGTGGAGAAAAAGGCGACTAGCCGATCACGTCCATGAGGCCGTACATCGGCAGGAGAATCGCCATGATGACTATGCCGACGATGACCGCCAGCACAACGGTCACCAACGGCACCAGCGCGGCGAGCATCCGGTCCAGGGCCGTCGCGGTTTCCTGGTCGAAGGTGTCGGCGGTCTTGAGCAACATCACGTCCAGCGCCCCCGACTCCTCGCCGACCTGGATCATCTGCAGCGCCAGGCGCGGAAAACGCTTGCCGCGACCGAGCGCGGCCGACAGCGAGACGCCGTTCTTGACCTCGTCGGCAGCCGTTTCGACGTCGGCGCTGAGCACGCGATTGCCCAGCACGTTGCGGCCGATACCCAGCGCGGTCAGCAGAGGCACGCCGTTTTTTACCAGCGTGCCGAGCGTGCGCGCCAGGCGCGCGGTCTCGACCTTGGCGATGAGATTGCCCGCCAGCTTGCGTTGCAGCAGCCAGCCGTCGAACGCCTCGCGAAAGGCCGGATCGCGGCGCTTGCGGTCGAACCACCACAAGCCCAGTGCCGGCACGGCCAGCAACACGATCCACCAGTCGCGAACCAGCAGACCCAGCCACAGCACCAGCTGGGTGAAGAACGGCAGCGGCGCCTCCAGGCTTTCGTACATCAGTGCGAACTGCGGCACCACGTAACCCAGCAGGAACAACAGGCTGAGCCCGACCATCAGCAGCAGGATCGCCGGGTAGATCAGCGCATTGACCACCCTGCCCTGCAGCGCGCGCGAGCGTTCGAGGTAATCGGCCAGCCGCGCGAGCGTCTCGTGCAGGCTGCCGCCGGCTTCGCCCGCGCGAACCATGTTGACGTACAGCCGCGAAAACGTGCCGTGCTGGCGCTCCAGCGCGGTCGACAGCGCGGTGCCGCCGCGGACCGCGTCGCGCACATCGGTGACCGTGCGCTTGGCCGCCTCGTCTTCGGGCAGTTCCAGCAGGATGCTCAGCGCGCGGTCCAGCGGTTGCCCGGCGCCCAGCAGCGTCGCCAGCTGCTGCGTGAACTGAACGAGCCGCTGCCCGCCGAAAGGCTTCGACTTGAACAACCCCGCCCACACCGACACGCCGCCGCCCTCGCTCGCAAGCAGCGCCTCGACCGGAAGGTGGCCCTGTTCCTGCAGGCGCAACACCACCTCGGCGTTGCTCGCGGCATCCATCTGGCCGTCGAGCATCTCGCCGCGCGCGTTGAGTGCCTTGTAGTGGTAGAGGGGCATCAGTGGGTGGAGCGAAGGCGGGAATTGGGAATGGGGAATGGGGAACTGCGGGTTGCGAGGCGGCCGGGTGTGGAGGAAGGCTCGGAACGTCCGAAAAGAAAGCCGCCTGTAACCGGCAGGACCCCGGCACCGACGGAACTCTCAGTTCCCCATTCCCGCTTCCCGATTCTCCGCTCCAAATCACGCATCTTCAGTAACCCGCAACACTTCCTCGATCGTCGTCAGCCCGGCCAGCGCCTTGCCGATGCCGTCCTCGTACATGGTGCGCATGCCGGCGTCGCGCGCGAGCTGCTCCAGCTCGCCCATGCCGGCGTGGCGCATGACGGCGCGGCGCAGCGCGTCGTCCATCACCAGGAATTCCATGATCGTGGTGCGGCCGTGGTAGCCGGTCGGCGCCAGCGCGGAACCCTGCGGGTGGTACAGGAAAATCTCGCCCTCGGGCTGGTACTTGCGCAGCGAGAATTTCTCGATCTCCTCCGGCGATGCCGGCACGCGGCGCGCATGCGTCGGCTCCAGCCGGCGCACCAGGCGCTGGGCGAGGATGCCGTTGATCGTGGAGGTCAGCAGGTAGTCCTCCACGCCCATGTCCAGCAGGCGCGCGATGCCGCCGGCGGCGTTGTTGGTGTGCAGCGTGGACAGCACCAGGTGACCGGTCAGCGCGGACTGGATCGCGATGCGCGCCGTCTCCAGGTCGCGCATCTCGCCGATCATGATGATGTCCGGGTCCTGGCGCACGATCGAGCGCAGCGCCTGGGCGAAATCCAGCCCGATCTGCGGCTTGGCCTGGATCTGGTTGATGCCTTCGATCTGGTACTCGACCGGGTCCTCGACGGTGATGATCTTGACGCTCGCGGTGTTGAGCTTGCTCAGCGCGGTGTACAGCGTGGTGGTCTTGCCCGAACCGGTGGGACCGGTGACGAGCATGATCCCGTGCGGCTGGTCGAGCACTTTCTGGAATTGCGGCAGGAACTCACTGCTGAAGCCGAGCCGCTCGAAATCCAGCACCACGGTTTCGCGGTCGAGCAGGCGCATCACCACCGATTCGCCGTGCGCGGTCGGCACGGTGCTCACGCGCAGGTCGAGCTCCTTGCCCTGCACGCGCAGCATGATGCGTCCGTCCTGCGGCAGGCGACGCTCGGCGATGTTGAGCTTGGCCATGATCTTGATGCGGCTGATCACCGCCGCGGTGAGGTTCGCCGGCGGGCTCTCGCCTTCGGCGAGCACGCCATCGACGCGGTAGCGCACCTTGAGCCGGTTCTCGAACGGTTCGATGTGGATGTCCGATGCGCGCAGCTCGACCGCGCGCTGGATCACCAGGTTCACCAGCCGGATCACCGGCGCCTCGGAAGCGAGGTCGCGCAGATGCTCGACGTCGTCCAGGTCGCTGCCCTCGCCCTCGGCGGTCTCCACGATCGCGCCCATCGCGCTGCGTCCCTGCCCGAACCAGCGCTCGATGAGGTCGCCGATTTCCGAGCGCAGCGCGACCAGCGGCCGCACTTCGCGCTGCACCGCGAGGCGTACCGCTTCGAGCTGGTACTGGTCCTGCGGGTCGGCCATCAGCAGATCGATATGGCTGTCGCTCTCGTTGAGCGGACACACCGCGAACTGCTTCATGAAGCGCACGCTCAGGGCAATGCCTTCAGGCGGCAACTCCGGCGCATCCTTCACCGCCACCAGCGGCAGGTCCAGGACCTCGGCGACGGTTTCGGCGTGGTCGCGCTCCGACACCAGCCCCAGGCGCGAGAACAGCCCCAGCAGGCTGCCCCCGGTTTCCTCCTGCAGGCGCCGCGCGCGCACCAGATCGGATTCCTTGAGTCGCCCCTTGGCCACGAGCGCCTGCACGATGCGGTCGTCGGTTCCGTCCTGGGGCGTCAGTCCGGAGGCGCCAGATTGATCTACAACGGCGTTCATGCCATCTCCCTGATAAGCGCGCGACTTTAGCAGGACGAGCGAAGAATTCCGCTAAACAGCAGCCCTTCGGTCGAACTGTTCAAGCGGCAGATAATCATTCATAAATGAGGAGAACAAAATCGTTATGGAAGCGACCCCGCCGCATCGCGGCCGCAAAGCTGCCTTGGCGAGGGAGCGCACTCTGAGCGAAACCGCGGGCGCGCCGCCCAGATCCGCCTCAGCCCACCCACACCCGCGCGTTGCGGAACATGCGCAGCCAGGGCGAGTCGTCGTTCCAGTCCGGTGGTGCCCAGCTCAGGTTCGCGCTGCGGAGGGTGCGTTCCGGATGCGGCATCAGGATGGTGACGCGCCCGTCGTCGCTGGTCAGGCCGGTGACGCCATCGGCCGAGCCGTTGGGATTGGCCGGGTAGCCCGCGGCCACCGCGCCGTTGCCCTCGATGTAGCGCAGTGCGACCCGGGCGGTGACCTGGTCGCCGGCGCTGTCGAACACCGCCTGCCCCTCGCCGTGCGACACCACCACCGGCAGCCGCGACCCGGCCATGCCGCGCAGGAACAGCGACGGCGATTCGACCACCTCCACCAGCCCCAGGCGCGCTTCGAACTGCTCGCTGCGGTTGCGAAGGAAACCCGGCCAGTGCGCCGCGCCGGGGATGATCGGTTTGAGCTGGCTGAGCATCTGGCAGCCGTTGCACACGCCCAGCGCGAAGCTGTCGGGGCGCGCGAAGAAAGCCGCGAACGCGTCGCGCATGGCGTTGCGTTCGAGAATGCTGGTGGCCCAGCCGCGGCCGGCACCGAGCACATCGCCGTAGCTGAAGCCGCCGCAAGCGGCGAGTCCCTTGAAGCTCGCAAGATCGACGCGGCCGCCGATCAGGTCGCTCATGTGCACGTCGAACGCCTCGAAGCCGGCGCGGTGGAAGGCCGCTGCCATCTCGACATGGCCATTGACGCCCTGCTCGCGCAGGATGGCGATCCGGGGCCGGGCACCGGTGGCGATGAACGGCGCGGCGATGTCCTCCGCGGCATCGTATGCAAGTTTTGGCACCAGGCCCGGAGCGTTGAACGAAACCGCCGCGAGACGCTCCTCGTCGGCGCACTCCGGGTTGTCGCGCAACCGCTGCATGGCATGGCTGGTCGCCCACCACGCCTCGAACAGTTCGTCCCAGCGCCACTGCGCCAGGACGCTGCCGTTGTCGCTGACGCGGATCATCGGGCCCGCACCGTCGGGCACGTGTCCTCCACTGGAAACGCTGGAGACCGGCCGCGCGATGCGCTGCGCGCAATCGATCAGCCCGTGACGGGCGACGAGGTCGGCGAACTCCGCGCGGTTCTCGCAACTGACCTGCACCACCGCGCCGAGTTCCTCGTTGAACAGCGTGCGGAACGGATCTTCGCCCCAGCCCTCCATGGTGATGTCGAGGCCCACGCGTGAGCAGAACGCCATTTCGCACAGGGTGGCGAAGGCGCCACCGTCGGAGCGGTCGTGGTACGCCTGCAGCAGGCCGGCGTTGCGTGCGTGGCAGATCAGTTCGAAGAAATCGCGCAGGCGCTGCGGGTCGTCGAGGTCGGGCACGCCGACGTTGCGTCGCCCGTCCTCCGACGGCTGCGCCGCGAAAGCCGGCAGGTCGTCCGGCAGGCCCGCGGCCGCGGCGTCGGGATGGCACTGCGCCAGCACGGAGCCGGCCAACCGCTGCTTGCCGGCGCCCAGTCCGATCAGCCAGAGCTCGGACTCGCCATCGCGGGCGAGCAGCGGCGTCAGGTGATTGCGTACGTCGGTCACCGGCGCGAACGCGGTCACCACCAACGAGACCGGCGACACCGAGCGCGCGCTTCGGCCGGAATCGGGGAGTTGCCACTGCGCCTGCATCGACAGCGAGTCCTTGCCGACCGGAATGCTCAGTTCCATCGCCGGACACAACTCCAGTCCCACGGCGCGGACGGCATCGAACAGCAACGCATCCTCGCCGGGATGTCCAGCCGCGGCCATCCAGTTGGCCGAGAGCTTGATCCTGTCGAGCGATTCCACGGGCGCGGCGCACAGGTTCGTGATCGCCTCGCCTACCGCCATGCGCGCTGCAGCCGGTGCGTCGAGCAGCGCCAGCGGCGTGCGCTCGCCGATCGCCATTGCCTCGCCCGCATGGCCGTCGAAGCCGGCGAACGTGATCGCGCAGTCGGCCAGCGGCAGTTGCCAGGGCCCGACCATCTGGTCGCGCACGGTGAGGCCACCGACGCTGCGGTCGCCGATGGTCACCAGGAAATTCTTGCAGGCCACGGTCGGGTGGGCGAGCACGCGCAACGCCGCCTCGTGCAGGTCCAACCCGTCCCAGTGCAGCGCCGGCCACGGCGCATCGGCCGGGCGCCGGGTCTCCCGGTGCATCTTCGGCGCCTTGCCGAACAGCAGGTCCATGGGCAGGTCGATCGGGAGATCGGGGGTCGGGGGCCGCGCACCGGGGGCCGGAGAAGCAGCCACGCCTGGCTCCTCATTCCCGGCGTCCGGCATCACGCCGTAGCCGACCACCAGGCGCTCCTCGGCGGTCGCGTATCCGACCACCGCGAACGGGCAGCGCTCGCGCTGGCAGATCCGCGCGAACTCGTCGACGCGCTCCGGCGGCAGGCCGAGCACGTAACGCTCCTGCGACTCGTTGCACCACAACTGCATCGGCGACAGCGAGGGATCGTCGGTGGGCACTTTCGCCAGGTCGATCACGCCGCCGAGGCCGGAATCGTGCAGCAGTTCGGGGATCGCGTTGGACAGTCCGCCCGCGCCGACGTCGTGGGCGCTGGCGATGGGATTGTCCGCGCCGAGCGCGACGCAGCGGTCGATCACTTCCTGGCAGCGCCGCTCCATCTCCGGGTTGTCGCGTTGCACGCTGGCGAAATCCAGCGCCTCGGCGCTGTCGCCCGATGCCACCGAACTGGCCGCGCCGCCGCCGAGGCCGATCAGCATCGAAGGCCCGCCCAGCACGATCACCGCGTACCCCGGCTTCAGCCCGAGTTTCTCGACCTGCATGCGGTCGATCGCACCCAGTCCGCCGGCGAGCATGATCGGCTTGTCGTACGCACGGGTCAGCGGCCCCTGCGCGTCCTCGCCTTGGCCGAGTTCGAAACTGCGGAAATAGCCGGTGAGGTTCGGGCGCCCGAATTCGTTGTTGAACGCGGCTGCGCCGATCGGCCCGTCGAGCATGATCTCCAGCGCGCTGGCCATGCGCGGATTGAGCGCGCGCTCGCGCTCCCAGGGCTGCGGCAGCGTGGGGATGCGCAGGTGCGAAACGCTGAAGCCGCACAGGCCGGCCTTGGGCTTGCCGCCACGCCCGGTCGCGCCCTCGTCGCGGATCTCGCCGCCGCTGCCGGTCGACGCTCCTTCGTAGGGTGAGATCGCCGTGGGATGGTTGTGGGTCTCCACCTTGATGCAGAACGCCGACTCCACGGCCGGCTCCGGCCGATAGATCTGCGTGTGCGGGTCCGGACGAAAGCGCTGCGACGGATAGCCGGCCACCACCGCCGCATTGTCGCTGTAGGCCGACAAGGTGTGCTGCGGCGTCTGCGCGTGGGTGTACTTGATCATCTTGAACAGCGTCTGCGGCTGCGAACCGTTGACCTGCTGCTCGCGGCCGTCGATGGTCCAGCCGGCGTTGAAGATCTTGTGCCGGCAGTGCTCGGAGTTCGCCTGGGCGAACATCATCAGTTCGACGTCGGAGGGCTCCCTGGCCAGCGCGGCGTAGCGTTCGCGCAGGTACACCAGTTCGTCGTCGGCCAGCGCCAGCCCCAGGCGTGCATTGGCCAGTTCGAGGTCCACCAGCGGGACGCGCTCGAGTCCGCCACGTGCCGGCACCGCGAACAGGGCTTCGGCATCCTCGCGCGCCTCCAGCAGCGACTGGGTCATCGGGTCGTGCAGGGCCTTGGCCAGCGCGCCCTGGGTCGGCGCGTCCGACGGCCAACCGGCAAGATCGAAGCGGGTGCCGCGCTCGACGCGCTGCACCGGCTGCCCCGCCCCGCGCAACAACTCGGTCGCCTTGCTGGCCCATGGCGAGAGCGTGCCCAGGCGCGGGATCACGAAACGCGAGACCGCCGCATCTGCCCTCGCTGCTTCGGAAATGTCGGCCTGGAGGACGCGTCGCAGCGCCGCCGGATCCGGGGCCCCGCTCGCATCGGGCACGGCCCAGTACACCCACCACGCGCCGAGCAGGCGGATGTCGGGATGGATGGCCTGGAGGCGGGTTTGCAGTCGTTCGCGTCGGAACGCAGACAGGGCGGGAGCGCCCTCGAGGACGATCATGTCCGGGGAACCGTGGTCGGGCCGCGCATTGTAACCAAGCCGCCGCGGCCGCGCCGAAAGCAGGTGCTCAGCGGCGGCCGTCCAGGCATCCAAGCGCGCCGCAGCACGCGGCGCGATGGCGGAGGCCGTTGCCGGCCCGCGGGATCAGGCGCCTTCGGCGCTGTCCGCGGCGGTGGTGGGCGCCTTCGACGCTGCCTTGCGGTCGGCCGCCAGCGTGTCCAGCGCGGCGCGCAGCGCTGCCGGCGGCACGTAGCCACCGACCTGGACGCCATCCTGGGTGAGGATCATCGGCGTGCCGTTGAGGCCGACGCGCTGGCCGATGTCGTACTGCATGTCGACCGTGGTCTTGCAGGTCTTGCTCGGCACCGGCCGATCGGCCTTGGCAGCCGACATCGCCTGCTTGCGATCGTCCGCGCACCACACCGACACCATCTTCTTGTAGTCCTCGCTGCCGATGCCCATGCGCGGGAATGCGAGGTATTCCACCGCGATGCCCTGCTTGTTGTACTCGGCGATTTCGCTGTGCATCTTGCGGCAGTACCCGCAGGCCACGTCGGTGAACACCGTGACGGTGTGGACGGGATTGGCGGGCGCGAAGACGATCCGCTCGCCGTCGGGGATCTTCGCCAGCAGCTGCGTACGCATGCCGCCCAGCGCCTGCTCGGTGAGATTGGCCTTGGCGACGGTGTCATAGAGCGCCCCGCCGGTGCCCGACAGGAACAGATAGCGGCCGTCGTCGCTGACGTAGACCACCTGCCCGCCGACGATCGCCTCGCGAAAGCCCGGGATCGGGGCCGCGCCGACCTTGTCGACGGTCACCTGGGGGTTGATCGACGTAATCGCCGCCACGGCGCGCGCGTCCGGGGTGCCTGCGGCCGGTTTGGCAGAGCTCTGGGGCGCGACCGTCGCGGGGGTCGGAGCCGCGGCAGCGCCTGCCTCCTGGGGAGCCTGTGCACAGGCGGAGAGACTGATGGCGCCGAGCGCAGCGAGGACGAAACGCTTCATCGAGGATTCCTTTCGGGAAGGCGGCGCGCCGCCTCGGGGAGAGAGTCCGGATTGTGCCACGGCCGCCAACGTCCCCGTTCCCCGTTCGTTCAGCCGCGCGTCACGCGGCCACGGCGGGCGTTCAGCCCCTGGGATGGTGCCTGGCGTGCAGCTGCTTGAGCTGCTCGCGCGCCACCAGCGTGTATATCTGCGTCGTCGACAGCGAGCTATGCCCGAGGAGCATCTGCAGCGCGCGCAGGTCGGCGCCATGGTTCAGAAGATGCGTCGCGAAACTGTGCCGCAGTCCGTGCGGGCTGATCCGCGCCGGGTCGATCCCGGCGTGGATCGCGTACTGCTTCACCAACGTCCAGAACTGTTGCCTGCTAGGCGCCTGGCCGCGGGGGCCGAGGAACAGGGACGCCGCCGCGCGCTTACCCGCCAGCTGCGGCCTGGCCTGCGACAGATAGCGCTCCAGCCAGTGCTGCGCTTCTTCGCCCAGTGGCACCAGGCGCTCCTTGCCGCCCTTGCCGCTCACCCGCAACACGCCCTGCCGCAGGTTGACCCCGGTCGCCGGCAGGTTGACCAGTTCGCTGACGCGCAGGCCGCATGCGTACATCAGTTCCAGCATCGCGCGGTCGCGCAGGCCGATGGGCGCGGTGGTGTCGGGCGTGTCCAGCAGCACGTCGACCTGGCTTTCGGGCAGCGCCTTGGGCAAGGAGCGCGGCAGCTTCGGCGGCTCCAGCAGCGCGGTCGGGTCGTCGCTGCGGCTGCCGCGCCGCACCGCGAGCGCGAAGAATGCGCGCAATGCCGACAGCAGCCGGGCATTGCTGCGCGGCGAATAATCCTGTCGTGCGCGCCACGCGAGATAATCGAACAGCGCAGGCCGGTCCGCGCCGAGGAGCCCTCCACCCGCACCGGCGCGCCATCGCGCAAAACCCTCCAGGTCGCGGCGGTAGCTGTCGAGCGTCAGACGCGCCAGGCCGTGCTCGGCCCAGGCGGTTTCGAGAAACCCCTCGATCGCGGCCGCGTCCTGCAGCGACAACTCGGGCAACGCGATCGCACGGCGACGGCGATCGGCGGGGGTACGCGCCTTGCTGGGGTCCGGCGGGGTCATGGGCGCAGCTTAGCGGCTATGCTTTTGCGATGGCCGAACACGACCCGAAGAACTCCGCAGCGCGGCGCGCCCGAACCGCGGAGGGGCCGACCGGTGAAGCATCCCAGCCGCGCCACGCGCTGCTGGGCTGGCGCCTGCTTTCGCTGCTGTACGATTTGTTCCCGGCGCTGGGCCTGTGGTTCGCGGTCGGGGCGCTGGCGGTGCTGCTCAATGACGGGCAACCCGTGCGCGCCGACACGCCGGCCGGATGGCTGGAAATGATCGCGCTGTGGCTGGTCACCGGCGCGTACGCGACCATCAGCTGGCGGCGCGGCGGACAGACTCTCGGAATGCGCCCCTGGCGGCTGCGCGTCGAGGCGGCCGACGGCACGCGGCCGAGCTGGCGCGCGGTGGCGATCCGGTACTGCGTGGGTGCCGCATCCCTGCTGTTCGCAGGCCTTGGCTTCTGGTGGGCGCTCATCGACCGCGACAGCCTCACCTGGCACGACCGCGCCAGCGGCACGCGCGTGCGGCGCGAAACCAAGGCCGCCTGAGCGGCCGACGCAGCGCGGCAGCGGCCGGGTCGCCCCGGCATGCCGATGCCGTCCCAGCCGCTTCTCGCCCCTGTTCCTCACTCTCGGCTCTGCCTTGCCTTGCCTTGCCTTGCCTT
>JALYOG010000164.1 GCA_030856985.1 Pseudomonadota bacterium | reverse complement strand
TCCGGTAGCAGCGCGAGCGCGCGTTCTGCCTGGGTACGCGTCGCCGAGCCGGTCTCGCGAAGGATCCAGCGTGCACCGGCGAAATGCTCGGGGCGCAGGCGCTTGCGTCGGGCGAGCGGATGCGATGCCGGCGCGCACACGCGCAGTTCGTCCGAACGCCAGGGCAGCACCTGCAGATCCGAATGCCTGGCCGGGCCCTCGATGCAGCCCAGGTCGAGGCTGAAGTCGAGCACGCCGGCAAGGATCGCGGCCGTGTTGTCCACGTGCAGCCGCACCGCGACCTTCTCGTTGCCCGCGACGAACGCGCCCAGCAGGTCACCGACGAGATAGTTGCCGACGGTGTTGCTGGCGCCCAGGCGCAGTTCGCCGGTCATCTGCCCCGAAGCGTTGCTGTCGGCGCCGGCAATCTCGCGAAGCCTTTCCAGCACTTCCTGGGCCAGCGGCAACAGGTGGCGCCCGTAGGCATTCAGTCGAAGGCGACGCTGCGCACGGTCGAACAGCGGCGCGCCGAGTTGTCGCTCCAGTTCCGCCAACGCCATGCTGGCGGCCGGTTGGGTGAGATGAACCTGCATCGACGCGGCGCGCACGCTGCCGGTGGTCGCGATGGCGACGAACACTTCCAGCTGGCGCGGGCTGATGTTGATCATCAGTAAAGCTTATCATCGTGCTCAGTTATTAAAACTTTACTGAATTGCAGCCGGCGCGGACGATGGGGCTTCCTCACGCCGGTAACGCCGCCGCATGTCTTCCCGGTCGATGATTGCCGCACTTCCGGGTCTTGCCGTCGCGCTCGCGCTGGGACTGATGGCGCTGGCGGCGACGCAGATGCCGCAGCTCGCACAGTGGCAGCTCAGTGCGTTGACCGTCGCGATCGTGCTCGGGATGCTGCTCGGAAACCTGGCTCGTCCCGGGACGCTTTCGCCGCTTCGCATCGGCATGCATGTCTCGCAACGACAGCTGTTGCGTGCGGGCGTGGTTCTCTACGGACTGCGCCTGAGTTTCCAGGACGTGGCGGCGATCGGCGTGCCGGGGCTGTTGCTGGATCTGCTGGTGGTCGTTTCCACGCTCGTGCTGGGAACATGGGCGGGGCGACGCTGGTTCGGCCTGGATCGCGACACGTCGCTGTTGACGGCCGCCGGCAGCGCGATCTGCGGCGCCGCCGCGGTACTGGCGGTGGAGCGGGTGATAAAGGCCGACGCCGACAAGGTCGCGATCGCCGTCGCGAGCGTGGTCCTGTTCGGCACGTTGAACATTTTCCTGTACCCGCAGATGTTTCCGTACCTCGGATTGAGCGAAGCCGCGTTCGGCTTGTACACCGGCGCGACAGTGCACGAGGTCGCGCAGGTGGTCGCGGTCGGAAGCTCGATCAGTCCGGAAACGACCGACGCCGCGGTCGTGGTGAAGCTGACCCGCGTGCTGATGCTGGTGCCGGTGTTGCTGGTGCTGGGATGGCGCGAATCCAGGCGCGGCGGCGAGCGGGTGATGGTGATTCCGTGGTTCGCGCTCGGGTTCCTTGCAGTCGTCGCGCTCAACTCGGTGGTGACGGTGCCGGAGGCGGCGCGCTCGGCGCTGCTCGCGCTCGACACGCTGTTGCTGGCCATGGCGATGGCGGCGCTGGGCGTGGATACCCGCTTCGCCAAGCTGCGCGCGCTGGGTCTGCGGCCGCTGTTGCTCGCAGCGATGCTGTTCGTGTGGCTCAGCGTCGGCGGATATCTCGTTGTGCGCCTGATCGCGTGAGCGGCTGACGAACCGCTGCTGAGAACCTCTCGCAGGTCGGCGGGTATGCTCTGGTGGTCGTATTACCACGGATAACCACGGGAAACCGCGCATGAACCGTTATTCGCCTTTCGCCTTCAGCGTGCTGCTTGCGGTCGGAGCGCTGCCGATGGCCTATTACGTCCACCGCGGCTGGATCTGGTTGTCCGTGGCAGCCGGTGCGCTGGTGGTGGTGGGCATCCTGGACATGCTGCAGACGCACAGCACGCTGCGGCGCAATTATCCGATCCTGGCGCACTTCCGCTACGGCCTGGAGTCGATCGGTCCGGAGATGCGCCAGTACTTCATCCAGGCCGACACCGCCGAGGTGCCGTTCTCGCGGCAGCAGCGCGCGCTGGTGTACCAGCGGTCGAAGTCGGTCATCGACACGCGCCCGTTCGGGTCGCTGCACGACGTGTACGGGATCCAGTACGAGTGGATCAACCATTCGCTGCTGCCGACGCCACACGGCGACTGCGATTTTCGCGTGCTGGTCGGGGAGCGCAGCGCGCAGCCGTACTCGGCCAGCGTGTTCAACATCTCGGCGATGAGCTTCGGCTCGCTGTCGGCCAACGCGATTCGCGCCTTGAACAAGGGTGCGCGCCTCGGCGGCTTCTACCACGACACCGGCGAGGGTTCGATCTCGGCCTACCATCGCGAACACGGAGGCGATCTGGTCTGGGAGATCGGTTCCGGGTATTTCGGGTGCCGCAACCCGGGCGGCAGCTTCAGCGCGGAACGCTTCGTGGCCAACGCCGGCGATCCGCAGGTCAAGATGATCGAGATCAAGCTCTCGCAGGGCGCCAAGCCCGGCCATGGTGGTGTGCTGCCGGCGCCGAAGGTCACGCCCGAAATCGCCCAGGCGCGCGGCGTGCTGCCGTGGGTCGAAGTGGTATCGCCCGCGCAGCACAGCGCGTTCGGGACGCCGATCGAACTGCTCCAGTTCGTCGCCCACCTGCGCGACCTGTCCGGTGGAAAGCCCACCGGTTTCAAGCTCGCGATCGGCCATCCGTGGGAATGGTTCGCGATCGCCAAGGCGATGCACGAGACCCGGATACTGCCGGACTTCATCGTCGTCGACGGCGCCGAGGGCGGCACCGGGGCGGCGCCCGCGGAATTCATCGATCACGTCGGACTGCCGATGCAGGAGGCGCTGATGCTGGTGCACAACACGCTCGTCGGCGTGGGTCTTCGCGACGACATCCGCATCGCCGCAGCGGGCCGCATCACCAGCGCGTTCGACATTGCCCGCACCTTGGCGATCGGCGCCGACTGGTGCAATTCCGGGCGTGGCTTCATGTTCTCCGTAGGCTGCATCCAGGCGCAGGCCTGCCACACCGATCGCTGCCCGACCGGCGTCGCGACCCAGGATCCGAAGCGCTGGCGCGGCCTGGATGTCATGGACAAGTCGGTGCGCGTGCACAGGTTCCACGACAACACCGTGCGGGCACTGCGCGACCTGATCTGCGCTGCGGGCCTGCACAACCCCGGCGAACTCGGGCCGGAGCACATCATGCGGCGGGTCTCGCCGACCGAGATCCGTTCGCTCGCCGCGTTGTACTGCTTCCTGGAACCCGGCGATCTGATTGGCAAGGTGCCGGATCACGCGGTGTTCGAGTCGTTCTGGGAGCAGGCAAGCAGCGCTTCGTTCGCTCCGCCGCCGCAGGTCAAGGCGATGCGCGCGAGCAAGACGCACTAAGGCGCGAGCTGGGCGCTCGCAGGCGGGACCGTAGCTACGGGGCAGGGCGGGCGGCGGCCGCGACCGTGCTCCTTCAGCCGATGGGCGCCTCGCGATCCAGCAACTCGAGCACACGCTCGGGCGGTCGCCCGATCACCGCGCGACCGGCGTGCATGAACACCGGCCGTTCGATCAGCCGCGGATGCCGCGACATCGCCCCGATCAATTCCTCGTCGGACGAATCCGGCCCCAAGCCGCACTGTGCGTACTCGGCCTCACCCTCGCGCACCAGCGCGCGGGCGCTCATTCCCGGCAGGGCCGCCAGCGAGCGAAGTTCGGCGGCGGTTGGGGCCTCATCCAGGTACGCGACGATGCGCGGCTCGATGCCACGGCCCCTCAGCAACTCCAGTGCGGCGCACGATTTGGAGCAGCGCGGGTTGTGGTACAGGGTCGGTCCGACCTTCATGTGAGGGCATCCGAGCGATCAGAGTAGAGGCGGAGTGTATGCACATCCAAGACAGTTGGCCCGTGCGGTGTCGGCACATGTCCGGTAGCGCACGCGGAACCTGTTGCATGACTGATTGACGGAGCGTGAACACACCAGCCGCAAGGATGTCGTGGCCATTCGTGCGCCGCCATGAGCGATGTCGCACACCCGTAAGGAGCTCGCTTCCATGCACACATTCGGACCGCTGGTCATCGTCACCGGCAGCAGTGGCTTCATCGGTTCGGCGTTGATCGAAAAAATGGCGGGGCAGTTCGATCTGGTCGGCCTCGACAGGGCGTGGTCGTCGGATGCGCCGCTGGCCGCGGAATTCGTCTGCATCGACCTGACCTCCGATTCCAGCGTGAAGGCCGCGATGCAGCGGATTCGCGCCGCTCACGGCAGCACGATCGCTTCGGTCATTCACCTGGCCTCGTACTTCGATCTCACTGGCGAGCCCGATCCACGCTACGAAGAAGTCACCGTGCGCGGCACCGCGCGCATGCTCGCTGCGCTCGGGAAGTTCCGGGTGGAACAGTTCGTCTTCGTCAGCACGATGCTGGTGCATGCGCCGACGCAACCGGGCAAGCCTATCGGTGAGGGTTCGCCGCTGGATGAGCGTGCGCTGCCGTACCGCGCGTCGAAGATCCGGACCGAGCAGCTGATACGCGAGCAGCGCGGCGACATCCCGGTCGTTCTGGTGCGTCCCGCAGGCGTGTACGACGACGTCGGACATTCGGCCTTCCTGGCCAACCAGATCGCACGCATCTTCGAGCGGCAGATAGCGAGCCATGTCTATCCCGGCTCGCTGGAGACCGCCCAGCCGTCGCTGCATCTGGAGGACCTGACCGACGCGTTGCTGCGCATCGTGCAGCGCCGGGCGCAGCTGTCGCCCGAGTTGCCGCTGCTGCTTGCCGAATCCGACGCGCTGAGCGTCGGCTACATGCAGCGGACGCTGGGTCGCCTGATCCACGGCGAGGACTGGGAGACCCGGGAGATTCCCAGGGCCGTCGCAAAGGCCGGAGCCTGGGTGCAGCACGATGTGCTGGACGAGGACCTGTTCATTCGCCCCTGGATGGTGGACATTGCCGAGGACCACTACGAAGCGGATACCACTCGCGCGAAACAACTGCTGGATTGGGAGCCGGCGCATTCGCTGGGCGAAACGCTGCCGCGCATCGTGGCCGCGTTGAAGGACGATCCGGTCGGCTGGTATCGCGCGAACAAGCTCAATGCCGCGCGGGTGGCAACCCTTGCGGTAGGCGCCGATGACGCCGGGCACGACCACGGCGACCACCACGACCCGGCCGCGACGCCCCTGGACCCGGCCGCGCGTCGCCAGATGATGCGCGAGCACGCTGAGGGCATGCGCAGGATGCACTTCAAGCTGCTGTGGGTGCACTTCCTCAACATCATGCTGGGCGCGTGGCTGGTCTCCAGTCCGTTCGTTTTCGGCAGTTTCGACGCCTCGGGCTTCAGTGACGCGGTGCTGCGGGTAACCGCCGAGCGCGGTCTGTCCGACCCGGCGGTGCGCAGTGCGATGCTCGGTCGCAGCGACGTCGTCAGCGGTCTGCTGATCATGTTGTTCGGCAGCCTGTCGTTGTCGCCGCGGTTTTCGTGGGCGCAGTGGGGCAACGCGGCCGTCGGTGTCTGGCTGTTGTTCGCGCCCCTGCTGTTCTGGACCCCGAGCGCGGCGGTCTATGCCAACGACACACTGGTCGGCGGCCTGGTGATCGCGTTCGCGATCCTCGTGCCGATGATGCCCGGCATGAGCATGGCCGGGATGATGGACAAGTCGGACCTGCCGGCCGGTTGGACCTACTCGCCGTCGACCTACCTGCAGCGTCTGCCGATCATCGCGTTGGGCGTGGTCGGCCTGCTGATTTCCCGGCACCTGGCCGCCTATCAGCTGGGGCACGTCGATACCGCGTGGGAGCCGTTCTTTCCGGGCAGCGGAGCGCTCAACGGCACCGAGCAGATCATCACCTCCGACGTGTCGAAGGCCTGGCCGATCGCCGACGGCGGCCTGGGCGCGGTGACCTACATGTTCGAGATACTGATGGGCGTGATGGGCGATCGCCGGCGCTGGCGGACGATGCCGTGGATGGTCGCGATGTTCGGCTTCGTGGTCGTGCCGCTTGGCGTGGTGAGCATCTACTTCATCGTCATCCAGCCGATCGTGATCGGTACCTGGTGCACGCTGTGCCTGATCGCCGGGCTCGCGATGCTGATCATGATTCCCTACAGCGTCGACGAACTGGTCGCGATGGGGCAGTACCTCGTGCAGAACCATCGCCGCGGCGGACCGTTCTGGCGAACGTTCTTTCGGGGCGGTGCGCAGCCAGGTGGAGGATGCGACGAGCAGCCGGGCTTCGATGCACCGTTGCCGGCGGCGTACGCGTCCGCGGCGCGTGGCATCACGGTGCCGTGGACACTGGTGGGAAGTGCGCTGCTGGGCACGTTGCTGATGTTCACGAGGCTGTTGTTCGACACCCGCCCGCCGATGGCCGACAGCGACCATCTCGTCGGTGCGCTGATCGTGACGGTGGCGGTGATCGCAATGGCGGAGGTGACGCGCGCGCTGCGCTTCGTCAACGTGGCATTGGGGGCGTGGCTGGTCGTGGCGCCGTGGCTGCTCGATGGTGCCGGCACCATCGCTTCGTGGGTGTCGGTCGCCGTGGGCATTGCAGTCGTCGGCCTGAGCCTGCCCAGGGGCAGGCGCAGCCAGGCGCACTACGGCAGTTGGGACCGGTTCGTGGTGTAGGCGGGCCGCGGCCCCGGCGCCGCCAGCGCTTGATCGTCATTCCACGGGAGGCCAGGACCGCGACGATCCGGTGCTGCGCTGTGCCGGCGACCAGAGGCGAGGCGTCGAGCTTCGCTGGCGTGAGGCGCGGGTCTGGCGGTCTGGCGCGCAGGGCGACCGCGCGCGCCAAACCCCCATCGCTCCGGGCGCCTCAGGGCCGGTGGCGGTGATCGCTGCGCAGGTACTTGATCAGGGCGAGGATCCCCAACACCAGAGCAACCAGCAGCAATACGCCGAAGAGAACGCAGGCGATCATCATTCCCATCATCCCTCCACCCATCATGCCGCCATCCATCATGGCGCCGCCCATCATGCCGCCGCCCTGCGGGTCCTGGGCGAAGCCTGTGGCCGAGAACACAAGACCCACGATCAACAGACACGAGGCAAACAGCATTGAATCCTTCAGTCTCTTCATGGTCATGCTCCAGAGGGTTGTTCAGCCTAGGATTTGCTCCATTAACCTGCTGTGTTTGCCACTGGAGAATTCACCGTGCCAGCGGCGGGAGACCTCCGCCATCAGGCGAATGCAGTCCGAAGCCATCGATTCGGCGTCGATGGGGGGCGGCCACGCATTCGTTCTTCAGGGCCGCCGCTGCCTTGCATGAGGGCAGACGAAGCGTGGCGCCCGCCGGTGCACGGCCGGCCGGCAAGTTGCCGGCCTGGGACCGTCCGGCCACGCCACCGGTGCTTTTCTCAGGTAACCTGCCGCCATGCCCGCCCGCACCCGCCAGCGTCTGCGTATCTGCCTCGTCGTGATGCTGTGCCTGTTCTTCCAGCAGGTCGCGGTGGCGGCGTATGCGTGCACGATGCCGCGGATGCCCGCCGACGCGACATTGCTGGGCGATGTCTGCGCCGAGATGGAGGGCATGGCCGCGGCGCCCGCCCAGGAAGCGCCGGCGCTTTGCGTCAAGCATTGCGCGCCCGATCCCTCGCTGGTCTCCGACCACGCCGCCCCGGGCGTTCCGATGCTGGCGCTGCCGCCGGTCGCGCGCGACCTACTGCAATCGCGGTCGACCTGGCAGGCGTCCAGCGTCGCGATCGTTCGCTCCGATCCGCCGCCACGACTGCGTTACTGCAGCCTGCTGATCTAGACCTCCGACGACACCTGCGAACTCCGCGCGGGCCGATTTGCCGCGCGCCATCTCGTTTGTCGTTGGAGGCAC
Organism: Pseudomonadota bacterium; assembly: GCA_030856985.1. Lineage (GTDB taxonomy): Bacteria > Pseudomonadota > Gammaproteobacteria > Xanthomonadales > Xanthomonadaceae > Lysobacter_K. The sequence continues at coordinate 6,921 of JALYOG010000164.1, read as the reverse complement.
CATGCCGCTGCATGCCCTGATCCATTCCCCCGCCCGCGGCGCCGTGCGCGCTGCGCTGTGCGGGCTGTCCGCCGCACTGTTGATGCCGACCGTGCCCGCCTTCGCCCAGGAGCGGCTTTCGCTGGACCGAGTGGTCGAGATGGCTGTCGCGCGCGCGCCGATGCTCGACGCAAGAAGCGCCCAGGTCGAAGCGGCGCGGCAGGAGGCGGTGCGCGCCGGTGCCTTGCCCGACCCGATGCTGACGTTCGGCATGGCCAATCAGCCGGTCACCGGCGATGACGCGTTCGATCCGGACGCCGATTTCATGACCATGAGGCAGATCGGTGTTCGCCAGGAGATCCCCGCGGCCGCCAAGCGCCAGGCGCGGCGCGAGCTTGCGGCCCGCGAGGTCGACGAAGCGGCGGTCCGCGCCGACGTGCAGCGCCTGCAGGTGCGCCGGGCGGCCGCCGAGGCGTGGATCGAGCTGTGGGCGGCACAACGCGAGTTCGATGCTGTCGAAGATATCCACGAAGAAGCCGAGCTTGCAAGCCGGCTTGCGCGCGCCCGTGTTGCGGGCGGTTCCGTGACGGCCTCAGATGCACTGGCCACCGACATGGCCGTGCTGGAACTCGGCAACCGCCTGGAAGCGGCGCGCGCATCGCGCGAGGCGGCGCAGGCGGCTCTCGCGCGCTGGGCGGGCGAGGCCCGGATCGTGCCGGCCGCCGAATCTCCCGACTTCACCCGCCTGCCCGTTGCCGAAGAGGAGCTCCTTGCGGAGCTGGGCCGGCTCGTGTCCTTGCTGCCGATCATCGCAGCGACCGAGACCGCGGCCGCTGCGGTGGATGTCGCCCGCGCCGAAAAGCGCCCGGACTGGAGCGTCGCCGCCTCCTACGGCCAGCGCGGGGCGGGGCGCAGCGACATGCTGATGGTGGAAGTCGGCATCGATCTGCCGCTGTTCACCCGCAACCGGCAGGACCGGGGCATTGCCGCGCGGCAGGCCGACTACCAGGCCGTCCTCGCCACGCGCGAGGACCTGCATCGCCAGCACACCGCCGAGGTGCGGGCGAGCCTGGCGCGGTGGGAAGGACTCAAGCGGCAGGTGGCGCGCGATCGCGAGGCGCTGTTGCCGCTGGCTCGCGACCGGGACGACACCAGCCTGGCCGCGTACCGCGCCGGCGGCCCCGTCGGGCCGTGGCTGGATGCACGCCGCGACCATGCCGCACTGCTGGTCGACCACTCCAGGCGCGAGGGAGCGCTCGGCCTCGCGTGGGCCGCGCTGGCCTACCTGCTGACATCGGAGCCGCAGCGATGAGCCGCGTCCAGCGCATCTATCTCGCGGCAGCGGCCGTGGCGCTGCTCGTCGTCGGCGTCGTGGCGGGGCAGTGGTGGGCGCACCGTGCCATGCAGGCACCCGCCGACGCGGCCGCGAGCGCCGATGGCGAGGCCGCGGGCGACCCGGAGATTCTCTACTGGTACGACCCGATGGTCCCCGACCAGCACTTCGACAAGCCCGGCAAGTCGCCTTTCATGGACATGCAACTCGTCCCGAAATACGCCGAGTCCGGCGCCGAAGAGGGCGCCAGCGGCGTGCGGATTCCCTCCGACGCGCGCCAGAACCTCGGCATCCGCACGGTCGAAGCCGAGCGCGGCAACCTCGGCGGCGCGATCAGCGTGCCCGGGACGATCGAATGGGACCTGCGCCAGGAGCATGTCGTCAGCGCGCGGGTCGAGGCGATCATCGATCGCCTGTTCGTGAAGGCACCCTACGAGCCGGTCCGCGCGGGGCAGCCGCTGGCGAGCATCCTGGCTCCGGACTGGAGCACCGCCCTGGCCGAGGCGAACGCCCTCGCTGGCGCCGACTCCGAGTCTGCGAAGGCGCTCCGGCCCGCGGCGCGCGCGCGCCTGCGAGCCTTGGGGCTGCCTTCGGGAGCCAGCGTCCGCAACGGGCGCATCGTGCTGACCTCGCCGACCAGTGGCGTCGTGTCGGAGATCGGCGCGCGCGAAGGAATGAGCGCACCGGCCGGAACCCTGCTGTTCCGCATCAATGGCACGCAGACCGTCTGGCTGCGAGCCGACATCCCGCAGGCCGGGACTGCCGCGATCAGGCCAGGCACGCCGGTGCAGGCGCGTGTCAGCGCGCTGCCGGGGCGCGTGTTCGAAGGGCGGGTGGAGACGCTGTTGCCGCAGCTGGATCCCGGCAGCCGCACGCAGCAGGCGCGGATCGTGCTGGAGAACGAGGATGGGCTGCTTGCGCCGGGAATGTTCGCGCAGATCAGCCTGGCGCCGCTCGATGGCGCCGAGCACGTGCTGGTGCCGTCGGACGCGGTGATCGGCAGCGGCGACGAAGCGCGCGTGATCGTCATGGACGACGGCAGGTTCCGCCCGGTCGCGGTGCAGGTCGGGAGAAGCAGTGGCGGCACCACCGAGATACTCGCGGGCCTGAAGGGCGGCGAGCGCGTGGTCGCGTCGGGGCAGTTCCTGATCGATTCGGAGGCCAGTCTCTCCGGCGCCCTGCAACGTCTCGACACTCCAGCCGAATCGGGCGAGGAGAGCGCGACTCCGGACGAGGCGCCGACGGAGCCTGCGGAATGATCGCGCAGGTCATCCGCGCCTCGGTCGCCAATCGCGCCATCGTGCTGCTCATGGCATCGGCGATCGCGCTGTGGGGCGTCTGGTCGGTCGCCAGCATGTCGCTGGACGCCTTGCCGGACCTCTCCGACACGCAAGTCATCATCCGCACGCCCTGGCCCGGGCAGACGCCGCGGATCGTCGAGGACCAGGTCACCTATCCGTTGACCACGACGATGATGTCGGTTGCCGGCGTCAAGGCGGTGCGTGGCTACTCGTTTTTTGGCGACTCGTACGTCTATGTGCTGTTCGAGGACGATGTCGATCTGTACTGGGCGCGTTCGCGCGTGTTGGAGTACCTGAGCCAGGCGCGCGAAGGGCTGCCGGCGGGCGTCAATCCTTCGCTCGGGCCGGATGCGACCGGCGTCGGCTGGATCTACCAGTACGCGCTGGTCGACCGCAGCGGCCGGCACGATCTCGGCCAATTGCGTGCGCTGCAGGACTGGTTCCTTCGTTTCGAGCTCAAGACGATTCCCAACGTCGCCGAGGTCGCGAGTATCGGCGGCATGGTCCAGGCCTGGCAGATCGTGCCGGACCCGCAGGCGCTCGCCGCCCGCGGCATCACCGTGGGCGATCTCGTCACGGCGATCCGCGCCACCAACGGCGCCACGGGCGGCTCGGTGATCGAGCAGGCCGAAGCGGAACTGATGGTGCGCAGCGAGGGCTACCTGCGCAGCCGCGAGGACTTCGAGAACGTGCCCGTGACCACCGGCGCCGCACCGGTACTGCTCGCCGATGTGGCCCGGGTGACGCGGGGGCCGACGCTGCGCCGCGGCATCGCCGAGCTGGACGGAGAAGGCGAGGTCGCCGGCGGCATCATCGTGCTGCGCTCGGGCAAGGACGCGCTGTCGACGATCGAGGCGGTCAAGGCGCGGCTCGCCCAACTGCAGGCCAGCCTGCCTGCCGGCGTCGAAGTGGTGCCGGTCTACGACCGCTCCGGGCTCATCACCGATGCGGTTCGCAACCTCTCGCACAAACTCGTGCAGGAGTTCGTGGTGGTGGCGCTGGTGTGCGCGTTGTTCCTCTGGCACCTGCGTTCGGCGCTGGTGGTGGTGATCAGCCTGCCGCTGGGCGTGCTGGTGGCCTTCATCGTCATGCGCTACCAGGGGATCACCGCCAACCTGCTGTCGCTGGGCGGCATCGCGATCGCGATCGGCGCGATGGTCGATGCGGCAGTGGTGATGATCGAGAACGCGCACAAGCACCTGGAGCACTTCCGCGACCGCGAGAACCGCGATCCCGACAACCGCGAGCGCTGGCGACTGATGACCGACGCGGCCGTCGAGGTCGGCCCGGCCCTGTTCGTCAGCCTGCTGGTGATCACGCTGTCGTTCGTGCCGGTATTCGCACTGCAGGCGCAGGAAGGCCGGCTGTTTTCGCCCCTGGCCTACACCAAGACCTATGCGATGGCCGCCGCCGCGGGACTGGCGATCACCCTGGTGCCGGTGCTGATGGGCTACCTGATCCGCGGCCGCATCCGTGCCGAACGCGACAATCCGGTCAGCCGCGGACTGGTCGCGGTCTATCGGCCCGCGCTGGACGCGGTGCTGCGACATCCACGCGCGACGCTGGTCCTGGCCGGGGCGGTGCTGCTGCTGACCCTGGTACCGCTGCTGAAGCTGGGCAGCGAATTCATGCCGATGCTGGACGAGGGCACGCTGCTGTACATGCCCACCGCCTTGCCGGGGCTATCGGCAGGCAAGGCGGCGCAATTGCTGCAGCAGACCGATCGCATGATCAAGACGGTGCCCGAAGTCGCGCATGTGTTCGGCAAGGTCGGCCGTGCCGATACGGCCACGGATCCCGCGCCGCTGGAGATGTTCGAGACCACGGTGACGTTCAAGCCGCGCGACCAGTGGCGCGATGGCATGACCATGGAGAAGCTGCAGCAGGAACTCGATCGCGCGGTCCAGGTGCCCGGCCTCACCAACCTGTGGGTGCCGCCGATCCGCAACCGCATCGACATGCTCGCCACCGGCATCAAGAGCCCGATCGGCATCAAGCTGTCGGGACCGGACACGGCGGTGCTCGGCACGCTCGGCGATCGTGTCGAGCAGGTCGCGCGTGGTGTGCCCGGTGTCAGTTCGGCGGTGGCCGAGCGCATCGGCGACGGTCGTTACCTGGACGTTCGCGTCCGGCCGCAGGAGGCCGCCCGCTATGGACTCAGCCAGGACGACGTACAGCGGCTGATCGCGACGGTGATCGGCGGCGAGCCGATCGGGGAGACCATCCAGGGGCGCGAACGCTACCCGGTGGTGGTGCGCTATCCGCGTTCGCTGCGCGATTCGGCGGCCGAACTGGCGCAGCTGCCGATCGTCGCTCCCAATGGCGTGCAGCTGAGCCTTGGCCAGGTCGCCAGCATTTCTTACACCGCCGGGCCGCCGATGCTCAAGAGCGACAACGGGCGGCTGACCAGCTACGTGTTCGTCGACGTCGCGGGACGCGACCTGGGTTCGGTCGTGGAGGACCTGCAGCGCGCCGTCGCCGAGAGCGTCGAACTGCCTGCGGGTTACTCGGTGGCCTGGTCCGGCCAGTACGAGTACCTGCAACGGGCGAGCGAACGCTTGCGAATCGTGGTGCCGGCGACGCTGCTGATCATCTTCGGGCTCATCTACCTCCTGTTCCGGAGCGGGTCGGAAGCGGCGATCATCATGCTCAGCCTGCCATTCGCGCTGGTGGGCGGGCTGTGGTTGATCTGGATGTTGGGCCACGCAGTGTCGGTCGCGAGCCTAATCGGCTTCATCGCACTGGCCGGCGTCGCGGCGGAGTTCGGCATCATCATGCTGCTGTACCTGCGCCACGCCTGGGAGCGACGACTGGCCGACAATCCCGATGCCGACGAGGACGATCTCGACGAGGCGATCCGGGAAGGCGGCGTCCAGCGCGTGCGGCCGAAGGCGATGACCGTCGCGGTCATCCTGGCGGGCCTGCTGCCGATCCTGCTGGGCGGCGGTGCCGGTTCGGAGGTCATGCAGCGCATCGCCGCGCCGATGGTGGGCGGAATGCTCACCGCGCCGCTTCTGTCGATGCTGGTGATTCCCGCCGCGTACCGCATGCTGCGCCGTCGTGAGCTCGCACGTCGGCGGCTGCAGATGAATACCGGCAGCCCGGATACGCTTCGGCGCGCTTGACCCGGTGGCGCGCCGCGGCGCTTCAGCTCCCTCTACCTTCGGGAGAGGGTCGGGGTGAGTGTTCGGAGCATGGGGCTAATGAGAGCTCGTTCCGCCTGGATCGCGCGCGAGGCTTCTTTCTTTCGATCCTGGAGATGAGTGCGAAACCGAACCTTCACCCCCAGCCCCTCTCCCGGGGGGAGAGGGGAGCAAGAGCGACCTGCAGCCAGCCGGCGGCAGAATTCACCCACCCGATTCGGTGAGCGCCAAAAAGATTTGTGCAATCGGCGTAACCATCCACCGCGCGCGGGCGAACACTCCTGATGTGAGGCGATACAGCAATCGCGGCGCCTCGCGGCAAACCCACTTTCAGGAGTATTTCCCCATGTCCACCACCTCGCGCTCCATTCTTCCGGCTTTCGCGCTGGCCGCGGCCCTCGGTTCCGCCCTGGCGATGACCTCCGCGCCTGCCGAAGCGGCCGGCGACAAGGCCTCGGCGAAGGAGAAGTGCTACGGCGTTTCCCTGGCCGGCAAGAACGACTGCGCCGCCGGCCCCGGCACCACCTGCGCCGGCACCTCCAAGACGGATTACCAGGCCAATGCCTGGACGCTGGTCCCGGCCGGCACCTGCGAGAAGACCGAGTCCAAGACCTCGCCCACCGGACACGGCCAGCTGGTCGCATTCACCGCGAAGAAGTAAGCAGTGCATTTCCCGGAGACCGGTCGATGAGCGTCCCCTCTCACGAACCCCTCGCGACCTGTCCTCCGGGCTCATTCGTCCTGCCCCGGCGTGCCGGGATCGGGTTCAAGCACCAGCATTTCGATGCGCTGCTTGCCGACCCCGACCCGCCGGGTTTCGTCGAGGTCCACGCCGAAAACTACATGGGCGCTGGCGGTGTACCGCACGCGCAGCTCACCCGCATCCGCGAGCGGCTTCCAATCTCGCTTCACGGCGTCGGCCTGTCGATAGGCGCGGAAGAAATGCCCGACCCCGTGCACCTGGACAGGCTCGCCGTCCTGATCGAGCGCTACCAGCCGGCCGTGTTTTCCGAACACCTCGCGTGGTCCACGCATGGCGGCACTTTCTTCAACGATCTGCTCCCGTTGAGCTACGACCTGGCGACGCTGCAACGCGTCTGCGATCACATCGACCTGGTCCAGGACCGGCTCGGCGTGCGCATGCTGCTGGAAAACCCCAGCACCT
>JALYOG010000142.1 GCA_030856985.1 Pseudomonadota bacterium | reverse complement strand
AGCGGAGCGCCGCGCTATACCTCCTTCACCAACGGCAAGAGCCCGATCTGGAACCGCTACGGCCACGAGCGCATGGGCTGGTCGCTGTCGGTCTACAGTCCCGCGACCCCGTGATGCGCCGCGGGCGGTAGGTCCCATTGGATCGGTCGAGCCAGCAGCACACCCCGCCGTCCACTCCGGACGGCGACGGTGTGCGCGTCACCGCCAAGTCGCGTGGCAGCCGACCTTACCTCGGGCGGTTTGCGCTGTTGACGTTGGTGGTGGTCGCAGCGGGCGTCGCCTACCTTGCGATGCGGCCGGTGCCGTCGCAGGGTCCCGAGGTGGCAGCCGTCGACGATGCGGGGGAGGGAGCCCGCGCCCAGCGGGACGCGGCTGCGCGGGTTGACCCGACGCGTACCATCCGTCGCGCCATGCCGGCGCCGGTAGAGGAGCCCGCCGAATTGCGCAGCCTCGATCCCAACGACCTAGCCGCGCACATCCGGCCCGGAGATCCCGAGCCGACCGCCGCAGAGCTGATCGAAGCCTTGCGTCACGCCGGTATCCACAGCGGCATCGCTGCATTCAATCCCCCCGGCACCAGTCCGCCGTTGCCGGGCCTGGCGGCGCCCGAGGACATCGAACTGCCCGAAGGCTATGTGCGCCACCACCAGGTGACCGATGCGGGCGAGCCGATCGAGCCGATCCTGATGTTCTCCCCCGACCACGACTTCTACGACGCCCAGGGTCGCCCGATCGCCGTGCCGGAAAACCGGGTGGTAACGCCGGAGCTGGCGCCTCCGGGCTTTCCGATACGGCGGGTGGAAATTCCATCGCCTTGAGCCTTGCCGGCCACGCACGCCACGAGTTGCGCCATCGACCGATCCTGACCGCGCCGGGTCGGCCGCCGGCGGGCGGTCGCTGTTGACGACGTCTCGCGGCACGTCCACCGCCCATCCCCGACCACGACGGAGCCCGTCGATTTGAACTCGCAGCGTTCGACCGTTTCCCGCTGGCGGCTTCCCCGCTGGCACCGGCTGGCCGGCATTCTTGCCAGCGCGATACTGCTGGGCCTCTATGCACGCGGCGGGCCGGCCTGGATGCTCGGCTTCGTGGCGCTGGTGCCGTGGCTGATCACGCTCCACACCGAGCGGACGATCGGTGGTGTCCTGCTCAGCGGATGGTTGATGAGCCTAGCCTTCATGGCGGCGGTGTTCTCCTGGTTCGGCGCCGCCATCGGCTCCTACACCGGCGTCGGCGCGCCGCTCGCCACGCTGGTGCTGTTTGCGCTGGCGCCGCTGATGCAGCCGCAGTTCCTGGCCTTCGCGCTGGTCCGCCATCTGCTCGGGCGCCGGCACGGTCCGTTGTTGCGCGCGCTGGGTGGCGCATCGGCGTGGGTGGCCATCGAGTGGCTGGTGCCGAAACTGCTGGGCGACACCCTCGCCCACGGGCTGTTTCCTTCCGCCACCCTGCGGCAGGTCGCCGACCTCGGCGGAGCCGCGGGCGCGACCTTCCTGATGATCCTGGTCAGCGAGGCGGTGGCCCTGGCCGCGCTGCGTGGGCGCCAGAACCTGCGCACCGCGATGGTTCCCGCCGCGCTGGCCGCCGGCGTGGTGGTGGCAATGGCGGGCTACGGACAGGCGCGACTGCATGTGCTGCGTTCGCCCGCCGGCGATGCGGCCCCGGTGCTGCGCGTCGGCATGATCCAGTCGAACATCGTCGACTACGAACGCCTGCGCCAGGAGAGCGGCGCCTATGCCGTCGTCCGCCACGTGCTGGACACCCACTTCGGCCTCTCGCGTGCGGCGATCGAGCACCACGGCGTGGACGCGCTGATGTGGTCGGAAACCGTCTACCCGACCACGTTCGGCCATCCGCGCACCGAGGACGGGGCCGCGCTGGATCGGGAAATCCTGGATTTCGTCGATGCCGCAGGCGTGCCGCTGGTGTTCGGCACCTACGATCTGGACGCCGCTGGCGAGTACAACGCCGCGGCATTCGTAGAGCCCGGCAGCGGCCTGCTCGGCTACTACCGCAAGACCCATCCGTTTCCGCTCACCGAGTACGTGCCGAGCTGGCTCGACGGCCCGCTGCTGCGTGGCTTGCTGCCGTGGGCAGGGGGCTGGAAACCCGGCGATGGCGCGCGCGTGCTGCCCCTGCGCACGGCCGACGGGCGCGAAGTGAACGTGGTGACGCTGATCTGCCTGGACGATGTGCGAAGCACGCTCGCGATCGACGGCGCCCGCCTCGGCGCACAGGCGATCCTGGGGCTGTCGAACGACTCGTGGTTCACCGCCTATCCCACCGGCGCGCGACTGCACCTGAGCGTCGCGGCGTTCCGCAGCATCGAGACGCGCCTGCCGCAACTGCGGCTGACGACCAACGGCATCAGCGCGATCATCGACGACACCGGCGAAGTGATCGTCGCCACCGCCATCGGCGACCAGGCGGTGCTGGCCGGCGAAATCCACGCCCGGAACCCGGCGCCCAGCCTGATGGTGCGCTGGGGCGACTGGGTCGGCGGGGCGGGGCTGCTATTTCTGCTGGCCCTGGCTGTTGTCGCCGCGTCGCGTCGGCTGATGGGCGATCGGCTCACCACCGCCGGCGCGGCATCCGGCGGCATCAATGCCGGGACGAATATCGACCTGCCGGTCGCCGCGCTGTCGCCGGGCTGGCGCGTGCTGGCCGCGTTGCTGCGAGCGACCGCCGGCGCGGGCCTGCTGTGGCTGGCGATCGGCATGGCCCTGCGCCAGGGCATGCAGGTCAATTCGCTATCGCAGATATGGGTGTTCGCTGCGGCGGTCGTCGCGCCTGCATTGGCCGCATGGGCGATCCAGCACGCCTTTCGCGCCACCGTCCGCATCCAGGCAGGCATGCTGGTGATTGAGCAGCGCCGTCAGCGCGTCGAGATCCCCGTGGGCAGCATCGTGTCGCTCAGGCCCTGGCGGATGCCGCTGCCGCGCAGCGGCATCGACCTGCAACTGGAGTCGGGCCGGCGCTGGCCCCAGGGCATCGCGTTGACCGACCCGCATGCGCTGCTGCGCGCCCTGTCGGCCGCCGGCGCGACGGTACGATTGGGCGGCGCCCGGCGAATGGCCGATCTTGCCGCGCTGCGTGCTGCGGAGCCGCGACGGTGGTTCGACCGCGCGCTGCTGAAGTTCGCCCTGTTCCCGCTGTTGCCGGCGCTGGCGGCCTTCCGGCTGCACCAGCACATCGCCTACGGCGGCACCTTCGGCGAGTACCACACCTATGGCCTGGGCGCGTATCTGAGCGGGCTGCTGATCTGGTGGGCTTCCTGGGCCTTGGGCCTGATGCTGGTGGCCGCGGCACTGCGCATCGTCATCGAAATCGCCACCGTGCTCGCGCTGAAGCTACGCCCCGCGCGCGCGCCGGACATCCGGCGCGTACTCGAATGGCTGGGGCGGCTGGCCTTCTATCTTGGCGTGCCGGTATGGCTACTGCTGCGCATTCTCCTGGACTGAGAGCGACCGACATTTCGGTCAGGTTCAGTTCTTCGCCATCACTCTCGGGTGGCGGTATACAAGGCAGGTCCCGTTGGCAGGTGCCACGGATCGCGTGCGGAGCATCGAACCGGCGCGGCCGCGCTCGCGGGTCGAAGAGGCGGTAGAGGTGATGGATCGGTGCCGGCTCCGGACCGGCACAGATCGTTCCGGCTCGTGAAGCACGGCATGGTTCGACTCCGAGCAGGCGCTGTACTCTCCGCTTCGCAAGTAGACTACGCGGCCGATTGGGCGACACAGTGTGCTGGAGGATGTCATGCAGGATGCGACCGTATCTACGCGGAAACTCTCTTTTTTGAACGAGGAGGAGGCACACCGCATCCTCATCCACTGGAACCGGACAGCACAGGCTTACGATCAGACGCAGACGGTCTGGGGTCTGATCGACAAGCGCGCCCGGGCGCATCCGCAGCAGACGGCAATCGTCGACGGAGAAACCCAGATCGACTACGCGCGCCTGACGGCGCGGGCGAACGCGATTGCGGGCGAACTCGTGGCGCGGGGTGTGGAGCCGGGCTCGCTGGTCGGCGTGTGCATGAGCCGCACGTGGGACCTCGTGGCGACCCTGCTGGGGGTGTTGCGGGCGGGCTGTGCGTACGTGCCCCTGGATCCGGAGTACCCGCGGGAGCGGGTGCGCTACATGCTGGAGCACGCCCGCGCTGCGGCCGCCATCGTGGACAGCGACGAGCGGGCTGAACTCTGCGACGGTGTGCCCAGGCTCGTGCGGCTCGACGCGGTGCGGGAAAGCTCGCCGAACGCGATGCCGGGGCCGTCGGCGAGGGACCTGGCCTATGTGATCTACACGTCGGGCTCGACAGGGCGACCCAAGGGCGTCGCCGTCGAACACCGGGCCGTCGTGGCGATGATCCAGTCGATGCGCCAGTTGCTCGATGACGAGGATCTGGCGGGTGTACTGGCGGCTACCTCGGTGTGTTTCGACCCCTCGGTCATGGAAATCCTGGGAACGCTGTCGCTTGGCGGGACCGTGGTGTTGGCGGAAAACGTGCTCGCGTTGCTGGAGCTGCAGTCGGCAAGCCGGGTGCGCACGGTGATCATGGTGCCGTCGGCGATGCAGGGCTTGCTCGCGGCCGGATGGCGGCCGGAGGGAATCGGGTGCTTCGTCTTCGGGGGCGAAGTGCTGAAACGGTCGCTGGTGGAGCAGTTGCACGCGCTGCAGCCGCGGCCGCGCGTGTTCAACGTGTATGGCCCGACCGAGGACACGGTTTATTCGACGGCTATCGAACTCCCGCCAGGTGTGGAATCGATCACGATCGGCAAGCCGGTGGCGAACTCGCGGTCGTACATTCTGGACGATTCGATGCAGCCGGTTCCCGTTGGAATGCCCGGCGAGCTGTATCTGGCCGGAGACCAGCTTGCGCGCGGATACCTGCACGACGAGGAGCGTACGAGGCAGCGCTTTGTCGAGGTGGATCCGGACGGGCCGATTCCGGAGGAGCGGCTGTACCGAACCGGCGATCTGTGCCGGTGGAGCAAGCACGGCGAGATCGAGTTCCTCGGCCGGGTCGACCAACAGGTAAAGATCCGGGGCTTCCGGATCGAGCTGGAAGAGATCGAGTCCGCGCTGGAGTCGATCGACGGCGTGGATGCCGCGGCGGCGGCGGTCGTGGATGGGGCCAGCGGCAAAAAAATGCTCGTGGGCTATGTGGTGAGCCGCGACGAGGCGGTAACCAGCGAGGCGGCGCGAGCGCACGTGGCAGAGCGGCTGCCCAGGTACATGGTGCCTCAGCTGGTGATGCACCTGGAGGCACTGCCCCTGTTGCCCAACGGCAAGCTCGACCGCAGGCAGCTCCCGAGGCCGGACGTGAGTGCCCATCATTGCGGATACCTTGGCCCCGACTCCGGCGCCGCGGTATCCGGCGTCGCGGCGGACCCGGTGGAGAGCCTCGCGGGCCTTGCCGGGGACGAGCGTCGTGCGGCCCTGTTGTCGATCGTCAGGGGCGAAATCGCCCGCGTCCTGGGTCTTGCCGATCCCGGGCAAGTACCGCCGACCAACTCATTCGAAGCGCTTGGCGTCGACTCCTTGGAGGCGGTGGAACTGAGCCATCGGCTCGGCAAGGTACTGGGTCGAAAACTGCCCGCATCGATCACCAGCGAGCACCCCACGCCGACGGCCGTTGCCGATTACCTCATGGGACTGATGGGAAGCGGCGCCACGGAGCCCGCGTCGACGCAGAAGGCGCGAGCCGCAGCTTCGGACACGCTCGGTCGTTTCCAGGCCCAGATCCAGACCGGCCACCCGCCGTTCCTGGCCGCAAAAGCGCCCTCCTGGTCGGCCACCGACAAGGGCACGCTGGTACGGGAGTTCAAGCGCCTGCTGAGCCGCCAGGGCCGCGACCCCTACAGCAAGTTCGTGCGCACCGGCAGCGCGCACCGGGGTACCGTTGCCGACACCCATTCCGGCGAAGAACGCGATGCCATCGTCTGGACCACCAACCTCTACCTCGGTCTGAATCGCGACCGGGAAGTCATAGAGGAAGCGCGATCCGCGCTGGAGCGCTTCGGCACCGGAATGGGAACGTCCGCGACGGCTTCCGGCGTCACCGATCTCCACCTGGAGTTTGAAAAAGCCTTCGCCGAGCTGGTGGGAATGCCTGCCGCATGCCTGTTCCCCACGGGATTCACCGCAAACCTCGGCGCCGTGGCGGGCCTTCTTGGCGACAAGGACGTCATCGTGATGGATCAGCTCTGTCACGCGTCCATCGTCGACGGCGCTCGCCTGTGCGGTGCGACGATAAGAACGTTTCGGCACAACGATCCGTCCGACCTGGAATCCATCCTCAAGGCGGAAGTGTCGCCTTACCGCACGACGCTGGTGGCGCTCGAAGGCGTCTACAGCATGGGCGAGGGGGCGGCGCCGGTGCGCGACATCGTGCACATGGCGAAAAAATACGGTGCGCTCGTCCTCGTGGACGAGGCGCATTCATTCGGCTTCTATGGCCCACGGGGCGCCGGCCTTTGTGCCGATCAGGGAGTCACCGGCCAGGTCGACTTCATCATGACCACGCTCAGCAAGGCGCTGGGGAGCCTCGGCGGTGTCATCGCCGCCCGGGAGGAGCACATCGCGCTCCTGAAGTCGTCCTCCAGGGCCTATATCTACCAGGCTGCATCCACACCGGCCGATATCGCGGCGGCGCTCGCCGCCTTGCGCCGCCTGAGCGCGGACGATGCACTGCGGGAGCGACTCTGGGATACCACCACCTACATGAGGCAGCGCTTCTCCGAAGCTGGCTATGATCTCGGGACCGGAGACGGGCCGATTGTCACCCCGCATTTTGCCGACAGCGACAAGCTCTATGCGATCGCTCGCGGCCTGTACCAGCGCGGTATTCACACGGCCGCGGTCACGTACCCGATCGTGGAGCGCGGACGTGGGCGCCTGAGGTTCATCTGCTCGGCTTCGCACACGCGAGACGAGGTCGACAGAACCCTCGAGGCCCTGATCGACGCCGAACGCGAAGTGGAGGGGAATCGACAGGCTTCGAAAAGCAGTGTGTCGGGCGAGCTTGGCGTGAAAGCGGACCGATTGGTGGGAAGCCATGACGTCGATGGCGCGCCGGGCCCTCGGACCGGACATGGGTCCAGCGACCCTCATCCAGGGCGATCCGGCGTGGAGGCGTGGGCCAAGGGGTTTCGCACCTACCTGCAGGAGACGCTGGCCAGGCTGCCCGGACCGACGCCGAGTCTCGCCGTGTCGATCGGACTTCCAGACAGCGCGGAACCGATCACGATCGTGATCGATGAGCGAGACGTCACGTTGAGACCCCAGGACACGACGCCGGCCCCGTTCTGTTCGCTTCTGCTCACCGACGAGCCGTCGATATCCGCGTTGTGCTCGTCCGATGTGCAGGCATTGCTCGACAATGTCATCGAGGGCGCGTGCGTGTTGAACGGCGAGGCCGAGCCCTTCATCTGGCTCATCGGGCGAATGGCCGATCGGCAGCGTCTGGAGGCGGTCTGATCAGGACCAGCGGGGAGATTGATTCGCACGATCGGTGACCCGGTCTGCCGCCCCCTTGCCTCGTATTGAGAATGGGCAGTTCGCTGCGCGCGCGCGCCGGCGATGCTGCTGATATGCGACACGTCCGCAGATCCTTGCCACGAACACCGAGGCGGTGCGGTGCCTGTCGATGAAGAAATCGATCGCTCTGCCAGTTCGCCGTGCGTACCGCAGTGGGCCCGACCAGGTCCCTCCGCATAGGCCGCTTTGAACACGACTCCGGGTGGTGCCCTGCGGCAAAGCCGGTAGACCGGCGCCCAGCCCCGTTGACACTCCCAATACGCTGCGGTACGGTCCTCGCGCGGCCGGAGGGGTGTCACATATCCCTGGTTGCGTTCAGGTTCGTCAAAGGTGCAGGGCCACGAAGGCGCTGCGACGTACACCACTCTCTGGAGTTCGACCATGAAGAACGGATTTCTCGGCGCCACCCGTACGTGGCTGCCCGCCCTTGCGCTGCTCGGCCTCAGTGCTTCGGCCATGGGCAGTACCCTCAACCAGAACGTTTCCTGGACCATCGACAGGTCCGGAACCGCGACCAAGCACCGCATCACGGCCTACGGCGACTCGATCTACGCCGGCTACAACGGCTCGACCAGCAACGCGGCGAAATACTCGGCGCCCACCGTGGATGCCGAATACCTCTCGGCCAAGTGGAATGCCGACATAGAGAGCGTGCGCCGCGCCAAGTCGGGCGCCGTGGCCCGCGACGTGTACGAGAACAAGATCGTCGCCGAGCGCGCCTACATGCAGCACAGCTCGACCCGCGCGGTGACCTTCGAGATGTGCGGCAACGACGGCCTGCAGGCGCGCTCGAACT
>JALYOG010000119.1 GCA_030856985.1 Pseudomonadota bacterium | reverse complement strand
GGCTCGCTGCGGCGCCGCCGCGGCCAGGGAGCCGACGGCGACGTGCCGCTGCACACGCGCAGCCCGGCGATCGCGCCGTTGCGGGTCGCGGCGAGCCGCTCGCATCGCGACGCGCAGTCGGAGGCATTCATCGCGCGCATGGAAGCGGGCACCGGAGGCGAGGTCGAACCGATCGGCCTGGGCTCGTCGCTGAAATTCTGCAAGCTCGCCGAGGGCGGCATGGACGTGTATCCGCGCTTCGGACCCACCAGCGAGTGGGACACCGCCGCCGGGCAATGCGTGCTCGAAGGCGCGGGCGGCTGCGTGCTCGACACCCGGGGCCGGCCGTTCCGCTACAACCAGCGGGACACGATTCTCAACGGCGCCTTCGTCGCGCTCGGCGATCCGGCGCTGCCGTGGCGGGAGTGGTCCGATGGCTGACGATCGCGCCGGGCCCGGCATCGACGGCCTGCTGGCGATCATGCAGCGACTGCGCGACCCGGACGGCGGCTGCCCGTGGGACATCGAGCAGACGTTCGCCAGCATCGCCGCGTACACGGTCGAGGAGGCCTACGAGGTCGTCGACGCGATCGAGCGCCAGGACCTGGCCGCATTGAAGGACGAACTGGGCGACCTGTTGCTGCAGGTGGTGTTCCACGCGCGGATGGCGCAGGAGCAGGGCGCCTTCGACTTCCACGACGTGGTCGACGCGATCAGCGCCAAGATGCTGCGCAGGCACCCGCACGTGTTCGCCGACGCGGCGGGGGCGACCGCGCGGATCGGCGACGCCGGCGAGCAGACCGTCGCGTGGGAGGAGCACAAGCGCCAGGAGCGCGCGCAGGCTGGCGACGCCGACGTCTCGGCGCTGGCCGGCATCGCGCCGGGCCTGCCGGAATGGCAGCGCGCGGTGAAGCTGCAGAAGCGCGCTGCGCGCGTTGGCTTCGACTGGCCCGACGTGGCGCCGGTGATCGCCAAGCTGCACGAGGAAATCGACGAGGTGCGCGCCGAGTTCGCCGCGCGCGATGCCGCGCCCGGCGATGCGGCCGCGCAGGAGCGCCTGGTCGACGAGATCGGCGATGTGCTGTTCGTCTGCGCGAACCTCGCGCGTCATGCCGCGGTCGATGTCGGCACTGCGCTGCGGCGCGCGAACCGCAAGTTCGAGCGCCGCTTCCGCGCCATGGAAGCGATGGCAGCGGCGGACGGCAAGGAACTTGCGGCGCAGTCGCTGGAGACGCAGGAAGCCTACTGGCGGCGCGCCAAGCACGAGGAGAGTGGATGAAGCGCTTCAGCAGCTTTGCCGAGTTCTATCCGTTCTACCTGTCCGAACACAGCAACCGCAGCAGCCGGCGCCTGCACTTCGTCGGCAGCTGCGGGGTGCTGATCCTGCTCGCGGTGGCGATCGTCGCCGGCGACGCGCGCTGGATCCTCGCGGCGTTCGCATGCGGGTACGGGTTCGCGTGGGCGGGGCATTTCCTATTCGAGAAGAACCGCCCGGCCACCTTCAAACACCCCGTATATTCCTTCCTCGGCGACTGGGTCATGTTCAAGGACATTCTTGTCGGCCGGATCCGTTTCTGACCGGCGCCCTTCTTCACGGCGCCTCCACGTGGAAGACGGCAGCCTTCACAAAACTGAAGGGCGGAGAACAACCTATGCAAGGCACGCGAGACGGCGGCTTGGTCCTCATCGTGGAGGACAACCGCAACATTTCCGAAATGGTGGGGGAATACCTCGAAAGCCGCGGCTTCGAGGTGGATTTTGCGGCCGACGGCCTCGACGGCTACCGTCTGGCGGCGGAGAACAGCTACGACGTGATCGTGCTGGACCTGATGCTGCCGCGGCTGGACGGCGTCGAAGTGTGCAAGCGTCTGCGCGAGGAAGCGCGCAAGTCCACGCCGGTCCTGATGCTGACCGCGCGCGACACGCTCGACGAGAAGCTCACCGGGCTCAGCGCCGGCGCCGATGATTACCTGACCAAACCCTTCGCGATCCAGGAACTGGAGGCGCGCCTGCGCGCCCTGATCCGTCGCGAGCGCCGCCAGGTCGGCGGCGAGGTGCTCAAGGTCGCCGACCTGGTGCTCGATCCGGCCAGCCTGCGCGTCACCCGCGGCGGCAGCGAGCTGCAGCTTTCGCCGATCGGACTTCGGCTGCTGACCATCCTGATGCGCGAATCGCCGCGCGTGGTCAGCCGCCAGGAGATCGAGCGCGAGATCTGGGGAAACGGCCTGCCCGACTCCGACACCTTGCGCAGCCATCTGTACAACCTGCGCAAGACCATCGACAAGCCCTTCGACAAGCAATTGCTGCACACGGTACAGAGCGCCGGCTACCGCGTGGCCGATATCTCGCAACCGCCCGACTGAGCACTGCGGCGGCCTGCAATGTCCTACGGTCTTCCACGAAAGATCCGGTTCGCCTTCATTCTGCAGGCGGTACTGGGAAGCCTATTCCTCACCATCGGCTTGCTGGTGGCGGTTCTGGCTGTGCGGCAGTACGTGATCCTCGAGCGGATGGGGACCGAGGCCGAGCGGTTCTGGGAAGCGTACGCGCAGGATCCCGACACGCCGCTGCCCAACATGACCACGATGACCGGGTACCTCGACCGGCCGGGCGCTCCGGACCCGCGGCTGCCCGCAGTCCTGCGGAACGCCCGGACCGGGGTGCACTGGCTGCCGATGATGATGCGCACGAAGCCGCAGCGGACGCTCTACGTGGACCGCCAACCGCAGGGCACCTTCTATCTCAGTTGGGACACCTGGCGGATCGACCGGGCGATCGTGCTCACCGGCTTCGTGGCGTTGCTGCTGTCGCTTGCCACGACCTTGCTGATCTCCTGGCTGACCTACCGTGTCTCGGGCCGCCTGGTCGCGCCGGTGAGCTGGCTGGCGGACGTGGTGTCGCGCTGGGATCCGCGCGATCCCGACGCCGACGCGCTCGATCCGGGAAATCTCCCGCCCGATTCGGGACACGAAGTGCGGCAGTTGTCGAGTGCGCTGGCCGACCTGGCCTACCGCGTCGGCGACGCGGTCGAGCGCGAGCGCGACTTCACCCGCGATGCCAGCCACGAGCTGCGCACGCCGCTCACGGTGATCCGCATGGCCACCGACATGATGATCGACGACCCCGGCATCAGCGCGCGCTCGCTGCGCTCGCTGGGGCGGGTGCAGCGCGCCAGCCGCGACATGGAAGCGGTGCTCGATGCATTCCTGATCCTCGCGCGCGAGGCCGAGATCGCGCCGCAGAGCGCGCAGTTCGATGCACTCGACGTGGTCCGCGAGGAAGTCGAACGCGCGCGCCCGCTGCTGCTGGACAAGCCGATCACCCTGCAGGTGCACGAGGAAGGATCGCCCAAGCTGTTCGCCCCGCCGCACGTGCTCAACGTGATGCTGCGCAACCTGCTGGTCAATGCGGTGACGTTCACCGAACGCGGGGAAATCGAGGTCTGCGTCGCTGCCGACCGCATCGCGGTGCGGGACACCGGAATCGGCATGTCTCCGGAGACTCTCGCCAAGGCTTTCGATCCGTTCTATCGCGCCGACCTCACGCGTGAGGAAGGCAAGGGCATGGGGCTGTCGATCGTGCGTCGCCTGGGCGAGCGCTTCGGCTGGCCGGTCACGCTGACCAGCACGCCTGATGAAGGCACCACGGCCATCATCCACTTCGAGCCCTAGCGCCGCCACCGCCTGCGCGGCAAGGCGCTGGCCAGCGGCAGGCTCCCGATGGCGGAAGATCGTTGCCGGCACTGCGCGGATCGCCGGATGCCTGGCACAAAAAAGGGCGGCCCCGAAGGGCCGCCCTGCATCACACTGCGTGGATCAACGGGTGTAGAGCAGGCGGTTCGGCGAGCCGCTGCCGATGGACGTCAGCCGGCCCGTGGTGGCCTTGTTGTAGATCGTGCTGCGCACGGTGGACGGCGACAGCGAGTTGTTCGCCGCCAGGACCAGCACGGCCGCGCCCGCGACGTGCGGAGAAGCCATCGAGGTGCCGCTGATGGTGTTCGTCGCGGTGGTGCTGGTGTACCAGGCCGACCGGATCGAGCTGCCCGGGGCGAAGATGTTCACGCAGCTGCCGAAGTTTGAAAACGAGGAGCGTGCATCGGTGGACGTGGTCGATCCGACGGTGATCGCATTGGCGACGCGGGCCGGGGAGAAGTTGCAGGCGCTCTGGTTGTCGTTGCCTGCCGCCACGACCACGGTCACGCCACTGTTGATCAGGTTGTTGGTGGCAGTGTCGGTCGCCGAGGAGGCCGGGCCGCCCAGGCTCATATTCGCCACCGCGGGCTTGACGTGGTTGTTACGGACCCAGTCGATGCCCGCGATGATCGTCGAGTTGGAGCTGCCGCCGGTGCAACCGAAGACGCGCACTGGAACCAGGCGGACGCTCTTGGCCACGCCCCAGGTCGCGCCGCCGATGGTGCCGGCCACGTGGGTTCCATGGCCGTTGCAGTCGCTCGAACCGCGGCCGTCGCTGATGAACGTGGCACCGGACAGGACACGACCGCCGAAGTCGGTGTGGCTGGCGAGAATGCCGCTGTCGATCACGTATGCACGTACCGCGCTGCCCACGTAGTCGTAGACGTAGGTGCCGTTGAGCGGGAGGTCGCGCTGGTCGGACCGGTCCAGGCCCCAGGTGGCGCCGCTCTGGGTGGCGGTGGGATACATCATGCCGTCTTCTTCCACGTACTCCACGCGCGGGTCGTGCATCAGGCGGGCGATGTCCTTCTCGGACGCTTTGGTGGCGAAGCCGGCCAGGGCGTGGCCGTAGACGTGCTGGACGTCGAGGTCGAACTTCGCGGCCAGATCGACCGCGGCGTGTTCCACCGCGTTGGCGAGACCGTGCTCGCCCGGGTTGCCGAGGGAACCCTCTTTGAGGACGACGATGTATTGCCCTTCGATGGAGTTTTCGACACGGCGCAGCTCAGACGCCATGGCCGAGGAACCCAGGGCGAGCGAGACGCTGAGGGCGAGGATGCTCTTGATGATCATTTGACGTATTTCCTTGTTGGAACGCTTCGGCAGAGGCGCTGCCGTCCGTGGTCGTGTTTCAACTGCCCGTGGGGGCCGCGCGAGAATCCGGAGACGACGGCTGCCGTGTCAACTGTTTTTTGCGCCCGTGCTGAATCATGCGGTTCTCGCCGCGCGCAGCGGTTTCGAACGCCAGCATTTGCAGGGTTTTTCTGGCTCGCTCCCCCGCACCGCAGCAAGCGTGTCGCAACGATTTGTTGCAGTGCACTTGTGGTTTTGCGCAACTTGTGCAATGCGACATGGCCGAAAGCTGCATCGAGGATCGTCCGTCGCGCTAAGCTGGCACCGGACATCCCCGCCGACGGTCTACCCATGCGTTCACTCGCCCTGCTGGTCCTACTGCTCATGCCGCCATCGATTGCCGCCGAGTCGCCCACTGCCCTCGTGATCCATGGAGGCGCGGGCTTCGTGCCGAAGGATTCGCTGACCGAGGACGACGCCCGCGACTTCCACCAACAGCTCAATCGCGCACTCGACGCCGGCAACGCGATCCTCGCCGATGGCGGCAGCGCGCTGGACGCGGTCTCCGCGGCCGTGGTCGTGCTGGAGGAATCGCCGCGCTTCAACGCCGGCAAGGGCGCGGTGCTCAATGCGAAGGGCGGACACGAGCTCGATGCGTCGATCATGGAGGGCCACACCCGGCGCGCGGGCGCGGTCGCAGGTGTGACCACCGTCAGAAATCCGATCAAGCTGGCACGCGCGGTGATGGAGCACAGCGCGCACGTGATGCTCGCAGGTCACGGCGCGGAGGCATTCGCCGACACCCGCCCGGAGATCCAGCGCGTCGCCAACGAGTGGTTCACCACCGAGCACCGGCGGCGCGCGCTCGATCGCGCGCAGGAAAAGGAACGGCGCGAGGCGGCAGGCGAGGACGCGCAGGCCGGCCTCGCGGACGAGGACGCCGGTCCGTATTTCGGAACCGTCGGCGCGGTCGCGCTCGACCGCCACGGGCACATCGCCGCGGCGACGAGCACCGGCGGCATGACCAACAAGAAGTGGGGGCGCGTCGGCGATGCGCCGGTGATCGGCGCCGGAACCTGGGCCGACGAACGTTGCGGCGTCTCCGGAACGGGCTGGGGCGAGTTCTACATCCGCAACGCGGTCGCCCACGACATCTGCGCGCGCGTCGCCTACCGCGGCGACTCGCTGCAGGCCGCCGCCGATGAGGTGGTAAACCGGATCGTGCCCGCCGCGGGTGGAGACGGTGGCGCGATCGCGCTGGACCGCGACGGCAACATCGCGATGCCGTTCAACAGCGGCAGCATGTTCCGCGGCTGGATCAATCCCGACGGGACGCGTGGGACCGCGATCCACGAAGCGGACAGCCCACCGCCCGCGAAGTCCAAGGCGACGCCCTGAGCCGCCCGCCGCCAGTGCCGTTCAGCTCGCTGGCCGCGTAGCGGCTCGCGGGCGCCCACGCGAGCTGCCGCCCGGGTGATTTCCTGATGGGGATCGTGTTTCCTGCAGGGCGGCACCGCAGGGCTTGTGGCAAAATGCGACGCTTGTCTGCGGCTCCGGCCGCGCCTGCCCCTGTACCCGCGGGGCGCCCCAGAGACCCAGTGCACATGTTGATCTTCGAGCAGTCCCGTCCCGGCCGCAGCGCGGTCGCGCAGCACCCCACCGCTCCCGGGACACCTGCCGACATTCCCGCAGCGCTGCTGCGCGACACGCCCGTGGGCCTGCCCGAGGTGTCGGAATTGCAGGTCGTGCGCCACTACACCCGGCTGTCGCGCAAGAACTTCTCGATCGACACCAATTTCTATCCGCTCGGCAGCTGCACGATGAAGTACAACCCGCGCGCCTGTCATTCGCTTGCCCTGCTCGACGGCTTCGCCGGACGTCACCCGTACGCGCCCGAGTCCCTGTCGCAGGGTTTCCTGTCGTGCATGCACGACCTGCAGGAAATCCTCGCAGACGTCACCGGCATGAAGGGCGGAGTTTCGCTGTCGCCGATGGCCGGTGCGCAGGGCGAGTTCGCGGGCGTGGCGATGATCATGGCCTACCACCGCCAGCGCGACGACCTGCAGCGCAACGAGATCATCGTGCCCGACGCCGCGCACGGCACCAACCCGGCCACGGCGGTCATGTGCGGCTGCGTGGTGCGCGAGATTCCGACCATGGCCGACGGCGACATCGACGTGGAGGCGCTCAAGGGCGTGCTCGGCCCGAAGACGGCCGGGATCATGCTGACCAACCCGTCGACGATCGGCGTGTTCGAGCGCCGCATCCACGAGATCGCCAAGCTCGTGCACGATGCCGGCGGCCTGCTGTATTACGACGGCGCCAACCTCAACGCGATCCTCGGCAAGGTCCGGCCCGGCGACATGGGCTTCGACGCGATCCACATGAATCTGCACAAGACGTTCTCGACGCCGCACGGCGGCGGTGGGCCGGGCGCGGGTGCGGTCGG
>JALYOG010000094.1 GCA_030856985.1 Pseudomonadota bacterium | reverse complement strand
GCGTTCGGCCGCATACGGCTCGGTCGGCCGCTGCTGCGCGCAGGCGACCCCGACGGCGAGCACCAGCAGCGCGGCGCCGCATGCGCGTCGGGTTTTTTCCAGCAGTGGGATCGCCGCGCCCATGGGGTGCAGCGTGAGCCGACATTCGTTAGCGGGGCGGCAAAAAGCGCCGCCCGGTCAGGCGGCGACCGGCTTGCCGGGCCGCGGCTTCGATCCGGCGGCGGCCGCCCGCGCCTTGGCGCCGCCCTTGTCGCGAATCCAGATGATCTGGTTGTCGCGGCGCAGTTCGAACAGCTCGGTGGCCTCGATCAGGTCGCTGAGCTTGCGGTAGCCGTAGTTGCGCGGATCGAACGACGCCTGGTTGCTGACCTGGCTGCCGACCGATCCCAGCTGCGCCCAGTCGTCGTCGCCGCTGGCCGAGTCCACGGCGCTGCGCAGCATCTGCACCAGGCGGGTGTCGCGCCGCAGTTCCGGGGCGGTGCGCGCCTTGGTGGTGGTCGCAGGTCCGGTGCTGCTGGGCTGGCCCAGCGCTTCGACGTAGGTGAACACCGAGCACGCATTGACGAACGGGTCCGGCGTCTTTTTCTCGCCGAAACCGTAGACCTTGACGCCGTCGGTCAGCAGGCGCATCACCAGCGGCGTGAAATCGGCATCGCTGGAAACGATCGCGAAGCCATCGAGGTTGCCCGCGAACAGTAGGTCCATCGCATCGATCACCATCGCCATGTCCGACGCGTTCTTGCCGCTGCTGTAGGCGAACTGCTGGATCGGCCGGATCGCGTAGGCGTGGAGCACGCCTTCCCAGCTCTTGAGGTGCGGACTTTTCCAGTTGCCGTAGGCGCGGCGCACATTGGCCACGCCGTGGCGGGCCACCTCGGCCAGGATCACGTCGATCTTCGCCGCCGGGGCGTTGTCGGCGTCGATCAGCAGCGCGATGCGCCGGTCTTCGGTGGCCATGCGGAAATCGTTCTCTGTCGGCGTCGGAGATTGAGCCTACTACGGCGCCGACTCGTCGCGCGGACAGTTAGGTTGCGTAAAGACGTCTAGACGTCTAAACTCCGTCATCTTGTGCTGATCGCAAATCCAATCCGATGAAAAGACCACCCGGCGCAGTAAGAGATTCAATCGTACGGGCACTGTCGGTACGCCCGGAGGGATCGTCAGTGGCGGAAATCACCCGAACGGTCACCGAGAGCATCGGCGAGACGCCCGCCTCTTCGGTTCGCTCCTATCTCAATCTGAACACCCCTAAGTACTTCGTTCGCTCGGAGCGCGGCGTTTACAAGTTGCGCGCCGACCTCTTCGATGAGTCGAATCTTCGGTTTTTCGAAACAGAAGAATCCAAAGCTCAGGGCACTTTCCAGTACGGTGGCGCATCACTGATCCACTCCGATTGCTTCGAGTGGTTGCGCGCAAGGTCCGAACGCTCAATCCATGCGGTCGTTACGGATCCGCCCTATGGCCTGATCGAATACAGCGATCAAGAGCAGGACAAACTGAGGACTGGAAAGGGCGGCGTTTGGCGAATTCCGCCTGCCTTCGACGGAACGAAGCGTTCGCCACTGCCGCGTTTCACGGTGCTAACGCACCGCGACATAGCGGCTCTGGAAGAATTTTTCACGCAGTGGGCACGCCTTCTATTGCGCACGCTGGTCCCCGGCGCGAATGTCCTGGTCGCCTCCAATCCGCTGTTGTCGCATGTCGTTTCCGGCGCGCTTGCCAAAGGAGGGCTGGAAAGACGGGGCGAGGTGGTGAGACTGGTGATGACTATGAGGGGCGGAGATCGACCCAAAGCCGCCCATGAAGCTTTTCCCGACGTGAGCGTCATGCCTCGGTCCATGTGGGAGCCTTGGCTGATGTTCCGGCGGCCACCCGAAGGGCGCGTGCAGGACAATCTTCGCAAATGGGGCACGGGGGGGTTTAGGCGTCCGTCTGCAGATAGGCCGTTCGGCGACGTCATCCTCTCGGCGCCGACTCGTGCGGTTGAGCGAAAGCTGGCGCCGCATCCCAGCCTTAAGCCGCAGGCCTTCATGCGTAAACTCGTCCGGGCGGTGTTGCCCTTGGGCACAGGATTGGTATGCGATCCTTTTGCGGGTTCCGGCTCGACGCTGGCTGCCGCCGAAGCCAACGGCTATCTGAGCGTCGGCATCGAACGTGACGCCGGTTACTTCGCCTGCGCTCGCGAGGCAATACCGAAGCTGGCGAAGCTCACCGTTCCCGTTTCGAACGATAGATCCAGTTAGCCCGCAGCTTCCCCACGCCAACCTTGTGCAGTGTTGCTGTTCTGGTGCCCAGTTCCCCTCGGGCGTTCTTTCTGAAATCGTCGCAAACTACCTTGCCCAGATAGACTTCAGTGAACGTCATGGGAGCACGCGCGATGGCTGGTTGTGTTTGGCAGTCCACTGCATAGACGAAGACGCACATCCACTGGTCGCGTGCCCCATGGGTGTCCACCGCCCCGCCTATCTTTCTGGTGGTCTTGACCTCCACGCCCTCCACGCCTGCTTTCGCTGCATCGTCAGCGTAGATGCCTCTGACAATCAGATCGGGGTGTCCGTTGAAGTAGCGGTTCTCGGTAAGTGTGCGCGAGTGCTTCGCCATGCTGGCGGTCAGCATGTCGGAGAGCAGGCCCGACATGATCGCCGGTCGCAGGGTGTCGTCAAGCCGCTGTAGACCTTTTCGGGTCAAAGCAGTGTTTACATCAAAGAAGAAGTCGTAGATGTCCTGGAGGGATAGTTCAAAATCTTTCAGTCGCATCTCGAAGGGCAGGGTGGCCTCTTGGTTAAAGGCAGAGCCATCCACCAGATTTCTTTCAATCATCTTTAGCTTCTTCCCTGGTCCAAAACGAAAAAACGGCCCGCTTGCGGGCCGTCAATACTCGTCCAAGTGCTTGCCCCCACTTCAGGCCGCGAACAGCGCCCGCATCTTCTTCAGCGCGTTGGCCTCGACCTGGCGGATGCGCTCGGCGCTGACGCCGTATTCGTCGGCCAGTTCCTGCAGCGTCACCTTGTTGTCGTCGTCGAGCCAGCGGCGGCTGATGATGTCGCGGGAGCGCGCATCCAGTTCCGACAGGCCCTCGCGAAGCAGCGCCAGCTGGCTGTCTTCCTCGTCCTCGCGTTCGTACATCTGCGACGGATCTTCCTCGTGCGTGCGCAGGTAGGCGGCCGGCGAGGGCGGCGCGTGGTCGTCGTCGTCGTCGCTGGGCGCGTCGAAGCCGATGTCGCGTCCGGACAGGCGCGACTCCATTTCCAGCACCTCGCGCTCGGATACGTTGAGGTCGCGCGCGACCACCCGCACCTCTTCGGCGTTCATCCAGCCCAGGCGCTTCTTGCTGCGGCGCAGGTTGAAGAACAGCTTGCGCTGCGCCTTGGTCGTGGCCACCTTGACGATGCGCCAGTTCTTGAGGATGAACTCGTGCATCTCGGCACGGATCCAGTGCACCGCGAACGACACCAGGCGCACGCCCTGATCGGGATCGAAGCGCTTGACCGCCTTCATCAGGCCGATGTTGCCTTCCTGGATCAGATCCCCGAGCGGCAGCCCGTAGCCGTTGTAGCCGCGCGCGACGTGGACCACGAAGCGCAAATGCGAGTGCACCAGTTCGCGCGCGGCATCGAGGTCTTCTTCCTCGAGGAAGCGACGCGACAGGGCCTGTTCGTCCTCGACGCTGAGTACCGGAATGCGATGGACGGCACCGATGTACGCATCGAGCGAACCCAGCGGGCTGGGCACCGGCAGGTTGTTGGCGATCAGGGCGTGGGACTGGGCTGTCTGGGTCATGGGCATGATTTTAGCAGTAGGGGCCTTTGACTGCTAAAGACCGGGGAAGTTCGCTGCGTTGCACGGATGGAACGGATCGGAGATTCCCGCAACGGATGCACGAGGTTGCCCGAGAGGACGTTAGCCGCCGGTAAACCCGCTTGTCTTCAGCTCACGCAACGGCGGCAGCGACCAGTCGATCGGCTCGGACCCGCGCCGGGCCAGGTACTGGTTGGCCGCCGAGAAGTGACCGCAGCCGGCAAACCCGCGGTGCGCCGACAATGGCGAGGGGTGCGGCGCGCGCAGCACGCGATGGCGCTGCGTATCGATGGCCTTGCCCTTGGCCTGCGCGTAGCTGCCCCACAGCAGGAACACCAGCCCCTCGCGCTCGCGGTCGAGCACCTCGACCACGCGATCGGTGAACGCCTCCCATCCCAGGCCCTGGTGGCTGCCTGGCCGGCCGGATTCCACCGTCATCACGCTGTTGAGCAGCAGCACGCCGCGCTGGGCCCATGGCAGCAGGCAGCCGTGGTCGGGACGCGGAATGCCCAGGTCGCGCTCCAGTTCCTTGTGGATGTTGAGCAGCGACGGCGGCACCGGCGTCCCCGGGGCGACCGAAAAGCTCAGCCCGTGCGCCTGGCCAACGCCGTGATACGGGTCCTGCCCCAGCACGACCACCTTGACCGTATCCAGCGGCGTGGCGGCGAACGCGGCGAAGATCTGCGGGGCCGGCGGATACACCGCGACTCCCGATGCCTTGCGCTCGCGCAGGCGCGCGGCGAGCGCCTGCATCTGGGCACTGGCCAGATGGTCTCCCAGGTGCGCGTGCCAGGACGCTTCGAGCTGGCCGCGAGGCTCGTCGTTCCCGCGCTGCGGCGGGCCCGGGTCCGCCGCAGGCGCTTGCCGGCCGGGGCTCACGCGTCCAGCGTGCGCTGTTCCGGGAGCTGCGACAGCCGCAGCTGGAACAGCGTCTTGGTGACCAGCAGGCGCTCCTCGATCGGCTTGAGCACGAGGTCGTTGGCCCCGGCGCGCAGCAGCGCGCCCTGGTTGTCGGGATTGGCGTCGCCGGTCATCACCAGCACCGGCAGCCGGCGCTTGCCGTAGCGGAAATCGTTGCGCAGCCGGTCGAGCAGGTCGTGGCCGCTCAGTTCGCCCTTGAGATACACGTCCGTCAGCACCAGGTCCGCGCCGACATCGCCGCCCGCTGCGGCGCTTTCGCGATGCGTGTCCAGGTATTCCAGCGCCTCCTCGACGCCGACGAAATGCCTCACGTCCACGCCGTGGCGTTCGAGCATGCGCTTGGTCGCCAGCGCGACCACGCGGCTGTCCTCGACGTACAGCACGCGGGCGCCGGGGATCGCCTGGGGCTGCACGTAGCCGCGGATGAACGCCGCCAGCGCGGCATGGCCGAGCGCCTTGTCGAAGTAGTCGGTGACATCCTCGGTGAAGCGGCGATCCTCGAGGTGTCCCTGCGCGTCGCCGGACACCACGATGATGGGAACATAGGCCTGCCCCGATGCTTCGCGCACGCTGCGCGCCAGCGCGATGCCGTCGCCGTCGGGCAGCGACAGCGCGGTGGTGACCAGGTCGACCGGTCCCGCGTGCAGCGCCGCGCGGGCTTCGGCAATGCTGCCGCAGGGCACCACCTCCACCTGCGCGAGCTCGCGGCCGAGCACGTCGCCGATCATCTTGCGCACCAGGCGCGAGCCATCGACCACCATCACGCGTGGCGTCTGGCTGCTGACGTGGCGCAGATCGCGCGAGCCGGCCGGCACGCTGGGATCGCTGCCGGAGGGTGGATTGCTCATGCGGTCGGCCGTGCCTGGCGCAGGTAATGGCCGGTGACGAAGGCGGCGCCGAACCAGCCGATTGTCCCGGCACCGAGCAGGATGGCGCCGGCCTGCGGCAAGGCAAAACCAAGCAGGGCGAAGTCGCTGCCGTAGCTGGCGGCCAGTTCCGCCAGCGCCGGTCGCAGCGCCGCGTCGGTCGCGGTCAGCAGCGCGAGTGCGAGCGCTCCGGCGACCAGTCCGTAGCAGGCGCCCAGGTACAGGAACGGGCGGCGGATGAAGCCGTCGGTGGCGCCAAGCAACTGCAGGACCGCGATTTCCTCGCGCCGCGACTGGATGTCCAGTCGCACCGTGTTGCCGACCACGAGCAGGGCGCCGAGCCCGAGCAGGCCGGCGAGCACCAGCGCCAGCCGCGTACCGAACCGCAGCCAGCCATCCAGGCGTTGCCGCCAGCCGGCGTCGTGCTGCACCAGGTCGGCCTCCGCAAGCGCCTGCAGCGACTGCGCCAGCAGAGCTTCGTCGCCCGTGGGGGTCACCACGAGCAGGTTGGGCAGGGGATTGCGCTCGAGGTTGTCGATCGCCTCGCCCAGGCCGCTGTCGCGCAACTGCGCCAGGCCCTGTTCCGGCGTGCGCCATTCCACGGTGGCGATGTCGTCGCGGGCGCGCAGTTGCGCGGCCAGCGCGCCTGCGCGCTCGGCGGTGATGTCGCTCTTGAGGAACACGCTGATCTGCCGCGCCTGCTGGACCTCGCCGGCAAAACGCTGCACGTTCGCCAGCGCCGCCCACAGGCCCAGTGGCAAGGTCAGCGCCACGGCCATGACGCCGACCGTCAACGCCGTCGCCCACGGCTTGCGCAGCATGCGTCCGACGCTCGCGACGAGGCTGAAAAGGTGGTGGTCCAGCCAGCTTCCAAACGCCGACTGCCCCGCAAGCGGTGGCCGGGCGCCAGTGCGCTCCACGGCCGCGGCCGTCGGCGCGATCATCGCCTCGCTCATGCCGCCAGGTCCTCCGGGGCGATGTCGTCGACCAGGCGTCCCTGGTTGAGCACCAGCACGCGCTTGCGCATGCGCTTGACCAGGGCGAGGTCATGACTGGCGACCAGCACGCTGGTGCCGCGCGTGGGCAGCAGCGCGAACAGGGCGAAGATTTCCGCCGACAGGGTCGGATCGAGATTGCCGGTCGGCTCGTCGGCGACCAGCAGGCGCGGCTCGGAGACGATCGCGCGGGCGATGCCGACCCGCTGCTGCTCGCCGGCCGATAGCTGCCCGGGCAGCGCAGTGGCGCGCGGGCCCAGCCCGACCTGCTCCAGGGTCACCCGCACGCGCTTGTTGATGTCCGAGCGCCGCAAGCCGCGCAGCAGCAGTGGCAGCCCGACGTTGTCGGCGACGCTGCGATCGCCCAGCAGCCTGTGGTCCTGGAACACGACGCCGATCTCGCGCCGGTGCAGGGCGACGCGGCGCCCGCGCACCTTGAGCAGATTGCGCTCGCCGAACAGCAGGGTGCCGCGGCTGGGGCGTTCGGTGAGGTGGATCAGCTTCAGCAGCGTGCTCTTGCCGGCGCCGGAATGACCGGTCACGAACAGCATTTCCCCGGCGGCGATGCTGAAGCTCACATCGGACAGGGCCTGGTGCCCGCCGCTGTACTGCTTGCTGACATGGTCGAAGCGCAGGACGCTCATCGCTCACCCATCCGGATCATGCCGCAGTATCGGCGGCGGGGGCGGCAATGGCTAGTTCGAATTGTCCGCGTTGCGACGTGGCGCGGCTCCGGCCGGCGGAATCGCCGCCGGCGAATGCGCGGCCGGAAGCCGTGCTTCGCAGCGCAGGCGCGGCGTCCGGGGACGCGGCGCCTGCGCCGGGTTCAGTGATTCGACCGCGGCGCGCGGGTGACCAGGGACTTCAGGCCGCGGCCGATCCGCCCCAGCAGTCCGGGCTGGCCGTCGGCCGCGGCGCCTTTGGCCGGCTTGGGCGCATCGGCGGCTGCGGACCTGGCGGCCCGGGGC
>JALYOG010000095.1 GCA_030856985.1 Pseudomonadota bacterium | reverse complement strand
GTCCGGACGCAGGCGATGGAGCCCGTCGTGGCGGCCGACCCATAGCTGCCCGGACCGGTCCAGCACCAGGCTGCGGGTGCGTTCGGGCGGGCCGACCAGTGCCACCTCGCCGGCCGCGTCGATGCGGAACAGCCCCGCCGCGCTGGCGTACCAGACCGTGCCGTCCACGTCTTCGAGCAGCTGCTGCTGTGGCATCTGGCGCAGCAACCGCGGTTCCAGCCTGACGACCTGCACACTGCGTCCGGTCGCCGGGTCCATGCGCGCCAGTCCATTGAGCGTGCCGATCCACAGCCGGTCGCGCTGCGGCAACAACGCCATTACCTGGGCGCCGCCGGCGTCTGCGTCCCCGGCATCGAACCGCTCGATACGCCCGCTGCGAACATCCAGCCGGGAGACATATCGTGCGTACGTGCCCACCCACAGCGTGTCGTCTTCGGTTGCGGCAAGCGCGGTGATGAAGCTGTCGGGAAGGCTGGTCGGGTCGGACGGGTCGTGCCGGAGCACCACGTAGCGCTGCCCGTCGTAGCGGTGCAATCCACCCTGCGTGCCGACCCAGATGAAACCCTGGGAGTCCTGCGCGAAGGCGGTCACCGAGTTCTGCGCCAGCCCCTTCTGGCTGCCCAGCGGCGTGAAGTAGTAGTCGCGCACCGCTGCCGATGCCGGCGGCAACGCGAGCGCCAGCAGCACGAGCGCGACCGACGCGCACGCCAGCAGGGCGCGAGTCGCTGGCGCAATCGGCGGTGGGCAGGATAGAGGCACGGACCGTCGGCGGTGGGCGCGTTGAGCGAAGTCTTGGGGGAGCGGCGGGTGGCGACAAGCCGTAAACGCCTCGTTGTTAAACTGTGGCATCTTTTCCCCCGGCCCGCACGGATGACACATCCCGCACCCTCCCAACTGCCAGCCTGGTCTGCAGTGGATTCCGACATTCGCCGCCAGGCCCTGGCCACCACGCCAGCAGAGCTTCATGGCGCGCTGTGCGGCTGGCTGGCAGGTGGCGGCGGCCCCGTCCCGGAATGGCCGGCCCGGGTACTCGTCGACGCCGCCCTGGAGACGCCCGCCGACGGCAGCGCGCTGGACACGATGCGCACGGTGAGTGCGGCGCAGCTGGCGGACCGCAGTTTCAGCTTCGATCTGCTGATGCCCGACCCCGAGGAGTCGCTGGTGGTGCGCAGCGGCGCCCTGTTCGACTGGTGCCGCGGTTTCCTGGGCGCGTTCGGCCTGGCCACCGGCGCGAAGCCGCCCCTGTCGGAGGTGAGCACCGAGGCGCTGGCCGACATCGCCAAGCTGGCCGCTGCGCAACCCCAGGACGAGGGCGACGAGGAAGACGAAGCCGCGCTGGTGGAGATCCAGGAGTTCGTGCGCGTCGCCGCGCTGCTGCTGCACGGCGATTGCGTGCTTGCCGGCGAGCGTCGGCAAAGCCTCAACTGAGATGACCGGTGCACTGAGCATGCCCGCCCGGGCCTATGCGCGCCGGCGCAAGCAGTTGATGCGGATGGCCGGCAACGAGGCGATCCTGATTCTGCCTGCGGCGCTGGAGCGATTCCGCAATCGCGACACCCATTATCCGTACCGGCAGGATTCCGACCTGTTGTACCTGACCGGCTTCCCCGAGCCCGAAGCGGTGCTCGTGCTGGTGCCGGGCAGGGCGCATGGCGAAACGCTGCTGTTCTGTCGCGAGCGCGACGTCGAGCGGGAAGGCTGGGACGGCCCGCGTTACGGCACCGAGGGCGCGGTGGAGGCGTTCGGTCTCGACGACGCCTACCCGATCGCCGATCTCGACGACATCCTGCCGAGCCTGCTCGAAGGGCGCTCCAGGGTCTACTACCACTTCGGCCGCGATGCCGAATTCGACCTCAAGCTGATCGGCTGGGTCAATCGCGTGCGCGCGATGA
Organism: Pseudomonadota bacterium; assembly: GCA_030856985.1. Taxonomy (GTDB): domain Bacteria; phylum Pseudomonadota; class Gammaproteobacteria; order Xanthomonadales; family Xanthomonadaceae; genus Lysobacter_K. The sequence goes on along the minus strand of JALYOG010000095.1, from coordinate 4,145 downwards.
TGCGCATGGGCGCACAGCCGCCGCATGAATTCCTCGAGCTGGGCCACCTGCTCGACGAGCAGCGTCTGATGAAGGATCGCGACGAAATCCGGCTGATGCAGCGCGCCGCCGACATCAGCGTCGCCGCGCACCAGGTGGCGATGCGCAGCGTGCGCCCCGGAATCCGCGAATACGAACTGCAGGCCGAGCTGGAGCGCGTGTTCCGCATGAACGATGCGGTGCCCGCCTACGGCACCATCGTCGGCGCGGGGGCGAATGCCTGCATCCTGCATTACGTCGCCAACGCCGGACAGGCGAAGGACGGCGACCTGGTGCTGATCGACGCGGGCGCCGAGTACCGCGGATACGCGGCCGACATCACCCGCACGTTTCCGGTCAGCGGGCGCTTCTCCACCGAGCAGCGTGCATTGCACGACCTGGTCGGCGCCGCGCAGGCCGCGGCGCTTGCACAGGCGCGGCCTGGCATCGCCTACGAGGCCGGGCACCTCGCCGCGGTGGAGACCCTCACCGAAGGCCTGCTGCGCCTGGGCCTGCTCAAGGGCAAGCTTGGCAAGCACCTGAAGGACGGCAGCTACAAGCGGTTCTACCGCCACAAGACCGGGCACTGGATCGGGCTGGATGTGCACGATGTCGGCGAGTACCGCATCGACGGCGAATCGCGCGTGCTGGAACCGGGCATGGTGTTCACCATCGAACCGGGCCTGTACGTCTCCCCGGACGACACCACGGTCGCGGCGAAATGGCGCGGGATCGGCATCCGCATCGAGGACGACGTGCTGGTGACACGCGATGGCCATCGCGTGCTGACCGATGCGCTCGCGCGCAGCAGCGAGGAAATCGAGGCGTTCATGGCGACAGGCTAGGCCCGTCGCTCGACCCTGGCCGCGCCACAAGCCATCGTTTGCGGCCGCTCAGACCGTGGAGATCCCGTCGGCAGCCGATTGCCTGAGGAACACCGCGGCGCAGCCACGGTCCACCCACACCGCGCCTTCGCTCCAGCCCCAATCGCGCCCCTCGATGCAGCTCGTGCCGTCGAGTTCGCGCGACAGGACCACCTTTTCGCGGAACGGCGTTCTGCATTCGCGGTAGGCGGCCGATTGGCTGCGGCACATCACCGCGCTGGGCGAGGCCGGGTAATCCAGTTCAGCCGGCCGGGGCGGCGCAAGCTTCGCGTCATCGGCGGAGACCAGGATCAGGCCGACGCGAAGCTGCGCGCTGGATCCGCCGCTGGCCGCTGCGACCGCGGAGACGCCGGTCGGATGAGGAGGCCGGGCTTCGCACAAGGCGGGCCAGGAGACGGCGAGCAGGGACAGCAGTCCGAAGGCTCGAATGGACGAACTTTTCATTGGCGTTCTCCCTGCGGCAAAAACATTGCCGCCTTGGGTGATCCAGCCTGCTTCACACTTTCATCGAATGGCGCGTGGCCGTTGATGCAGGAGTGACGGTCGTTGGCATGGAAGAGGTCGCGTTTGGCGCAAGCCATTGACGCATCTATCGCTGCCGGCGAAGCCAACGCAGGTCGCAGATACGGCGCCGCACCGGCGCGGGAAGCCGACTTCCGTCCCAGATACACGTTCAGGATTTGACCGCGATCGTTGCTTGCAGGCCGGGAGTTTTTGCCGGACGGCTTCGCGCGGGGCCGCACCGGCGGCATTGAGGCGGCCGGGGAAGTAAAATCGCGGGTTTCAGGTGCCTTCCGGCGCGCCCGGATGGATCCACCGATCCTTGGAGCTTTCATGCGTACTCATTTTTGCGGCCTCATCGACGATGCCCTGCTCGGGCAGACCGTCAGCCTGTGCGGCTGGGCCGACGTCGCACGGAACCTGGGCGGGCTGTGCTTCATCGACCTGCGTGACTACGAAGGCATCGTGCAGATCGTGGCCGAGCCCGCCGCGGGCGAGACAGGCAACGCCGAGGTGGTTGCCGCGGCCGCGCAGGTGGGCTACGAGGACTGCCTGCGCGTCACCGGCACCGTGCGCCGCCGGCAATCGGTCAACGACAAGATCCGTACCGGCCAGGTGGAGGTCGTCGCCACGAAGATCGAGCTGCTGAACAAGGCCGAGCCGCTGCCGTTCCACGCGCACGAGAACGCCGGCGAGGACATCCGCCTCAAGTACCGCTACCTCGACCTTCGCACCCCGGACATGCAGCGCAAGATGCGCACCCGCACGCGCCTGGTGCAGGCGCTGCGGCGCTGGCTGGACGCGCGCGACTTCCAGGACATCGAAACCCCGATCCTGACCAAGGCCACGCCCGAGGGCGCGCGCGACTTCCTGGTGCCGGCGCGCATGCACGAGGGCGAGTTCTACGCGCTGCCGCAGTCGCCGCAGCTGTTCAAGCAGATCCTCATGGTCGCCGGCTTCGACCGCTACTACCAGATCGCGCGCTGCTTCCGCGACGAAGCCCTGCGTGCCGATCGCCAGCTCGAGTTCACCCAGCTCGACATGGAGTTCGCGTGGGTCAGCGAGCGCGAGGTGCAGGACACCACCGAGCAGATGATCCGCGATGTGTTTCGCGAGGTGATGCAGGTCGAACTCGTGGGCGAGGGCGAGGACTTCCCGCGCCTGACCTACGCCGAGGCCATGCGTCGCTTCGGCTCCGACAAGCCGGACCTGCGCATCGCGATGGAACTGGTCGACATCGCCGCGCTGGTGCGCAATTGCGAATTCAAGGTGTTCACCGATTGGGCCGGTGCGCCCGGCGGCCGCGTCGCGGCGCTGCGCGTCCCCGGCGGAGCGACGCTGTCGCGCAAGCAGATCGACGAGTGCGCCGCGCATGCGGCCAAGTACGGCGGCAAGGGCTTGGCGTGGATGAAGGTCGAGGACGCCGACAACGGTCGCGACGGCATCAACTCGCCGATCGCGAAGTTCATCGACGACGCGACGCTCTCGGCGATTCTCGACGCGACCAGCGCGCAGGCCGGCGACCTGCTGCTGTTCGGCGCCGGCGTCTACAACACGGTCTGCGATTTCATGGGCGCGGTGCGGCTCAAGCTCGGCAAGGACCTGAAGCTCGTCGGGCAGGGCTGGGCGCCGCTGTGGGTGACCGACTTCCCGATGTTCGAGTGGGACGAGGAGGCGCAGCGTTACGTCGCGCTGCATCATCCGTTCACCGCGCCTGCGGTGGACGATGTCGCCGACCTGCGCGCCAACGCGCGCACGGCGGTGTCGCGCGGCTACGACATGGTGCTCAACGGCAATGAAATTGGCGGCGGATCGATCCGCATCCATCGGTCCTCGATGCAGTCGGCGGTGTTCGAACTGCTCGGCATCGGTGCCGAAGAAGCCGAGGCGAAGTTCGGATTCCTGCTCGACGCGCTGCGCTTCGGCGCGCCGCCGCACGGCGGCATCGCGTTCGGCATCGACCGGATCGCCGCGCTGATGGCCGGGACCGATTCGATCCGCGACGTGATCGCCTTCCCCAAGACCACGACCGCGCAGTGCCTGATGACCGGAGCGCCGTCGCCGGTGCCGGACAAGCAACTGGCCGAGGTCCACGTCTCGGTGCGGCCGAAATCCGCCGGTCCCGATCCTGCCGGAGCGTGAGCCGGTGGGGATGAGCATCCGCCGCGCGACCGTGGCCGACGCCACTGCGGTGTCGCGCGTCGCCACGCGGACGTTCACCGAAACCTTCGGGCATCTGTACGCGACCGAGGACCTGCAGGCGTTTCTGCACGACAGCTACGCGGTGCAGAAGCAGGCGCTGATCCTCAGCCTGGACGCGTATGCGATCTGGCTGCTGGAACGCGATGGCGAGGCGGTGGGGCATGCCGCCGCCGGCCCGTGCGGGCTGCCGCATCCGGACGTACGACCCGGGGACGGCGAACTCAAGCGCCTGTACGTGCTGCCCGCGCACCAGAACGGCGGCTGGGGCGGGCGCCTGTTCGGGACCGCGCTGGCATGGCTGGAGCGCGATGGTTCGCGCACGCTGTGGATCAGCGTGTGGTCGGAGAATGTCGGCGCGCAGCGTTTCTACGCGCGAGCTGGATTCGAGCTGGCTGGGGAGTACGAGTTCAAGGTGGGCCGGGCGCGCGATCGGGAGTTCATGTTTCGCCGTGGGGCGCGGGTCGGGCTTGCTGATAGCGCCTGAGCTACGAGCACCTGGCGACAGGAAGGAAGCTCGTGCGCGCTCTGCTCCCCTCTCCC
>JALYOG010000082.1 GCA_030856985.1 Pseudomonadota bacterium | reverse complement strand
AACTACGCACTGGCCGCTTAAGGCCTAAGCCCCGAAATCGCTTGTGTCCGTGCTCGCGACGTAGGGTCATTATCACGGAATCGCCGGGAGTGGCTGCCTGCCAGCACCCGGTTAACCCATAGCAGGCTGGTCCCCGGATGCGCTTTGCGCGCCGTGCTGTTCGGAGACGAGATCCAACGGAGCGCTAAGCATGTAGTGCCGGGGATGGAGTGCCTTCGGACGGGGGTTCAATTCCCCCCACCTCCACCATCTTCAGATCCAACCCAGTCCAGATCAGGCCGGAATCCTACGTATGGGTTCCGGCCTTTTTTGTGGGCGGTCACCTGGGCCAGTCGCCGGAGGATCCGTCTTCGTCGTCGTTGCGCGCGTACTGCCTTCGGTTCCACAGCTTCACCTTGTGCTGCCGGCTCGCGCTGTCGATGATCAGTTCCAGCGCGCCGTCGACCATGTGGACGAACACGCCATCGAAATCGCCCGAGAGCGACCTCAGCTTGCGCACGAGTTCGAAGTCGGGGGTCGGATCGACGTACGGGACCGCCAGCGAACGCATGGCGGCCACGTGCTCGGCGTAGATCGAATCGTAGGCTCCCTCGTCCATGCGATCGCCATCCAGCCGGGCAATGGCCTCGGCGTGCTCGAGGATGGATTCGGCGAGGTCCTGATAGATGCTGTCGTTGTCGTTCATTGCTTCGCGCCAGGGGGTACGTCGGCATCGTGCCTGACGGAACGTCCGTCCCGTGAAGTTCGCTCTCCGACGATCCTCTACAAAACCGACATCGGCTCCAGCAAGCCGTACTGTCCCAGCAGCCGGGTCAGCGCGATCGTGTCGGTGATGTCGAGCTTCTCGAACAGGCGGGATTTATGCGTGCTGACGGTCTTGGCGCTGAGGTTCAGGCGCTTGGCGATGTGCTCCTGGCGCAGGCCCTGGGCCAGCAGCAGGGCGATCTCCAGTTCGCGCGGGGACAGCTCGTCGACCGGCGATTGCCCGCGTCCGATGCCCGCCAGGGCGAGGTGCTGGGCGATGCCGCTGGCGAGGTAACGCTTGCCTTGTGCGACCTCGCGCACCGCGCGGATCAGTTCACGCGCGTCGCCGCCCTTGCCGACATAGCCGCAGGCCCCGGCTTCGAGCAGGCGCTTGGGCATCGGGCCGTCTTCGAGGACCGACACAATGATGACCCGGCAGCCGTAATCGCCCTTGACCACGCGCTCGGTGACCTCGAAGCCGCTGACGCCCGGCAGGTGCAGGTCGCAGAGCACGATGTCGGGCTTGAGATTGCGGATCTGCGGCAGCGCCAGTTCCCCGCTTTCCGCCTCGCCGACGACCTCGATGTCCGGCTCGGCCGAAAGAATCATGCGCATGCCGGTCCGCACCAGGGCGTGGTCGTCCAGCAGAAATACCCGAATGGTCATCCCTATCCCCCTGTAGCTCCTGCGGCGAGGCTACTGGGGCGGACCGGGCGGTGCAAGCGCCAGGAAACAGCCCGGCGCTCGGCGGTCGTTGGCCGACTGCGACGGATTACTTCAAGCGCAGCCGCGCGTCGCCGGAGAATGTCTCCATTTCGATGTCGCCGTCGCCCGATCCGTAGCGATGCTCGAAGCTGGACCCCGGGCCGTGGCGCGGGCGGTTGATCCTGGCGCCGGGCGCGGACAGATCGCCGCTGAAGCTCTCGCCGCGGACGTTGGTCGACAACGCGGCCGGCATGTGCAAGTCGAGATCGCCACTCACCGTCTGCAAGGAAATCCGCCCGCCACGAGCAAGCGCCGTCTCGATTCGCATGTCGCCCGAGACCGTCGAACCGGTGAAGCGGCGCAGCTGGCCACCGTTCGTGCCGACGACGACATCGCCGGAGACCGATTCGGCCGAGACCTCGCCGTCGAGCCGCCCCTTCAGACTCACGTCGCCGCTCACGCTTTCGACGCTCACCTTGCGGCTGTTGAGCGTCAGTCGCACGTCGCCGCTGACGCTGTCGATCTCCGCCCGGCTGGGCGCAGCCGCAACCACGACGTCACCGCTGACGCTGTTGATCGACAGCGATCCGGACGCGACGCCGCTCACGTCGACATCCGCCGACACCGAGTCGATGTTCAGGCTCGCGCGCAGCGGCACCATCAGGCGCAGCTCGGTCGGTTCGCTGCGGTCGGTGCCGGACATGAAGCCACGCCCGCTGCCGCGCCGCGGGTATTTCACCCGGATGGAGAGATTGTCGCGATCACCGCTGATTTCCAGCTTCTCCACCCCCTCGCCGAGGCTGCCCCGGATACTGACCTCCGGCCGGTCCCAGGCCCGCACCTCGATCAGGCCCTTGAGATTGTCGATCTCCAGGCGGCCGTCGGGGCTGAGCGCGCGGGTCTCGTTGATCGGTGTGGCGGCCAGCGCGGTGCCGGCGGCCAGCAGGGTCAAGGTGGCGACCAGCGCCATGTGATTTCCGATTCTGCCAATCATGATTTCTCTCCGGTCAACTGTAGGCAGCGCGCTGCGCGAGCGCGAGGCGATGGGCATAGGTGCGGCGCAACTGGTCCAGCAGCAGCGACGATCCGGGGTCGCGCTCGAGCGCGTCGTGGATCAGGCCGAGGCTGCGGTCGAGTTCGTCGATCACCGGCTGCAGCGCCGCCGGAGCGGGCTGCGCGATGGCAACCTCGCTCAGCGCGGCATCGTATTGAAGCGCGAGGCCCAGGGCTTCGCGCTGCACGATCGTCGCCGTCGTGGGTTCGGCGACGACAGGTTGCGTCGGCAGCACTCCGCCTTGCCACAATCCGCCAGCGCCCACGGCAATCGCCAGCGTCGCGGCTACGGCCATCGAGGTGATCCAGCGCCCCCGCGTACGGCTTCTGGCGCCATGCGTGGTCGTCGGCCGCGCCTGCAGGCGCGCGGCGATATCCGGCCACAGTTCGCGTGACGGCGGCGCATCGCATCGCATCGCGCGCAGCTGCCAGCGCAGAGAATCGGGTAGATCGTCGCCTGCGCCGTGGTCGGCCTCGAAGCGGGAAGTGTCGTCTGGAATGGTCATGCGTGTCCTCCAAGGCGCGTCCGCAGCAATCCGCGGGCGCGATGCAACTGTGCTTTGGAACTGCCGACCGCCATGCCGAGTTCGGCGGCGATCTCTTCGTGTCTCCAGCCCTCCACGTCGTACAGCACCAGCACGGCGCGGGCCCGCGGCGGCAGGGTCGCGACGGCGCGCTCCAGGTCGAGCGACAGCGCGGTGGTGTGCCCCGCCGAATCGGCGCAGCCCAGCAGCGAGACCGCCTCGTCGTCGCCCTCCTCCTGCGGCCGACTGCGCCGGCTGCGCATTTCCATCAGGGCGGTGTTCACCGCCAGCCGGTGCAGCCACGTCGAGAACGCCGATTCGAAACGGAACGCCGGCAACGCCTGCCAAGCCCGCACGAACGCTTCCTGGGTCAGATCCTCGGCCCGCGCCCGATGGCCGCCGACCAACCGCATGATCACGCCATGGACCCGGCCGACATGCCGCCGGTACAGCGACTCGAACGCAGGCACCTCCCCGCGCGCCGCCGCGGCGACCAGCGCCCGCTCGTCGGCGGGTTCGGCCGCGGCAGGCTCGGCAGTGTCGTCGCGCTCGGTCACGGCAATCAGCATAGCCATTGGGATGCACGGCCGGGCCCGGAGGTTTAGATCGGATCTGGCGGAGAGAGGGGGATTCGAACCCACGGAAGGTTTGAGCCTTCGCCAGTTTGCGCAGCATTGCCCGGGGATCCTCTACAGGCCGGAACGCGGGTCCCGGTTCCCGCCGCCTGGCTCCTGTGCCACTCTACCCACGCTCCGAAGCATGCCTTCAGCACTGCAAAGACGCACGCTGATCAGGCAAAGCGCGGTCCTGATCAAGCCGTGAAGCCGTAATGCGAGGCCTGAAAGAACAGGATCGAAACCGCGGCTTGGCCGGGCCATGAATTGAGTAGGGATGGGAATGGGCAGCAAGATCAATTTTTCGCGAATGGAGCAGGATCCGAAAGCGCTCAGCGCTCAGTTCTCCGCCGCCTCACCTTTCCCGCACATCGTTCTCGACGACATGCTCCGGCTGGACGAAACAGAACTTGCCAGCTTTCCCTCGGTTGACTGGCACGCGTGGAATCAGCTGGGCGATCGCTACCAGATCCGCAAGTTCTCCTGCAACGACGTAGACGAGATCCCGGAAGTCTGGGCGCAGATCATCCGCGAAGCCGGCAGCCCCCGCTTCCTGCGTGCGCTTCAGGAGATCACCGGCATCGACAAGCTCATTCCTGACCCTTATCTGCAGGGGGGCGGGCTTCACCTGTCGGGCGGCGGCGGAGTCCTGTCTCCCCACACCGACTTCCACATCTACCGGTCCCTGTCGCTCTATCGGCAACTGAATGTGCTTTTCTACCTCAACGACGGGTGGACCGAGGCAGACGGCGGGAGCCTCTGCCTGTACGGAAGTGGACAGATCAAACAGCAGATCGTCCCGGCGCTGGGGCGGATGGTCGTGTTCCGCACCGACGACGGTTCCGTGCACGGCTTCCCGACGGCTGTCGCCGAGGGCAAGTGGCGAAAGTCGATCGCGCTCTACTACTACACCGCACAGGAGTCGGGCACGTACAGCGGCGACGAGACGACGTATTGGCGCGAGCATGAGACGACACATGGCGTCGTCGCCAAGGCGCGCTTCCTGCTTTACCGCCTCATGCTGAACCTGTCCCGCGTGATCAGCATTGCGGCGCACATCGTCAACCCGCACCAGGGCCTGCCGCTCCTGAAAACCGCGCTGGAGAATCGTGCGCGGGAGAAGGAACTGCGCGAGCGACGCAAGTAGAGTGCTTTCGCCCGGGTCCCGGCTGCGGAGGATTCGTTTCAAGTTCGCAGGCTTCGGGGCTTCCCGTGTCCCTGAACCGGCTCAAATCCCGAGTACAGGGGCGACAGGCGGGGCCTGCCCCCGGATCGGAGTCCCGTGCCGCTCCCCCTCATGCATTTGGGCCAAACGCACGCCTGTTCGGGTCAAAGGACTCGCCAGCAACGCGGGGACGCACGCCATGCGGTATATGAGCAGCGACCGACCAACGCTCGATCTGGCGGAGAGAGTGGGATTCGAACCCACGGAAGGTTTGAGCCTTCGCCGGTTTTCAAGACCGGTGCCTTAAACCGCTCGGCCATCTCTCCGGAGCTTGTGGGCGGCGGTTCTGGACCGCCGCAGCGCGCTCATTCTCGCATGCGCGGAGGTGGCGCGGGAGGCGTTTACGCCTGGCGCCGCAGGGCCCGGAGCTCGGACTCCGAGCAGGGCCGCCCGTGGATCTCGCCGCACTGCAGGCGAGCCGACTCGATCAGCGCCGGGGCCCTTTCGGCCATGAAATCGATGAACACGCGCACCGCCGGCAGCAGCCCGCGGCGCGAGGCGAACACCAGGTGGAAGGTGCCCTGCGGCAGGCGCCATTCCGGCAATACGACCTCAAGTTCGCCGCGGCGCACCGCTTCGGCGCAGGTGGTCTCCGGCAACAGGGTGATGCCGACGCCCTGCTGGGCGAGCGACATCAGCATCGGGAAGTCGAAACCGAGCACGCGCGGCTTGAGTTCGACGTTGCGAACCTCACCGTCGGGGCCGTGGAGTTCCCAGCGCTGGCGCGCCTCGTCCTCGCTCACGCTCATGGTGACGTGCTCCGACAGCGCCTCGGGGTTCTCCGGGCGACCCATGCGCTTGAGGTAATCGGGACTGGCGACCAGCAGTTCCTGGATCTGGCCGAAGCTGCGCATGACCAGGCTGCCGTCGTCGTCCAGCCTGGTGCGCACGCGCAGGGCGACGTCGATGCCCTCGTTGATGATGTCGACGCGGCGGTTGCCGACGTGCAGGTGCACGCGCACCAGCGGGTAGAGCGCGAGAAATTCCGGAAGCAGCTGCGGCAGTTGCTGCTGCGCGAGCGCGACCGGCACGCTGACCCGGATCACGCCCCGCGGCTCGGCACTGAGACGGTCGACCACCTCGTGCGCGGCCTGCGCTTCGGCCAGCATCGACTGGGCGTGGCGGTACACGCTCTGGCCGACATCGGTGACCGCGAACCGGCGCGTCGAGCGCTGCAGCAGGCGAACGCCCAGGTCGGTTTCCAGCTGGCTGATGCGCCGGCTCAGGCGTGACTTTGGGATACCAAGCGCGCGTTCGGCAGCCGCGAATCCCGAGTGGTCGACCACGACGGCGAAGTAGTACAGGTCATTGAGATCATGCATCGATAGTTCCACCACCAGAACGGGTGCGGCAATTAAAGCGCCTTTATCCCATCTGTACAAATTCTGGTTTTCTGGCCCGGCCGGTCGGCCCTCAGTCGATGCGTTCCGCCCCGCCCATGTAGCCGCGCAACGCCTCGGGCACGGTGATCGAGCCGTCGGCGTTCTGGTAGTTCTCCATCACCGCGATCAGCGCCCGCCCCACCGCCACGCCCGAACCGTTGAGCGTGTGCACCAGTTCCGGCTTGCCGGTCGCGGGGCTGCGCCAGCGCGCCTGCAGGCGCCGCGCCTGAAAGGTGTCGCAGTTGGAGCACGAGGAGATTTCGCGGTAGCTGCCCTGCGACGGCAGCCATACCTCCAGATCGAACGTCCTGCTGGCCGTGAACCCCATGTCGCCGGTGCACAGCAACATGCGCCGGTATGGCAGCCCGAGTTTCTCCAGCACCACTTCGGCGCAGCGGGTCATGCGCTCGTGCTCGTCCCCGCTCTCGCCGGGGCGCACGATCGACACCAGCTCGACCTTCTCGAACTGGTGCTGGCGGATCATGCCGCGGGTGTCGCGACCGTGGCTGCCGGCCTCGGCACGGAAGCAGATCGAGTGCGCGGTCATGCGCAGCGGCAGCGCCTCGTCCTCGATGATCTCGTCGCGGACGATGTTGGTCAGCGGCACCTCGGAGGTGGGGATCAGGTAGCGCCGCGCCTCGCCGACGTCGGTGCGGAACAGGTCGTCCTCGAACTTCGGCAACTGGCCGGTGCCGAGCATGCTGTCGGGATTGACGATCAGCGGGACGTTGGTCTCGACGTAGCCGTGCTCGCCGGTGTGCAGGTCGAGCATGAACTGCGCGAGCGCGCGGTGCAGCCGCGCGAGCTCGCCACGCAGCACGGTGAAGCGCGCGCCGGAGAGCTTCGCGCCGGCATCGCCATCCAGCCAGCCCCTGCGCGCGCCAAGCTCGACATGGTCCTTTACCTTGAAGTCGAATCCACGCGGCGTGCCCCAGCGGTGCTGCTCGACATTGGCCGACTCGTCCGCGCCGACCGGCACCGATTCGTCCGGCAGGTTCGGCACGCCCAGCGCGATCGCCTCGATCTCCGCCTGGATCGCTTCCAGGCGGACCTGCCCGGCCTTGAGTTCCTCGCCGAGCCCCGCGACCTCGGCCATCAGTGCGGCGACGTCCTCGCCCCGGGCCTTGGCCTGGCCGATGCCCTTGGAGCGCGTATTGCGCTGGTTCTGCATCTCCTGGGTTCGCATCTGCAGTTGCTTGCGCTCGCCCTCCAGCGATGCCAGGGCCGACGCATCCAGGTCGAAGCCGCGCAGCTTCCGCAATTTGGCGGCCAGTTCGTGCGGCTGTTGGCGCAACAAGGTGGGGTCTAACATGGGGCAACCGGTGTCGGATCGAAGCGGCGATTATCGCGTGGAATGCCGCCTGTACCGAATCTTGCCGATCCGATCACCGTGTACAGGCACAATGTGGCCATCCTGTCCTCCGGTATCACCATGTCGCAACCACCGCCCGAACCGCCTCGTCACCGCCCCGACTCCGCGGCGTGGCGTCCATCGCGTCGTGCCTGGCTGGGGGTGCTGGGGGGATTCGCGATCGGCGTGGTGCTGTTCGTGCTGGTCTGGTCCGGCGGTCGAGGCAAGCCGGATTTCTACCGCGCGGGCGATAACCCGCCGACCTCCGCGGCGCGCAAGTACACACCCCTGCCGGCGCCGCTGCCAGCCGGCGAAGACACCGGTACCCTGCCGCCCCCGCCGCCGGAGGCCGAACGCGCTCCGCAACGCGAGCGTCCGCAGATCGTCGAAATCGAGCCACCCCCTCCGCCGCCCTTGCCGGAAGCCGGCCCGAGCGAGCCTGCTGCCTCGTTCCAGGCGCGTCCGCTTCCCGGGCGCACACCCGCGCCGCGCTACCCGCCGCAGGCGCTGCGCCGCGGCGAACGCGGCAACGTGCTGGTGCGCGCGGAGATCGGTCCCGATGGCGTGCCGGTGTCGGTCAGCGTGGCCCAGAGCAGTGGCTCGCGGCTGCTGGATCGCGCCGCCACCGACGCGGTGCTGCGATGGCGCTTCCAGCCCGCCGAGCTCAACGGAAGGCCGACCGTGGGCACGGTGCTGGTGCCGATCGAATTCCGGCCTGACTGAGGCGGGCATTCGCCGCCGCGGCGGCGGCCTCAGGTCGCTGCGCCGGGCACCTCGCGCAACGACATTCCCGCGCCAGCGGCGATCTGCTCGAAGCCGGGGAACGACGTGTCGACGTTGCCGACATCGGTGATGCGCAGCTCGTCGCCCGCCAACTGCGCGGCGATCGCAAAGCTCATCGCGATGCGGTGATCGCCATGGCTGTCGACCGAGCCGCCAACGAAGCGACCGCCGTGGATGACCGCGCCGTCGGGAGTTTCACCGATGTCCACACCCATCTCGCGCAGCCCTGCGGCCATCGAGGCGATGCGATCGGACTCCTTGACCCGCAACTCGGCGGCACCGCCGATGGTGGTACTGCCGCAGGCCGCGGCAGCGGCCACGAACAGCGCCGGGAACTCGTCGATCATGTCGGGCACCAGCGACACCGGCAGATCGATGCCGCGGAGCGGCGCGTGACGCACGAGCAGATCGGCCACCGGCTCGCCGCCCTGCTCCCGTGCATTGCGTTCTTCGATGTCCGCGCCCATCAGGCGCAGGGCCTGCAGCAGTCCGGTGCGCCGCGGGTTCATCCCAACCGCTTCCACCAGCAGCTGCGAACCCGGCACCAGCGTGGCCGCCACCAGGAAAAATGCCGCCGACGAGAAGTCGCTCGGCACGTCGACGCCGGTTGCGCGCAGGCGATGGCCGCCGCCGAGCCGCGCGTAGCCGGGAGCAAAATCGATCGGCCATCCGAAGGCAGCGAGCATGCGCTCGGTGTAGTCGCGCGTCGGGTGCGGCTCGCGCACGATCGTCTCGCCGCGCGCATACAGCCCCGCGAGCAGCAGCGCCGACTTGACCTGGGCACTGGCGACCGGCAGCGGGTAGTCGATCCCCTGCAGCGCGCGGCCGCCGCGGATGCGCAGCGGCGGAAGGCCGTGGTCCGATTGGATATGCGCGCCCATCGCACCAAGTGGTTCGATGACGCGGCGCATCGGCCGTCTGGCCAGCGATGCATCACCGGTCAACGTGCTGTCGAAACCCTGGCCGGCGAGCATCCCCGCCAGCAGGCGCATGCCGGTTCCAGCATTGCCGCAATCCAGGTCGAGCCGGCTGCCGCGCAGGCCGTGCATGCCGACACCGTGGACGATGCGCTCGCTCGCGCTCGGGGTTTCGATGCGCACACCCAATTGCTCCAGGATGCGCGCGGTGGCGCGCGTGTCCTCGCCTTCCAGGAATCCGCCGATCCTCGTCGCGCCCTCGGCGAGCGCGCCGAGCATCACCGCCCGGTGCGAGACCGACTTGTCTCCGGGCACGCGCAGGCGGCCGTGCAGGGGCGCGCCCTGCCCCGCGATCCAGTCCCTGCGATGGCCGCCTGTCATTCCAGCACCTGGTCGAGCTCGTGCAGCAGGCGCCGGTTCTCCTCGCGCGTTCCCACCGTGATGCGCAGGCAGTCGGGCAGTCCATAGCCGCTCATCGGGCGCAGCACCACGCCGCGTGGGACCAGAGCGCTCTCGATGGCGGCCGTGCCAGAGCCGAACCGCGTCAACAGGAAGTTCGTCGCCGACGGAAAAACCCGCAGCCCTCGCGCCTGCAACGCTTCGGCGAGCGCGGCTCGCTCCCCGGCGTTGCGCTCGCAGGTCCATCGCTGGTGGGCGTCGTCGGCAAGCGCCGCTTCGCAGGCGGCCAGCGCGGGACCGTTGACGTTGAAGCTCTCGCGCACGCGCTCCATGACCGCGACCAGTCCCGGCGCGCCGAGCATGTAGCCCACGCGCAGCCCGGCCAGCGCATACGCCTTGCTGAAGGTCCGGGTCACGACCAGGTTCGGGTGCCGGTCGAGCAGCGGCAACCCGCCGGCGACGTCGAAGCCCACGTCGGCAAAGCCCGCATAGGCCTCATCCACGACCACGATCGTCGCAGCGGGCACGCGCGACATGAATGTCGCAAGCGCTGCCTGGCCGAACCAGGTTCCGGTCGGATTGTTGGGGTTGGCCAGGTAGACCAGCCGCGTGGCGGGGCCGACAGCCGCGGCGATCGCATCCAGATCGTGACCAAGCGGCATCGCCGCGTCTCCGGGCAATGCCTCGACCACTCGCGCGGCGGCGCCCGACGCCTGCGTCGCCAGCGCGAACACCGCGAAGCCGTAGCGCGAGAACGCGACCTCGGTGCCCGGCCCGGCAAAAACCTGCGACAACTGCATCAGCAGCTCGTGAGAGCCGTTGCCGAGCATGATCCGCGCCGGATCGACGCCGTGCCTGCGCGCGATCGCGCGCTTGAGGTCGCCGCCGAGCGGATCAGGATAGCGGTGCAACTGGTGCAACTGGTCGAGGATCGCCGCGCGCGCATCGGGCGAGGGTCCGTAGGGATTCTCGTTGGCGCCCAGCTCCAGCAGTTCGACCAGACCGCCTTTGTCGCCGGCCCCATCGGCGCGGACGCGGCGACGCAGCGACACGATGTCGTGCCCCGGGTCATAGGCGCGAAGGCCGCCGATACCGGGCTGGGCCCGGGCCGCGAACCAGGTCTCGTCGGATCCCCCTGGCGGCGGTTCGCGCTCATCCATGCCGCCCGCCGGTCGACTCATGCGATCGCGACCGGATAGGAGCCAAGGATCCTGACCTCCTGGGCGACCCGTTCCAGTTCCGCCAGGGCCTCGCGCATCGCGTCGTCATGGAGGTGACCGCCGATGTCGACGAAGAAGCCGTACTGCCAGCGCCCGGTATGGCCCGGACGCGACTCGATGCGGTTCATGCTCAGACCGTGCCGCGCGAACGGCGACAGCACCTCGTAGAGGGCACCGGGCTGGTCCTTGATGAAGATCAGCAGCGAGGTGCGATCGTTGCCCGAGGTGGGAAACAGCTCGCGACCGAGCACGAGGAAACGGGTGGTGTTGTCCGGCCGATCCTCGATGGGGCCTGCGACGTTCTTCAGGCCGTACACGTTGCCGGTACTCGCCCCCGCAATGGCGGCGGCGTCGTCGGCGTTGCGCGCGCGGCGCGCCGCCTCGGCATTGCTGGAGACGGGAATGGTCTCCACGCCGGGAAGGTACTCGCGCAGCCAGGCCTTGCACTGGGCGAAGGACTGCGGATGCGAGTAGACGCGCTCGATCTCCTCGATCCTGCCGCTGCGCG
Source organism: Pseudomonadota bacterium (assembly GCA_030856985.1). Lineage (GTDB taxonomy): Bacteria > Pseudomonadota > Gammaproteobacteria > Xanthomonadales > Xanthomonadaceae > Lysobacter_K. Next base: position 13,069 of record JALYOG010000082.1, on the reverse strand, counting down.
ACAGCAGGTGCTGGTGCACGCGCAATTCCACCTCCCCGCAGATCTTCACCGACGAGGTCAGGAACATGTCGAGCGTCGACTGGATCGTGCCCTGGCTCGAATTCTCCACCGGCACCACGCCGAAGTCGGCGGCGCCGGACTGGACCTCCTGGAAGACCTCTTCGATGCTCGCCAGCGGCAGGCCGTGGATCGAATGGCCGAAGTGCTTGTAGGCCGCCTGCTGCGTGTGCGTGCCTTCCGGCCCGAGGAAGCCGATCTTCAGCGGCTCCTGCTGGGCCAGGCAGGCCGACATGATTTCGCGGAACAGCCGCACCAGCACGTCGTCCTGCAGCGGGCCGTCGTTGCGATCGACCACGCGCCGCAGCACCTGCGCTTCGCGCTCGGGCCGGTAATAGTCCACGGCCGCGGCCAGCTTGCCCTTGGCCCGCCCCACCTGGCCGGCGAACTGCGCACGCTCGGCGATGAGTTCCTGGATCTGCCTGTCGATGCTGTCGATGCGCTCGCGCAGGTTGGCGAGGTTCGGGCCCGCCGGTTTTGCCGGGCGCGGTTCTTCCTGCTTCTTCGTGCCGGACCCGCGCTTGCCTGTCGTGGTGCTCATTGCCGTCTTCCCTTGCCATCGTCCCCGCGATGCGGGGATCCGGTCCCTGTGCCGTGATACCCCGGCGCTTGCCGGGCGAAAGTCCACTGCCCGCTTTTCTAACCGTTGCGCTGCTGGAAATCACCCATGAATCCGGCCAGCGCCTGCACGCCCTCTTCGGGCATGGCGTTGTAGATCGACGCACGCATGCCGCCGAGCGCACGGTGGCCCTTGAGCGAGATCAGCCCGGCCTCCTGCGCCTGTTTCAGGAACGGCTTGTCGAGCGCCTCGTCGTGCAGGAAGAACGGCACGTTCATGCGCGAGCGCACCCGGGGCGCAACCTCGTTGCGATAGAAGCCGCCGGACCCGTCGATGACCGAATACAGCAGCGCGGACTTGCGGGCGTTGCGCCGTGCGAACTCGGCGACGCCGCCTTGACCCAGCATCCACTTGAACACCAGACCGGCCAGGTACCAGTTCCACGTGGGCGGCGTGTTGAGCATCGATTCGCCTTTCAGGTGCGAGCGGTAATCGAAGATGTCCGCGCGTGGCTGCCCTGCCCGCTCGAGCAGATCGCGGCGCACGATCACCACGCTGATGCCGACCGGCCCGAGATTCTTCTGCGCGCCGGCGTAGATCACCCCGAAACGCGACACGTCCAGCGGTTCGGAAACGATGCTGGAGCTGAAGTCGGCCACCAGCGGTACGTCGCCGGCGTCCGGGATGTCGCGGAACTCGACGCCGTGGATGGTCTCGTTGGCGGTGTAGTGCACGTAGGCGGCATCGGGCGAGAGTTCCCACGCCGCGCGCGGCGGTACGTCGCGAAAACCGCCGGCCTCGCCGTTGGCGGCGATGCTCGCCGCGACGTACGGCCCGGCCTGTTTCAGTGCGGTCTTGCCCCAGTGCCCGGTGACGACGTAGTCGGCCGCCTGGCCCGGTGCGGCGAAATTCAGCGGGATCAGCGCCTGGGCCGTGGTGGCGCCGCCGGCGAGGAACAGCACGGCATAGTCCTGCGGGATCGACATCAGCGTGCGCAGATCGGCCTCGGCTTCCGTGGCCACCTGGATGAATTCAGGACCGCGGTGGCTGAGCTCCACGATCGATGCGCCCACGCCATGCCAGTCGAGCATCTCGTCGCGCGCCTGGCGCAGCACTTCTTCGGGTAGCGTGGAGGGACCTGCACTGAAGTTGTAGGCGCGGGACATGGAAGCGCTCCGGAAAGGTGGCCCCAGAGTATGCCGCAGCGCAGCAGGCCGTGGCCTGCGAACAGGTGGGCCGCTCAGCGCGTCCCGTACAGGAGCAGCAGGCTGAGCGCGCCGGCCAGCATCGATGCGGCAAGCAGCAGCCACGGAACGCGCCGCACCGATGCAGGCACCGTGCTGCGGGGCGCGTCTTCGGAGCGGTCCGGCTGCGCCTCCAGCTCGGTCACTGCCGCGGCCCCGCGCGCCGCGCCGCTCGGCGCTTCGACCACGAAGCGCTGCTGTGGCGAAAACAGCACCTGATCGCCGACCCGCAACAGGGCGTCGCGCACCCGGTGTCCATTGACGACGTTGCCCTTCCCGGTGCCGAGATCGCGCAACACCGCGCCCTCCCGATGCGGTTCGAGCACCGCGTGGCGCAGGGCGAGCGCGGCGTCGTCCAGCACGATCGTGCAGTCGGCCGATCGCCCCACGGTGACCCGCTCGTGCAGGCTGAAGCAGTGCCCGTGATGGAAGCCGCCGGCCGCCCGCAACACGGTGCGACGGTCGTTCGGGCGGCTCGGAGACTCTTCTTCGGGCGCAGGTGGAGGCTCGGCACCGATCAGCAGCATCTCCAGGCCTTCCAGATAGATCGAATCCCCGCCACGCAACATGGCCACGCGCCGGACCGGTCTGCCATTGACGTGCAGCCCGCACCCCTCTTCGGAGGCCTGCAGCCAGATGCCGCGTCGGTCGACACAGAACCTCACCGGCGCGGTGCCCGACTCGTCGGCGAGCCTGGGGTGGCCGTCGCGATCCAGGCCAACCGGATGCACGCCCTGGTTCAACACCAGGTCGGGAATCTCGTGCTGGGGGAATCGAAGTCGGAGGGCGTCCACGCGGCGGCAATTTAGCACGATGGCGTGCACCTGCCGTCCGCAGGAAAACCGCCAGTCTTGGAACACGCGGTGGTGCGCCCCCACAATGGAGGAGACCCAGGAGAACCGACCATGCCCAGCATTGATATCCACCATCCTCATTCGCTGCCGCCGGCAAAAGCACGCAATGCGGTGCAGGAAGTCGCCGACAAGCTCGCCGACCGCTTCGCCGTCGCGTGCCGTTGGGAAGGCGACGTGATGCACTTCAGCCGCAGCGGCGTCGACGGCTACATCGCGGTACAGCCGCGGGAGTTGCACGTCACCGCCCAGTTGGGTTTCCTGCTGGGTGCAATGAAAGGCCCGATCGAGGCCGAAATCAGGCGCGTGCTCGACGAACGCTTTGCCTGACCGATCCGGCGCTTTCTCCACGTCATCACCGGAAATGGTGAAGATTCGCCATGTTGCGGGCGTCCGCCCCGCGTCCGCCAAAAGGAGGCACCCCCATGGCCAACACGCGCAGGAACACCAGGAGCACCCGGAACGAGCACGACCCGGACGCAGCCGAGCAGGCCGAGCGCCTGTCCAGGAGCCTGAGCGACACTGCCCACCAGATCTGGCTCGCCGGGCTGGGCGCGCTGTCCCGGGCCCAGGCCGAGAGCACCAAGCTGTTCGAGGGCATCGTCAAGGAAGGTCTCAACCTGGAGCAGACTGCCGTGAAGTTCGCCGACAGCCAGGGCAGCGTGGTTCGCGAGGCCATCGGTAGCGGCGTCGACGCTGCCGCCGAGGGCGCCGCTGGAACCTGGTCGCAACTGGAGTCGGCCGTGGAAGGCGCCGTGCGCCGCGCGTTGACCCGACTCGGCGTCCCCGACCGGGATGAGATGGACGAGTTGCGGGATCAGGTGGATGCGCTGTCGGCGCAGGTCGGCAAGGGCAAAGCCGCGGCGCCGGGAGGTGCGCGCAAGAAGGCCGCCAAGAAGGCGGCAGGCGGCGCCAGGTCCAAGGCCCAGGCTCCGGCGAAGAAGGCCGCGACCAGGAATTCCGCCAGGAAGACTGGCGCACGGAAGTCCGCCAGCAAGAGCACCGCCAAGTCCGCAAGGAAGTCCGCGTCCGCGGCGCGCGGATAGCTGCGCCCTCGCCGATCCAAAAGTTCCCCCGCGCGGGTCGCGCGGGCGCGTCGCCGGCCCAACGCGGGCGATCGGCACTGCCTGTATGAACAGGCTCTTCACGCCCGATCACCAATGTTCGATTGGCGCGGTTAGTATTCGCGTCCGACCACATGCAACCACAAGGGCGTACGCGGAATGCTCACCGCTTCATTGATAGGCACGGCCCTGGCGATCGCCGTCGTGCTGGGGTCGGCAATCACCGCGTACCTGTGGTTAGTACGCCGCCACCGCATCGAGACTGTCACCGGGATCCAGGCGCTCGCGGCGATGCGCTGGCGGGAGTTTTCCCATTTCGTGGTGGAAGCCCTGCGCGGGCGTGGGTTCGAACTGGACCAGGAAGCATCCCAGCCGCAGAAAAGCGACCAGGCGGAGCTGCTGCTTCGGCTCAACGGCAAGCCCTGGCTGCTGGGCTGCAAACAGGGCGTCGACCAGGTCATCGGCGCGCCGCAGGCGGCCGACCTCGCCCGCTCGGTACGCCAGACCGGCTCGGTCGGCGGAATCCTGGCCACTCTGGGGAAAGTCGATCCTGCCGCAGCCGGTACCAGCCAGAACGTCGAACTGCTCGACGGAGGCACCTTGTGGAGACTCATCCGGCCGCTGCTTCCCGCGAGCCTGCAGGAACACCTTGCCGAGCGCTCCCGACACGACACGCTGCGCAGCATCGAGCTGTCGTGGGTCGGCGCGCTGCTGGTGGGGTTCGCGATCGCCGTGGCGTTGATGCCGGAGCAGGCGCCCCTGGAGGACCGGATCGACGCCGCAGACGCAGCTGCACCCGAGCCAGCCCCCCGCGCCCCCGCGCCGATTGCCGCCGTGCCACCGCCTACCGCGGCCGTGGCGGCCGCGCCCGATCCGGTGCCGGCAGCAGCACTCGATCCTGCCGTTCCGACGCAGGCACCGGTTGGCCCGGTCCCGGTCCCGGTCCCGGCACCGGCACCGGCACCGGCACCGGCCACCGAGGCCGAGCGCCGCGAGGAGGCAATGCGGGCTGTCTCGGCCGTGCAGGGCGTGCAGAGCGCAGTCTGGGCCTCCCGCTCGACCTTGCTGGTGTACCTGGAGAAGGCCGAGGCCGATCAGGACCTCGTCGCCCGGCTTTGCCGATCCCTGGAAACCTACGAAGAACTCGCAGCGTCGCGCCTGCAGCTGCAGCCACCAGCGGGCAGCGCGGCAGTGGTCAGGTTCCGCCAGTGCAGGGTCTACTGATCCCGGCCTGCGGTACCGCATACGCCGACGTGGCCACGCTGCCGCGTCGGACGGGTCGAGCATGCAGCGCCACCGACGTTGATCATCACGGGGCTGCATGGTGTCATGCCGCCGATCGGCAGCGATTCCGCAGGAGAGGCCCGTGCCCACGGTGAGGGAAGCGTTCGAAGAGGCCAGGCAGTACGTGCAGGCCCTGCCCGAGCGCCCCCCGAGCGCCACGCTGCTGCGGCTGTACGGCCTCTACAAGCAGGCCACCGAGGGCGACATCGACCAGCCCAGGCCGGGGTTCTTCGACTTCGTCGGAACCGCCAAGTTCGAGGCGTGGGAAGGCTTGAGGGGCACCCCGCCGGACGTCGCGATGCAGCAGTACGTGGACCTGGTCGACCAGCTGAGGGGCTGAGCCCCCGGCGGTCACTGGCCGTAGTACGACCGGTACCACTCCACGAACTTTTCCACGCCCTCCTCCACCGACACCTGCGGCCGGTAGTCGACGGCCTGGATCAACTCGGAAATGTCCGCCTCGGTATCGGGCACGTCGCCGGCCTGCAGCGGCAGCAGGCGCATCTGCGCCTTGCGGCCAAGGCACTCCTCCAGCACCTCGATGTAGCGCATCAACTGCACCGGCGTTTCGTTACCGATATTGAACAGCCGATACGGCGCCACGCCGCTGCTGGAGGGATCCGGCGCGTCCCCGCTCCAGGACGCGTCCGCCGCCGGCACCTTGTCGAGCGTACGGATCACGCCCTGCACGATGTCGTCGACGTAGGTGAAGCTGCGCTTGTGGTGGCCGTGGTTGAACACGTCGATCGGCTCGCCCGCGAGGATCGCCCTGGTAAACAGGAACAGCGCCATGTCGGGCCGGCCCCAGGGGCCATACACCGTGAAGAAACGCAGGCCGGTGCAAGGGATGCCATACAGATGCGCATAGCTGTGCGCCATCTGCTCGTTGGCCTTCTTGGTGGCGGCATAGAGCGTCAGCGGGTGCTCGGCCGACTGGTGCTCGCTGAAAGGCATATTGGTGTTCGCGCCGTAGACGGAACTGGTCGAGGCGAACACCAGATGCTCGACACCGTGATGGCGGCAGCCCTCGAGCAGGTGCAGGAAGCCGGTGACGTTGCTGGCAACGTAGACGTGGGGGTTCAGCGCGGCGTACCGGACTCCCGCCTGCGCCGCCAGGTTGATCACCCGCTGCGGCCGGTGCTCCGCGAACACCGCTTCGATCGCGCCGCGGTCGGCAAGGTCGGCCTGGACATGCGTGTAGCTGCGGTGCCCGGCGAAGCGGGCCAGCCTGGCTTTTTTCAGGTTGACGTCGTAGTAGTCGTTGAGGCTGTCGAGGCCGATGACCTCATCGCCCCGGTCCAGCAGCTTCATCGAAACGTGCGAACCAATGAAGCCCGCGGAACCGGTCACCAGAATCTTCATCAATTTCCTTTCAGCAGGGGTGGCATGCCGGTCACAGGCGACCGTCGACATCGGCCTTGGCCAGCACGTACTTTACGTCGTATAGCACCGAAGCAGGTTTGCAGAACGCGCGGATGCCCTGCGCACCGAGCGCCACGAACTCGCGGTGCCCCACCGCGATGATCACCGCGTCGTAGGCGCCCGGCTCCGGCCGGTCGATCGGCTGCAGTCCGTATTCGTGCTCGGCCTGGGCCGCGTCGATCCACGGGTCGTGGATAATCCACCGACGCATTGTAGTTTCGCAGTGCGCCGATGATGTCGACCACGCGTGTGTTGCGCAGGTCTGGGCAGTTTTCCTTGAACGCCAGTCCCAGCACCAGCACCCGCGCACGCACCGGGTTGATCCCCTTGCACACCATGTGGCGCACGACCTCACTGGCGATGTAGGGCCCCATGCCGTCGTTGGTGCGCCGCCCGGCGAGGATCACATCGGGATGATGGCCGACCTCCTGCGCCTTGTGGGTGAGGTAATAGGGGTCGACGCTGATGCAGTGGCCGCCTACCAGGCCGGGCCGGAACGGCAGGAAGTTCCATTTGGTGCCGGCCGCCTCCAGTACCTCCAGCGTGTCGATGCCGAGCTTGTTGAACAGGATCGCCAGGTCGTTGATCAGCGCGATATTGAGGTCGCACTGGGTGTTCTCGATGACTTTGGCCGCTTCGGCGACCTTGATCGGGCTGGGGGACGGTGCATCCCCGTAGATCGTCCAGGTCGCTGCTGAAGCGCAGGCGCGCGGAGGCGGCGAGCTCCTCCGGCCGGACTTCCATCGTGCTGTCGAACCCGCGCCTGAGCGCTCCGATCCTGCCACCGCTGATGTCGAATCCCACGGTCTGGAAGCACTTGCCGAACTCGACCGCCAGCGGCAGCCCCACATAGCCAAGGCCGATGATTCCCAGCCGCAGCGACTGGAGCGACTGCACCAGGTCTTTGCCGGGCGAGGACGCGGGTACGGGTGGCTCCGCGATCACGGCTACCGCGTCGGCAGTGGCTGTCGCGCGAGAGTATCCATGCGACGTCGTTCGATCAGGCTGTTGCCGATCCATACGAATTGCTCCCTCGTGGGTTGTCGTGTCAGGGCTTGCCGACCTGCGGGTTCTCTGGGCTGCCCGTCCCTTCCCAGCACGCCACGATGCGCGCGCAGCCCGGGCTGCCCCGAGACACGACGCATGACTACAAGCAGAAAGCGACGATGCTCCCGACTTGCGCCCAGCCGGCGCGGCACGGAGCGCCGCGGCAGGCCCGGTGACGCGAACGCGCCTGCCACTTCCCCCTTGAGCACCGTGCGTGCTGCGGTATACTGCGCGGCCGAATCGGGGCGGTTAGCTCAGCGGTAGAGCATTGCCTTCACACGGCAAGGGTCGCAGGTTCGAACCCTGCACCGCCCACCAGGAACAGAGAAACCCGGCAGAGATGCCGGGTTTTTGTTTCCGGAATCAGGTCAGCGACCACCGGCCGTGGTACGGGCGCTGCCTGGCGGCATGCGTATCCCCGCAGGCGGTCCCTCGGGCTGTGAACCGGTGCGATAAACGCGCCAGACGACGCCCGTCGCCTCCATCGGCGTCCGCATCGGCCGACGGTCGGCGGCACTGCGAACACGCGGATGTCGGCGATGTACATGGTGTTGCCCGACGGGGGGGAACGCCACATCCACCAACCGCGTCAGCCCGGCCGTTGCGATGTACTCCAGTCCCTTCGGACCGCGCGCGACGGCGCTCGTCCTCACGAACGGCTCGACTCGCCGGTTGCCCGGATCGATGCGGTAGACGCCGTAGCCGGTGGGCGCGTCGACGCAGCCCATCAGCGGCGTCATGTCGCCGCACTCGATCAGGAACAACTGCCCGGCATGACCGAGCCGTCGCTCGTGGACAGCGCCAACTGCGTCACTGCCGAGTGCGGCGGGCGCAGCAGGAAGAGCTGCGGAATCGGGGGTGCTCGACCATCAGCATCCCTTTGTCGGGCTTGTCGGAGGGCTGCAGTCGGCTCTCGGTGATCGGGCCCCCCGAAGCGAAATCAGGCCAGCCATGCCAGGAGCCGTGGGTGATCTCCCACAGCGTGTCCGGCGCGTTGTCGACGCGTCGGCTGCCGCGGTCGTCGAAACCGTTCTCCGCCGCAATCAGCCGCCCATCGCCGGTCCAGGCAAGGCCATAAGGATTGCGCAGGCCCAAGGCGTAGACCTCCAGGCCGCCGCCGTCGGTGCCGAAGCGGAGGATGGTGCCGTTGGCTTTGCTCGCCCCTTCCACGACTTCCTTGCCGTTCTGAGCCTCTGGAACGCGCCGGTGGTCGCCAAGGGCGCGGCTTTGCCGGTGGTCGGATCATCGGGTCCAGGCTGATGATGTCGACACCGCGCAGCCTGATCGTCCGTGCCGGGATGTCATGCACATTGGGGAATCGCTTCAGCCAGCCGACCGCCCAGTTGTCCACGCCACGTTCCCCAAGTTGCTCGCGGTGCCCTGCCCGCCCGAACTCGTTCTGCCCCGGTGACCAACGTGTGAACCGTCGCACCCTTCGCGAAACACCGGAAAGTCCGGCGATGGACGGCTCTGGAATGGCCGCTTTCACGCAGTCATTAACCACGCGGGAGCACCTTTCGAACCGGCGGCCGCGGGCTGCGCGCAAAGGAGCTGAATTCCCTGTGCTCTGAACGCCCGGACAAAAAGCCGAGCGACAGTCCCGGGGCGCAGGCTGGACACCGAACAGGAGAAGTGCATGGCAGACGAAATGAAGGCGCCGAGTCGAAGATCGTGCCCGGCATCGGGATCCGGTAGTCCCTGCTGGTGGTAGACACTCCACACGACGGCTCTGCACCGGCAGAGCAAACGGGCAGCAGCGCCGCCGCCATCGACGAAGCGCGTTTCGTGCGCCGCTGCCTGATCGTGCTGGCCATCGTTGTCGCAGCGCTGGCGGCCTACCAACTGCTGGATGTCTTCCTGCTGATCTTCGGCGCGGTCCTGATCGCCGTCATCTTCCTGGCCGCTGCAAGGCCGCTGATCGAACGCGTCGGCCTCCCGGCCAAAGTCGCCCTGGCGATCACGATTCTTGGCATCCTCACGCTGCTGGGGGTCATGGCCTGGTTCTTCGGCAACCAGATCGGTGCGCAGGCGCAGGGGCTCATCGAAACACTGCCGGAGGCCTGGCGCTCGCTGGAGCAGCGCCTGCGCGGGACCGCGCTCGGGGAGCAGTTGCTGAAGGTCCTGGACACGACACCCAGCGGGCAGGAAATCGCGCCGCTCGTCGGGCGGTTCCTGGGCTCTGCCGGCGCCGCCATGGTGGACGCGATCATCGTCGTGATTGCCGGCGTCTACATCGCCTATAACCCGCGGCTATACCGCGGCGGTCTCACCCAGCTCTTTCCTACCGGGCGCCAGGAGCAGGTCCGCAGCACCATCGAGGCGTCGGCCGAGGCGCTGCGGCGATGGCTGTTCGGACAGCTGATGGCGATGGTGCTGGTGGGGCTGCTTACCTGGATCGGACTGTGGATCGTGGGTGTTCCATCGGCGCTCGCGCTCGGCGTGCTCGCGGGACTGGCGGAGTTCGTGCCGGTAATCGGTCCGTTCCTTTCGGCACTACCGGGGCTGCTTCTGGCGCTCACGCTCGGCCCGGAATACGCGCTGGGCGCGCTGCTCGTCTACTTGCTGGTGCAACAACTCGAAAGCAACGTGATCACCCCGCTGATCAACCGGCGCATGGTGGCGCTCCCGCCTGCGGTCACGCTGTTTGCCCTGCTCGCCCTGGGCGTCATGTTCGGCGCGATCGGCGTGGTGCTCGCCGCACCGCTGAGCGTGGTGATCTACGTCGCGGTGAAGAAACTCTACGTGCGCCAGACGCTCCAGCACGAGACCGAGGTGCCAGGCGAGGACGACTCCGCGGCCAAGTGACACGCACGGGTTCCCGACGCCAGTGCGCCGCCATGCATGGCATCGGGAAGCACAGCCACGGCATGCTCACGCTGGCTGTCCCCGAACATCGAAAAAGCACCAGACGTGCAGCCGGGCAACGAAAAAAAGCGCTGTTTCCAACCACTTTTGCAATTCAGATTTCTTCACCTGCGGCAAACTCCCCGGGTCGACATGCTTGGGCTACAAGCTCTGGGAGCAGCACATGCGCACCATCATTGGACCGGCCGAAGGCAGGCTCGGCATCCTCATGCCGGGACGTGGCGCGGTGGCGAGCACCTTCATCGCAGGGGTCCACGCGATCAGGACAAATCTCGCCGAACCGATCGGGTCGCTGACCCAGAGCGCCGCGTCGGGCTCGGGTCGCGCATCGATGCAGTATTCGCACCGCGCGCTCGCGCGTTATCGCAGGCATCGGGCCTCAGGCCGGTCGATTTCCTGCGCCCGACATCGTTCGGTGGGAGTGCACGCCATGGAGGCGCGTGAACGGCGACGCGACCACGCCACGGTCGGGGACCGAGGGAACACGATAGGGCTCACCTCAGCATGCCGGCCGGCCGATCGCCCCGGTCCCCTGCTCACCAGGGCGCGGCACGTCCGGTCAGTGCCTCGGGCCGTGCTCGGCGAACGCACTGGTCTGGCCGTCGCGCCCGACCAGTTCCACGGTGTACGGATGCACGGTGCCGTCGGGGACTTCCATGCCGGGCGAGCCCAGCGGCATGCCCGGGACGGCCAGGCCCCTGGCGTCCGGCTTCTCGGCGAGCAGGCGCTTGACGTCCTCCGCCGGCACATGGCCTTCGATGAAGTAGCCGCCCACCTCGGCCGTGTGGCACGAGCCCTTGCCCAGCGGCACGCCGACGCGCTCCTTGATAGGGTTGACGTTGTCGACGTTGTTCACCTGCACCTCGAATCCTGCCTCGCGCATGTGATCGACCCACACGCCACAGCATCCGCAGCTCGCGGTCTTGTTGACGACCACCAGCGGCAGTGCGCTCGATCCCGCCGAGGCGGAGCCGGTGACGGCGGCAGCGTCGTCTACGGCCGCATCGACGGACGCGGTCTGCGCATCGGCGCCGACGGGAGGCTGCGGCGAGCGCGCGCAGGCGGTCATCGACATGGCGAGGGTGAAGGTCAGCAGCAGGGGGGCGGTGATCGTTGTTTTCATGAGGTGCCTCGAAGGTGGAGCGCCGCGCAGACAGGCGTGTGGATCGGACGGATTATGGCGCCCGGGCGTGCCGTGACCGCCGGTCCGGCGGCCGGCGGCGTATCAGTGTTCATGATCGTGGCCGTCGTCGGGCGGGGCCGGATGGGATTCGACAGTGCCGTCGGCGTGACGATGCTCGATCATCTCGGGCGATTCCTTGGCCGCAGCACCGGGCGTCTGGACGTACTCGATCGACTCGCCCCCGCCGTGTTGGTGGCCGCCGCTGCTGGCGACCATGGCCCGGTACGTGTCGGCATCCATCGTCGGCAACTGCTGAATGAAGGCGACCATGTTCCAGATGTATACGTCCTGCATGCTCTCGCCCCACGCGGGCATGCCGGTGGCCTTGATGCCGTGCTTGATCACCCAGAACGCACTGGCCGCATCCACGGTGCTGCGCGACAGCCTTGGCGGCGGCGGGTTCAAGCCGCGGCTCAGCTCCGTGTCGTCCATTCCGGGAGCGAGATGGCAGCCTTTGCACATGGCGTCGTAGTTGCCCGACCCCTGCACGATGCGCGCCTGCTCCGACAGGTCCGGGACGGCCAGCTCGTCCGCGCGCGCGACGACGGAACGCTGGCGCAGCGCCTGCAGCAACTGGTGGACCAGACGCGTATGGGGTTTGTCTGCAGCAACGTTGTAGGCGCCCGACCACACGAATATCGCCCCCGCCGCCAGCAGCAGCAAGAGAGCCAGCATTGATCCGATAAGCAGGGAGCGAAGATTCATGTGCGCGTTTGCCTTGGTCAGAACCAGATGCGGAAGCCGGCGACCGCGTGCGTGTCGTCGACATGCTCGCCTGCGCCGCGGCGCAGGTTGGCGGTGTGGCCGAACGCGCGCTCCCGCACCACGCCGATGTACGGTGCGAAGCGCCGATCGATCTCGTAGCGCAGCCGCAAGCCCGCTTCGACCGTGCCCAGGCCCGAACCGACGCCGCGGCTGCGGTCGGTCTTGCCGTACACGTTGACTTCCACCAGCGGCTGCAGGATCAGGCGGTTGGTCAGCAGCATTTCGTATTCGGTCTCGACCCGCAGCGCGCTGCGGCCCGATGGGCCGAGATAGGCGGTGGCCTCTACCTCGAACATGTAGGGCGCAAGTCCCATCACGCCCAGGGCGAGGAAGTCCTGCGATGCGCCCGGCGCGAAATCGTGGCGAACTCCGGCCACCACGTCCCACCAGGGCGTAACGCTGCGACCATGCAGCACTTCTACACTGGCGCTTTCGAGTCCGTCGCCACTGCGCTCGCCTTCGCTGCGCAGCCACAGGCGCCTGAGATCGGTGCCGATCCAGGCCTGCCCTTCCCACTGCGCCGCCGTGCCCGCCTCTGCGCCCCAAGCCTCCAGGCGGTTCAGCAGCACGTGGTAATGGATCTCGTCGTCGTGTGCCGGATGCGCGTGCTCCGGCGGCAGCGCGCCGATGCGATCGGCATCGGTCAGCACCGGGATCGGTGTGAGCGGCTGCGTGCGAGCATCTGGCGTGGCGGCGTGGTCCATCCCCGAGTGGTCCATGCCGGAGTG
>JALYOG010000062.1 GCA_030856985.1 Pseudomonadota bacterium | reverse complement strand
CGCGGCGCTGCCGCTCTCGGCGGCGTGGCGCGCGACGAACGGCCGCGACAGCCGTGTCAGTTCGCGCCGTTGCGACAGCCACTCGCGCAGCGGCAGGCTTTCGCCCGCGCGGGTGATCGTGCCCGTGCCGTCCAGCTGCAACGCATCGAGCACTTCGGTGACCAGCGCCGGCGGGTTCGACGGCCATACCCCGAGCGCGTCGCCGGGCTCGTAATGCAGCCCCGAGCCTTCCAGCGAGAGCTCCACATGGCGCGTGTCGCGGTCGGAGCCCCGGCCGGTGATGCGCTGGTTGGCCAATAGTTCGGCGGGGAAGGGATTGTCACGGGTAAATTCGGCGGGCGCCGCGGTCGCAAGAGGACGCAAGGGTGTGACCGTGGCCGTGTTCGGCCTGGTTCCCAGCGTTTCGCGCGCGACGGAAAGCGCCTGCGCCAGCCACGGCTCGGCAACGGTTTCCAGGTCGAAGTCGGCGTCGCCCCGGGCGAACAACCGGGTGCCGCCCAGCTCTGCAAGTCGCTGATCGAGCAGGCGACCGATTTCGCAGAATCGCGGATAGCTGGAGTCGCCCAGCCCCAGCACGGCGTACTTCAGGTCCTTCAGCGCGGGCGCGCGTTTCCCGGCGATGAACTCGACCAGCCCACGTGCGTCGTCGGGCGGATCTCCTTCGCCCTGGGTGCTGATGACGAAGTAGAGCAGGCGCTCGTTGCGTAGTTCGCGGGTCGGATAGGCGTCGGCGCGCAGCAGGCGCACGGCCAGGCCTGCGGCCTCGGCCTGGCTCGCGAGCTTTTCGGCCAGCCCCTGCGCAGTCCCGGTCTGGCTGCCGTAGATGATCGTCAACGCCTGCGTGGCAACGGCTTCCGGCGCCGCCGCCGCAGGCCGCGGCGCCAGCGGCTGGCTGCGCGCCAGGCCGGCCGCGTAGCCCGACAGCCACCACAGGCCGGCACCGTCGAGTCCTCCGGCCAGCTGCGACAGCTGCGCGAACTGCTCCTGCGACAGCGGCAACGCCTCAGCGGGCGCTGCTTGCACGGGCATCTGGCTGGAGGCAATGGAGGCGGACATCGGCGCGGCTCGGCGGTCGGGGACAAGACGAGCCTAGGAACCGCGCGGCCGGCGCGGAAAGGATGCCTGGTTATGCGCTTATGCCGATCAGGCCCTTTCCGCCGCAGCCGCGCCCTTGGATACTGGCCGCCAAACCGCACCGGTCTGCGGGAAAAGCATCGCTTTCAGGCCCTTCCGGGCCAGGCTGCGGCTTGCGACCTGCGGCCGTGATCCCCGCCGGGGTTCGTTGGCATACTGGCCGGGACGGCCCGGCGTTTCTCCGGCCAGCGATCCGCCAAGCGCCACCCACACCTGCAGCGAGCCCGCCATTGCCGACCCTGTCCCACCTCGACCGCCTCGAAGCCCAGAGCATCCACATCCTGCGCGAAGTCGCGGCGTGCTTCGCTAACCCGGTGATGCTGTACTCGATCGGCAAGGACAGTTCGGTGCTGCTGCACCTGCTGCTCAAGGCCTTCCATCCGGCACGCCCGCCGATTCCGTTGCTGCACGTGGACACCACCTGGAAGTTCGCCGAAATGATCGCGTTTCGCGACCGCCGCGCCGCGGAAACCGGCGTCGAGCTGCGCGTGCACATCAATCGCGAGGGCCTCGAGCAGGGAATCGGACCCATCAGCCACGGCGGCAGCGTGCATACCGACGTGATGAAGACCCAGGCGCTCAAGCAGGCGCTCGACGAGCACCGCTTCGATGCCGCGATCGGCGGGGCGCGCCGCGACGAAGAAGCCTCGCGCGCGAAGGAGCGCATCTTCAGCTTCCGGAGCCAGGCCCACCGATGGGATCCGAAAGCCCAGCGGCCGGAACTGTGGAACCTCTACAACACCCGGATCCATCCCGGCGAATCGGTGCGCGTGTTTCCGATTTCCGACTGGACCGAGCTCGACGTATGGCTGTATATCCTGCGCGAGCAGATCCCGGTGCCGTCGCTGTATTTTTCCGCGCCGCGCCCGGTGGTCGAGCGCGACGGCACGTTGATCATGGTCGACGACGATCGTTTGCCGCTGCGCCCCGGCGAAGTTCCGCAGACCAAGCGCGTGCGTTTCCGCACACTGGGCTGCTACCCGCTGACCGGCGCGGTCGATTCCGAGGCGGAGACGGTCGAGGACGTGATTGCCGAGATGCTGGTCGCCACCTCGTCGGAGCGCCAGGGCCGCATGATCGACCACGATCCGGCGGCATCGATGGAGAAGAAGAAGCAGGAAGGGTATTTCTGATGGATGCGGTCACCACCAAAGTGCGCGCGGCCGTCACCGACAGCCTGCACCAGCACGAAACCAAGGGCCTGCTGAGGTTCATCACCTGCGGCAGCGTCGACGACGGCAAGAGCACGCTGATCGGCCGGCTGCTGTACGAAAGCCGCGGCCTGTTCGCCGACCAGCTGAGCGCGCTGGCGTCGGCCAGTCGCCGCCACGGCACCCAGGGCGACGCGATCGATTACGCGCTGCTGCTCGACGGACTGGCGGCCGAGCGCGAGCAGGGCATCACCATCGATGTCGCCTACCGCTACTTCAACACCAGCCGGCGCAAGTTCATCGTCGCCGACTGTCCGGGGCACGAGCAGTACACGCGCAACATGGCCACCGGCGCCTCCACGGCGAACCTGGCGGTCGTGCTCGTGGACGCGCGCAAGGGCTTGCTGACGCAGACGCGCCGGCACAGCTACATCGTGTCGCTGCTGGGGATCCGCCACGTCGTGCTCGCGGTCAACAAGATGGATCTGGTCGACTATGGCCAGGCGCGTTTCGAGGAGATCGCGCGAAGCTACCGCGAGCTCGCCGTGCAGCTGGGCATCACCCACGTCACGGCGATCCCGCTGTCGGCGCTCAATGGCGACAACCTGCTGCAGCGTTCGCCGCGGATGCCGTGGTACGACGGCCCGGCCCTGCTGGAGCACCTGGAACGCGTGGAGGTCGAGGACGCGGGCGCCGATGTCGGCTTCCGCATGCCGGTGCAGTGGGTCAACCGTCCCGCGCAGAACGGCGACAGCCGGGATTTCCGCGGCTTCGCCGGCACGATCGCCGCAGGCGAGGTGCGCCCGGGCGACCCGATCGTGACCCTGCCTTCGGGGCGTCGCTCGACGGTCGCGCGCATCGTCACCGCCGATGGCGACCTGGACCACGCCACTGCCGGCCAGACGATCACGCTGACGCTGGTGGATGAGGTCGACATCAGCCGCGGCGACCTGATCGCAAGCGCCCAGCAGCCGGCCCAGGTGGCGGACCAGTTCGCAGCGCACCTGCTGTGGATGGGCGACCAGCCGCTGCTGCCGGGCCGGCCGTACTGGCTCAAGCTCGGCAGCAGCACCGTGAGCGCCACGGTCACCGAGATCAAGCACAAGATCGACGTGGACACGCAGGCGGAGCTCGCGGCCAAGCACCTGGAGCTCAACGAGGTCGGCTACTGCAACCTCAACCTGGATCGTCCGATTGCGTTCGAGTCGTATCGCGACAACCGCGAGCTGGGGGCCTTCATCCTGATCGAGCGCCAGTCGAACGCGACCGTGGCTGCCGGCACGCTGGACTTCGCCCTGCGCCGCGCCGGCAACATCCACTGGCAGCATGTCGACGTGGACAAGCGAGCCCGCGCGCGCAGCAAGGGACAGGTGCCCCGCTGCGTGTGGTTCACCGGCCTGTCGGGGTCGGGGAAATCGACCATCGCCAACCAGGTCGACAGGCGCCTGCACGCGCTGGGTCACCACGCATTCGTGCTCGACGGCGACAACGTCCGCCATGGCCTCAACAAGGACCTGGGCTTCACCGACGAGGATCGCGTGGAGAACATCCGGCGGGTCGCCGAGGTGGCCAGGCTGATGGTCGATGCGGGCCTGATCGTGCTGGTGAGCTTCATCTCCCCGTTCCGCGACGAGCGGCGCATGGCGCGCTCGCTGTTCGAGGACGGGGAGTTCGTCGAGGTATTCGTCGACACGCCGCTGGCCGTCGCCGAGCAGCGCGACGTCAAGGGCCTCTATGCCAAGGCGCGAGCGGGCCTGCTGCCCAATTTCACCGGCATCGATTCGCCTTACCAGCGCCCCGAAGCGGCCGAACTGGTGCTGGACACCGTGGGCGAACCGTTACCGTCGCTGGTGGACAAAGTGGTCGCGCGGCTGCTGGAGTAGGTTCCAGCAGCGCGGATCGCCTCAGCGGATCGGCCTCAGCGGAACCGGCTGCGCCGCCTGCCGCGGAACAGGCTCACGACGATCAGGATGGCGATGGCGCCGAGCAGCGCGCCGATGAACCCGGCTGCCTGCCCGGGTGCGTACCAGCCCATGTACTGGCCGACGAAGCTCGCCAGCATCGCCCCGGCGATGCCGAGCACGATGGTGAGAATGATGCCCATGCTGTCGCGGCCCGGCTTGAGAAGGCGCGCCAGCACGCCCACGACGAAGCCGATCAGGATCACATACAACCAGTTGGTGCTGCCCAGCAGTGCTTCCATGATCGCGTGCCTCGATTGAAGATGGCCCGAGCTTAGCAAGCGGGGTGGTACTGCGCGCGATTCTGGCGCAACCCCCGCATCGCCCGATCAGCAGCAGCCGTGATCGCCGCGCTCGGCCGCGCCGGCGACGGCCGCGACCCCATTGGTCTCGCCACGTTCGCTGGCCCGGTGGTGGGCGGCGATCACGTGCGCCACGCAGGCGGTCACGCGCTTGCCCATGGGGATGTGCAGGAACTCGTTGGGGCCATGGGCATTGGAGTGCGGACCGAGCACCCCGGTGATCATGAACTGCGCGCCCGGGAACTTCTCGCCGAGCATGCCCATGAACGGGATCGAGCCGCCTTCGCCCATGTACATCGCCGGCGCACCGAAACACTCGCGGCTCGCGCCATCGATGGCGTCGCTCAGCCACGGCGACAGCGCCGGTGCGTTCCAGCCGGCGGACGCCTTCTCCAGCTCCAGGCTCACGTGCGCGCCACTGGGCGGATCGCGCGTCAGGGTTTCCCTGAGCAGTTCGCCCGCCGCCTTGCCCTCCAGCGTGGGCGGCAGCCGCAGTGAGAGCTTCACCGCGGTGTGCGGGCGCAGCACGTTCCCGGCCGACGAAAGCGGCGGCATCCCGTCGACACCGGTGACCGACAGCGCCGGTCGCCAGGTGCGGTTGAGCACCAGTTCGGTCAGGTCTTCGCTCCCGTCGGGAAACATCGGGGCGACGCCGGGCAACAGCGGGAACTTGTCGTGGACGGCGCTGCCGAGGACCTTCGCCGCCTCCTTCGCCTGCTGCAGCCGCTCGGCGGGAATCGGCGCGTGCAGTCCCTCGATCCGGATGCGGCCGGTGTTCTCGTCTTCCAGGCGAGAAAGCAGCTGGCGCAGCAGCCGGAAGCTTGATGGCACCACGCCGGACGCATCGCCCGAGTGCACGCCTTCCTCCAGCACCGACACGCTCAGGTTGCCCCCCGCCAGCCCCCGCAGCGAGGTGGTGCACCACAACTGCTCGTAATTGCCGCAGCCCGAATCCAGGCATACCACCAGCGACGGCCGGCCGATCCGCTCGGACAGATGGTCCACGTACGCCGGCAGGTCGTAGCTGCCCGACTCCTCGCAGGCCTCGATGATCACCACGCAGCGCGAGCGCGGGATCCCCTGTTCATGCAGGGCCAGGATCGCGGTGAGCGAGCCGTAGATCGCATAGCCGTCGTCGGCCCCGCCGCGACCATACAGGCGGTCGCCCTTGATCACGGGTTTCCAGGGGCCGAGATCCTCGTCCCATCCGGTCATCTCCGGCTGCTTGTCCAGATGCCCGTACAGCAGCACGCAATCATCGTTGCTGCCGCCGTGCGCGGCGGGGATCTCGATGAAGATCAGCGGGGTACGGCCTTCCAGCCGCACCACCTCGATCTGCATCCCCGGCAACGACTGCGCGCGCGCCCAGCCCTCCATCAGCTGGACCGCCGCCTCCATGTAGCCGTGCTCGACCCAGTCGGCATCGAACATCGGCGACTTGTTGGGAATCGCGATGTATTCCACCAGCTGCGGCACGATTTCGGCGTCCCATTTGTCGTCGACGAACCGTTGGATGAGGGCGGAGTCGATTGCTTTGGCAGCCATGGCGGGACCTTGAGCGATGGGAGCCGCAGTTTACCGCGCCGGCCGGGGTAGGACTTTTCCTATCCCCGCGTGCGTCATCGACCGCTCCTGCGACGGCGCGTCCGGCGATGGGGCCGGCGCGGCGCGAGGCGGACACTTCTCTCACGGCGAGCCACCGGCTCCCGTGCGGAACGGAATCCACCGCTTCGTCCTTTCAGGAGTATCGCCATGAAGTCTTTCGCACTGATCGCCCAGTCCCTGGTCCTGTCGTTGCTGCTGGCCGGCAACGCGCTGGCCGCCGAGAAGGTCAACATCAATACCGCCGACGCCGCCACCATCGACCGGGTGCTGGTCAACATCGGACCGGCCAAGGCCGACGCCATCGTCGCCCACCGCAAGGCCAACGGCGCCTTCCGCAGCGCCGAGCAACTGGCCCTGGTCAAGGGCGTCGGTCTGAAGACGGTCGAGAAGAATCGCGACCGCATCGCCTTCGGCGGCGCTGCCGCCTCGAAGGCTGTCACCGCCAAGGCCGCCACCGCCAAGGCCCCGCGCCCGGCGGGCACCCGCCCGGCGAGCGCTCCCAAGCGCTGACGATCACCGCCAGGGGCAGGGACGCCCGCTGGCCGTCGAGCTGCAGCAGGAGGCTGCCGGACCAGGGCAGGAGGCCCCAACAGGGAAGTAGGCCGCCCGGACGCAGAGGACCTGCG
>JALYOG010000089.1 GCA_030856985.1 Pseudomonadota bacterium | reverse complement strand
CCCCATTATAGGAGCCGCCCGCAGGTGGCTGGCGCTGCGGCCGTGTTCTCCGGCGGCACTACCGGCGCCGGCGCGCGGCTAGACTGCGCGCATGGCCAAGCTCTATTTCTACTACTCGGCGATGAACGCCGGCAAGACCACGACCCTGCTGCAGTCGGCGCACAACTACCGCGAGCGCGGCATGCGCGTGGCCCTGCTCACGCCCCGGCTGGATCACCGCGATGGCCGCGGCGTGGTGGCGTCGAGGATCGGGCTGCGGGCACAGGGCCTGGCGTTCGACCCGCAGGACGACCTGGAGGCGCTGGTACGCGCCGACATCGCCGCAAGCGGGACCCTGCACTGCGTGCTCGTGGACGAGGCGCAGTTCCTGGGCAAGGCGCAGGTCTGGCAACTGACCGAGATCGTCGATGCGCTGCGTATCCCGGTGCTCTGCTACGGGCTGCGCACCGACTTCCGCGGCGAGCTGTTCGAAGGCAGCCAGTATCTGCTTGCCTGGGCCGACGAGATCAGCGAGATCAAGACGATCTGCCACAGCGGCGCGAAGGCAACGATGAACCTGCGCGTCGATCCGCAGGGCCGCGCGGTGAGCGCCGGTCCGCAGGTGGAGATCGGCGGCAACGAGCGTTACCTGTCGGTGTCGCGCGCCGAGTACAAGAAGGTGATGCGCGGCGAAGGCGGCGCACTGGAACCGATGCAGGCACCGCTGGAGCTGCCGCCGCTGCAGCGAGCATCGGACCAGGACTGATCGCGGCCGGACGCGACCCGGCAGCTCACCTGGAGCCGGCGAGCGTGTCGGACGGCGGCATCTCGCATGCCTCCTGGATGCTCAGGACCTCCCGCACCACCACGCCGCCTTCGGGTTGCGCCTGTTGCAGGCGCGTGCCGCCTTCGAGGTCCTGCGGGAGATCGGTGACCCGGTGAAGGTCTCCGCCGCGCTTCTGCGCAAGCCGCTGGCGTGCGTAGTCGATCACGACGCTGCGCATCGCCGAGCCCGCATACGCGAAAAAGTGCGCGCGATCGTCGAATTTCGCTTCGCGGCGGCCGGCGAGCTTCAGATAAGCTTCGTGGACCAGCGCCGTGGCATCGAGCGTACGCCCGTGCTGTCCCGCCAGCTGCCGTCGCGCCATCGTGTGCAGCTCGTGGTAGAGCGTCGCCAGCACGTCATCCGGAGCGCCGCGGTCGCCTTCGCGCGCAGCTTCGAGCATCAAGGTTATGTCTGCCCCGTCGACAATCCTGTCTCCCACTGCAGCGATGCGGGGTTATCGGGCCCGCGTATCAATTAGACGTGACGAATCCGCACAGCTCCGTGAGGAGGAGAAGTCACGCGCTGTATACCCGTTCAGCCCCGTTCAGCGCTGGCACCGGGGACACCACACGGATGCACGCTGGCCGATCGGCGACTGCCGCAGCGCGGCGCCGCAGCGCCTGCAGGGCTCCCCGCCGCGGCCATATACCGACAGTTCCTGCTCGAAATAGCCCGGTGCGCCGTCGGGGCTGATGAAATCCCGCAGCGTGGTGCCGCCGCGCCGGACCGCGTGCGAGAGGATCGAGGTGACCGCGGAAACCAGCCGCGCGTAGCGCGGAAGCGACACTTTCCCGGCAGCGCGATGGGGCGCCACGCCGGCCATGA
Source organism: Pseudomonadota bacterium (assembly GCA_030856985.1). Lineage (GTDB taxonomy): Bacteria > Pseudomonadota > Gammaproteobacteria > Xanthomonadales > Xanthomonadaceae > Lysobacter_K. The sequence goes on along the minus strand of JALYOG010000089.1, from coordinate 7,699 downwards.
ACAGCGCCTCGGCGGCGTAGATGTTGCCCACCCCGACCACAACGCGCTGATCCATCAAGAACGTCTTCACCGGCGCGCTGCGACCACGGCTCAGGGCAAACAGATGCTCGGCATCGAAGGGCCGGCCATCGCTCTGGGCCGGATCGGAGAGGGGCTCCGGGCCCAGACCGGCCAGCAGCGGATGCTGCTCCCCCGGTCCCTGCCACAGCAGGCAGCCAAAGCGGCGCGGATCGTTGAAGCGGAGCACCCGGCCCGTCCCGTCCGTGCCAGGCGGCGCATCGAGCAGCAGGTCGACGTGATCGTGGGCTCGCAGCGGCGTGTCCGCGGGCAGGACGCGCAGGCTGCCCGACATGCCCAGGTGCAGCAGGGCGCTGCCGGCGGCGGTGTCGATCAGCAGGTATTTGGCGCGCCGACGCACCGCGAGGATGCGCTGCCCGGGCAGCACTTCGGATATTTCCGGGGCGATCGGCCAGCGCAGGTCGGCGCGCCTCAGCGTGGCTGCGACGACCCGGCGGCCCAGCAGGTGCGGCGCCAGTCCGGCACGCGTGGTTTCGACCTCGGGCAGTTCCGGCATCGGCTGATCTTAGCCGCGGTGGCCGCGCCGAACGGTTGCGGCGGATGAACGCCTGCGCCGCCTCGTGTCCGGTCGCCAGCCTGAACGCCGCGGGCCCCTGCGGGCAGCCGCACAGCGGCGCCAGGTCCACCGGTGGCATCATTCGCATGGGCATCGCTTGCCCGCCCATGTTATCCACGGAGTCCGCAATGCCCGCTTCCCCGCTCGACTTTCTCGCCGGCGGCCTGCTGCAGGCCGGCTGGGTCGGTCTGCTGATCTACCTGCTGGTCGCCACGCAGCTCACGATTTTCGCCGTGACGCTCTACCTGCACCGCTCGATGGCCCATCGCGCGGTGGATTTCCATCCCGCGCTGGCGCATTTCTTCCGCTTCTGGACGTGGTTGACCACCTCCATGATCACGCGCGAGTGGGCGGCGATCCACCGCAAGCATCACGCCAAGTGCGAGACCGAGGAAGATCCGCACAGCCCACAGGTCAAGGGCATCGGCACGGTGTTCTGGCGCGGTGTGGAGCTCTACCGCGAAGCGCGCGACGACCGCGCGTCGATCGAGAAGTACGGCAAGGGCTGCCCCGACGACTGGATCGAGCGTCACCTGTACACCCCGCACGCCACGATGGGCCCGACCGTGCTGCTGTTCGTCAGCTTCGCGCTGTTCGGCTTCGCCGGCGTGGCGATCTGGGCGCTGCAGATGGCCTGGATTCCGTTCTGGGCCGCCGGCGTGGTCAACGGCCTGGGCCACTGGTGGGGCTACCGCAATTTCGAGACGGCCGACACCTCCACCAACCTGATCCCGTGGGGCATCTGGATCGGAGGGGAGGAACTGCACAACAACCACCACGCATTCCCGAGTTCGGCGAAATTCGCGCTGCGCCGCTTCGAGTTCGACATCGGCTGGAGCACGCTGCAGCTGCTGGAGAAGGTCGGGCTGGCGAAGGTGCTGCGCGTGGCGCCCGCGCTGGACGTGCGGCCGAACATCGCCATGCCCGACGGCGAGACGCTCAAGGCGCTGCTGGCGATCCGCTTCCAGGCGATGACCGACTACTACCGCTGCGTCACGCTGGCCGCCCTGCGCGAGGAAGCCACGCAGGTGGGCGCGCGGGCCCGGGCGCTGCTGCCGCGGAAGATGCGCAAGGGCCTGGCCGACGATGGGCGCTGGCTCGATGGCGAGACCCGTGCGCGCCTGCAGGCGTGGATCGCGGAGCGCCCGCGCATGGCGACCGTCGCCGAATACCGGCAACGGCTCGCGCAGGTGCTCGACGACCGTTCGCACGACGCGCAGGCGACTCTGCACAAGCTGCACGCGTGGTGCGCGGAAGCCGAAGCCAGCGGCATTCAGGCGCTGGAGGCGTTTTCCCTGCGGCTCAAGGGTTACGCGCTCGTGCCGGCACGCGCTTGACCGGACACCGCCCGCGGCCTGCGCCCCGGCCCGCCCTGCTGGCCGCTGTGTTCGCCTGCCTGACCGTGGCAGGCCTGGCCGCGGCTCCGGCCCCGGCCGCCGCCCAGGTGACCGCCACCAGCGACTACGTGGACCGCATGGATCACGATCGCGACGGCCGCGTTTCGCTGGACGAGTACCAGGCGTGGATGGGCTACGGGTTCCAACGCATGGACCGCGACGGCGATGGCGTCCTGACCGCGTCCGAACTGCCCGGCGGGCGCGGTCGCCCGGTGAGCCTGGCCGCACATCGCGCATCGCTCGCGGCCGCATTCAGCCGCCAGGACCGCAATCGCGATGGCCACCTCGATGCACGGGAACTGGCGGCGCCGCCGCAGTGATCTGCTGGCAGTGGTCCGCGAGGGACGCGAAGAGCGCGAAATGAGAGCAGAAAAGTTAAAAAAATTTCACGCGAACAGTGAATCGCCGGGGAGCGCATTGCGATGCCTGAGCCACCCTCTCCCATCGGGTGAGGGTTCGGAGCACGGGGTCAACGACAAGCCGCTCACCTGGACCAGGCGTGACCTCTTCGATCCTGGAGATCCGCGCTAAACCGAACCCTCACCCCCACTCTCCCGATGGAGAGGGGAGCCGACACCTCGCCAGGCGAGCCACGGCACAGAATCCATCTACTCCATTGCGTGAAGCACCCGGAAAGCAGCGCACCAGCCCCTGCCGTTTTCGCGTTTTTTTTCGCGTCCTTCGCGGACAGCCCTAAAACGGTCTACGACGTGATATCCACATCGCTGGTTTCGCGCAGGAACAGCGTTCCGATCACAAAGCTCATCAGCGCGATCGCCACCGGATACCACAGGCCGTAATAGATGTTGCCCGTCGCCGCCACCAGCGCAAAGGCGATCGTGGGCAGGAATCCGCCGAACCAGCCATTGCCGATGTGATACGGCAGCGACATCGACGTGTAGCGGATGCGGGTCGGGAACAGCTCGACCAGCCACGCCGCGATCGGCCCATAGACCATGGTCACGTACAGCACCAGGATCGTCAGGATCAGGATCACCATCGGCTTGTCGATGCGCGCGTCGTCGGCCTTTTCGGGGTAGGCGGCGACCATCAGCGCGCGATTGAGCGGATCCCCGAACGCACTCGCCCGCTCCGAGGCCACGTCGGGTGCAAGCCCGGTGGCTTCGTAGCTTTCGATTCGGGTCTGGCCGATCATCACCGCCGCGACGCTTCCCCCCGGGGCCGCCTGCACCTGGTACGGCACGCCGGCCTTGGCCAGTGCCGCGGCGGCGATGTCGCATGAACTGGTGAACTTCTTCCTGCCGACCGGATCGAACTGGAAACTGCAGGTGTCCGGATCGGCGATCACGACTGCCGGATGGCTCTGCGCCGCCTCGGCGATCGCCGGGTTGGCGTAGTGGGTGAGTGCCTTGAACAGCGGAAAATAAGTCAGCGCGGCGATCAGGCAACCGGCCATGACGATCTTCTTGCGGCCGATCCTGTCCGACAGCCAGCCGAAGAACACGAAGAACGGCGTGCCGATGATCAGTGCCGCACCGATCATCAGCCACGTCGTGGTCGGGTCCACCTTCAGCGACTGGGTCAGGAAGTACATTGCGTAGAACTGCCCCGCGTACCAGACCACCGCCTGCCCCGCGGTGGCACCCAGCAACGCCAGCAGCACGACGCGGCCGTTGCGCGAGAAGAAGCTCTCGGTCAGCGGCGCCTTGGACAATTTTCCCTGGCTTTTCATCTCCTGGAACAGCGGCGACTCGCTCAGCTGCATGCGGATCCACACCGAGATTGCCAGCAGCACGATCGACAGCAGGAACGGGATGCGCCAGCCCCAGTCCGCAAATGCCTCCGCGCCGACCGCTTCGCGCACGCCGAGGATCACGATCAACGACAGCAGCAGACCCACCGTGGCGGTGGTCTGGATGAAGCTGGTGTACAGCCCACGCTTGCCCTGCGGCGCGTGTTCGGCGACGTAGGTGGCCGCGCCGCCGTATTCGCCGCCCAGCGCCAGGCCCTGCAGCATGCGCAGCACCACCAGGATGATCGGCGCGGCGATGCCGACGCTGGCGTAGTTCGGCAGCACCCCGACCAGGAACGTCGACACGCCCATGATCACGATGGTCACCAGGAACGTGTACTTGCGGCCGACCATGTCGCCCATGCGCCCGAACACCAGCGCGCCGAACGGACGCACCGCGAAGCCGGCCGCGAACGCGAGCAGCGCGAAGATGAAACCGGTGGTCTCGTTGACGCCGCTGAAGAACTGCGCGGCGATGATCGCGGCCAGCGAGCCGTAGAGATAGAAGTCGTACCACTCGAACACGGTGCCGAGGCTGGAGGCCAGGATCACCTTGCGATGGCCGCTGGTAAGCGCAGACCCCGCTTGGGACGCAGTGGCTGTGGTCGTCGACATTCTAAAGCCCCCGGGAGAATCTGCGTTTGCAAGTTCGGGCGCGATGGAAGGAAGCCTTCGACGCCGGGCCTTCCTGGATCCATCCGCAGCGAGCATGGTATCGCCGCCCGGCCGGGCGCGGGAACGCTCCCGTTGCCGCCGCCGCGCCGACGATGTCCGCACCCGTCGCAGTCCGCGCAGTCGGCCTGACGCGAACAACGAATCCATGCGGCACACTGGCGCCCTCGCCAAGCCGCACGGAGCTCGCCATGGACCAGCCCGCCGCCCAGCCGATCGACGCGGCGTTTGCCGAACATGCCCGCATCCGGGCCGCCGATTACGAACGCCTCTACGCGCAGTCGCTGGCCAGTCCCGAGGCGTTCTGGGCCGGCGTCGGCGAGCGGCTCGACTGGATCGAACCGCCGACGCGGATCAAGGACGTGAGCTTCGCGGTCGACGACTTCCGCATCCGCTGGTACGCCGACGGCGAGCTCAACGCGAGCGTCAACTGCCTCGACCGCCACCTGGCCGAACGCGGCGACAGGACCGCGCTGATCTTCGAGCACGACGATCCGGGCTTGCCGCCGGAGCACATCAGCTACCGGCAACTGCACGCCCGCGTGTGCCGGCTTGCCAACGCGCTGCGGCGCCTGGGTGTGCGCAAGGGCGATCGCGTCACGATCTACCTGCCGATGATTCCCGAAGCGGTGGTCGCGATGCTCGCGTGCGCGCGCATCGGCGCGATCCACATGGTGGTCTTCGGCGGCTTCGCCCCGCACTCGATCGCCGATCGCATCGCCGATTGCGGCAGCAAGTTGATCATCACCGCCGACGAGGGCCTGCGCGGCGGCAAAAAGGTGCCGCTGAAGGCCAACGTCGACGCCGCGCTGCAACTGCCCGGCACCCATTCGGTGGAAACGGTGCTGGTGGTGCGCCACACCCGCGGCGCGGTCGACATGCAGATGCCGCGCGACCGCTGGTACGACGCGGTGGTCGACAGCCAGCCCGACGAATGCGAACCCGAGCGCATGAACGCCGAGGATCCGCTGTTCATCCTCTACACCTCGGGCAGCACCGGCAAACCCAAGGGCGTGCTGCACACCACCGGCGGTTATCTGGTGTACGCCAGCTACACCCACGAGGCGGTGTTCGACCTGCGAGCCGACGACGTCTACTGGTGCACGGCCGATGTCGGCTGGATCACCGGTCACAGCTACATCGTCTACGGCCCGCTCGCCAACGGCGCCACCTCGCTGGTGTTCGAGGGCGTGCCGACGTATCCGGACGCGTCGCGCTTCTGGGAGGTGATCGACCGCCACCGCGTCAGCATCTTCTACACCGCGCCCACGGCGATCCGCGCGCTGATGCGCGAGGGCGACGGCCCGGTGCGGCGCACGTCGCGCAAGTCGCTGCGGCTGCTGGGAACGGTCGGCGAGCCGATCAATCCCGAAGCCTGGCGCTGGTACTTCGAGGTGGTCGGCGACAGCCGCTGCCCGATCGTGGACACCTGGTGGCAGACCGAGACCGGCGGCATCCTGATCACGCCGCTGCCGGGGGCGACCGCGCTCAAGCCCGGATCCGCCACGAAACCTTTCTTCGGCGTGTTGCCGGCGCTGGTGGATGCCGACGGCAACGAGTTGCAAGGCGCGGCCGAGGGCAACCTGATCCTCAAGGACTCCTGGCCGGGCCAGATGCGCAGCGTGTACGGCGACCACCAGCGTTTCATCGACACCTACTTCCGCACCTATCCCGGAAGCTATTTCACCGGCGATGGCTGCCGTCGCGACGCCGATGGCTACTACTGGATCACCGGCCGCGTCGACGACGTGATCAACGTCAGCGGCCACAGGATCGGCACGGCCGAAGTCGAAAGCGCGCTGGTGTCGCATCCGAAGGTGGCCGAAGCGGCCGTGGTCGGCTTCCCGCACGACCTCAAGGGACAGGGCATCTACGCCTACGTGACGCTGCTCAACGACGAGGCGCCGAGCGACGAACTCCGCCAGGAACTGGTGTCGCACGTGCGCCGGGAGATCGGGCCGATCGCCACGCCCGACCACCTGCAGTGGGCGCCGGGCCTGCCGAAGACGCGCTCGGGCAAGATCATGCGGCGGATCCTGCGCAAGATCGCCGAGGCGGGTGCCGCGGAATTGCCGGCCGACCAGCTCGGCGACACCAGCACGCTGGCCGATGCGTCGGTGGTGCAGAGCCTCGTGGACGGCCGGCTGGCCCGCTGACGCGCGCGGCGGTCGAGCCGAAGCTTCTGGCTCCCCCGTTTATCCCCCAAGGGGACTTGCTTCGGGCGCGGGGGAGCGCTGGGGTGGGGGCGCTCTTCCGCCGAGCGCGGTGCAGCCCCGTTCCAGCTGCGGCCGCTATCCTGACCCGTCCACGTGCTGAAGATCCCTTGCCGATGATCCATCGATCCGCCTCGCGCCTGCTGCCCCTGCTGATGTTCAGCGCACTGCTCGGCGCGTGCACCGACAACGTCCGGCCCACGCCACCGGCCGCCAAGCCCACGGCCGCCGCGCCGCAACCCCCCCCGGAGATCCCCGTCGGCGTCGCCCTGGGCGGCGGCGCGGCCAAGGGTTTCGCCCATATCGGCGTGATCAAGATGCTCGAGGCCAGCGGCATCCGCCCGGTCGTGGTGTCCGGCACCAGCGCCGGCAGTGTCGTCGGCGCGATGTACGCCAGCGGCATGGACGCGTTCAGGATGCAGCAGCATGCGGTCGCGCTCGACGAATCCAGCATCCGCGACGTGAGCCTGTTTTCCGGAGGCGTGATGAAGGGCCAGAAGCTGCAGGACTACGTCAACGGCCTGGTCGGCAATCGCCCGATCGAACGCATGTCCAAGCCATTCGCCGCGGTGGCCACGCAACTGGAAACCGGGCAGCGCACCGTCTTCACGCGCGGCAACACCGGGCAGGCGGTCCGCGCGTCCAGCAGCGTGCCCGGCGTGTTCGAGCCGGTCGCGATCGGCAAGTGGCACTACGTCGACGGCGGCATCGTCAGCCCGGTGCCGGTCGACGCCGCGCGCCAGCTGGGCGCCGACTTCGTGATCGCGGTCGACATCTCCACCAAGGCCTCCGGAAGGACGCCGGGCAGCCTGCTGGGCAACGTCAACCAGTCGATCGCGATCATGGGCCAGAAGCTCGGCGAGCAGGAACTGGCGCGCGCCGACGTGGTGATCCGCCCCGCCGTGCTCGACATCGGCCCGACCGATTTCGAGCAGCGCAACAACGCGATCCTGGAAGGCGAGCGTGCCGCACTGGCGGTGATGCCGCAGATCAAGGCGAAGCTCGCAAAGCTGCAGCGCGAGCGTGCGGC
>JALYOG010000106.1 GCA_030856985.1 Pseudomonadota bacterium | reverse complement strand
GATCCACACCCATCTGCTGCATGGCCTGGCGCACGTCGTCGCGGGCGAGCGCGCCGCGGACCTGGGTCTCGCGGGCACCGCGCATTTCGGCCGAAAGCGCCGCCTGGGTGCTGATCACCCCCGCCATGGCCTGGCCGCTGAAACCGGGCAGCGCCAGCGCGAGAATCAGGATCGGAGTGACGATGAACTTGCGGAGCATGGCAGCGCTCCTTCTCGGGGGGATGGCTCGGTATGCCACACACGGTGTGAAGAAAATCTTCGTTCTACGCGAGCATTGCGGATTGGCCGGCGGCGCAGGATTCCTGCGTCATGCGCCGCGCGACCAGGCCTTGATCACTGCCGCGATCGCCTGCACACCATCGGTCAATGCGGCCGGCCCGGGCTGCAGGATGATCGGCGACTTGATCTCGTGCAATTGGCCGTCCCGGACCGCGGGGATTGCGTCCCAACCCGCACGCGCGGCGACCTTTTCCGGACGGAACTTCTTGCCGCACCACGAGCCCAGGATGATGTCCGGCGCACGGCGCACCACCTCGGAGGGATCTTCCAGGATCCGCTGCAGCGCCAGCGATTCGGCGGCGCGTTCCGGGAAGATGTCGTCCCCGCCTGCGATCCGCACCAGTTCGGCCACCCACTGGATGCCGCTGATCATCGGCTCGTCCCATTCCTCGAAATACACCCGCGGCCGCCGCGGCATCCGCGCCGCCTCGTCGGCCACCTCGTCGAGCCCGCGCCGCAACCGGTCGGCGTAATCGTTGGCGCGCTGCGCCACGCCCACCAGCGCGCCCAGCCGCCGCACGTAATCGATGATGCCCTCGACACTGCGATGGTTGCTGATCCAGACCTCGACACCGCGCTTGATCAGCGCCGCGGCGATGTCGGCCTGGATATCGGAGAACCCGACCACGAAGTCCGGCTTCAGCTTCAGGATCTCCTCGATCCTGGCGCTGGTGAACGCACTGACCTTCGGCTTCTCCCGCCGCGCGACCGGCGGCCGCACCGTGAAGCCACTGATGCCCACGATCCGGTCCTGCTCACCGAGCGCGTACAGCGTCTCGGTGGGTTCTTCGGTCAGACAGACGATGCGTTGGGGGCCGGTCATGGCGGACGGGAAATCTCAAAGGCGGGGAGGATGAGGCGCGCAGGAAAAGCGGGAATGGGCAACTGAAGAGTCGCACGGACGAATACAAGGTCGAAACGGAGCACGCCCGCGGTGGCGGAACCTCGCTGTCGCCGATGCTTCAACTCCCCGTTCCCGCTCCACCTCCCCGCCTTGGAACCGCCGCGCCTCGGCCATCGCGCGGAAACCCGCCCCCGCGACGCATCAGTTCCCCATTCCCGCTTCACCACACCGCCTCACCCTCCCCGCCCCCCTTCACGGATACAACATCCGCTTGGACCATTCCCCCGCCGCATCGGCTTCGTAAAGCCAGCGCTCGTGCAGGCGGAATTGCGCGCCGTACCAGAACTCGATGCGTTGCGGGCGTATCCGCAGGCCGGTCCAGCGCGGCGGACGCGGCACTTGGCGCCCTTCGAACTCCTGTTCGACTTTCGCCACGCGCCGGTCGAACTCTTCCCGCGCCGTGAGCGTCTCGGACTGCTGCGAGGCCCAGGCGCCGATCTGGCTGCCGCGCGGACGCGAGGCGAAGTAGGTGTCGGCTTCCGCGTCGCTCACCGTTTCCACCGGCCCTTCCGCGCGCACCTGCACGCCGTTGCGGACCCGCGGCCAGTGGAACAGCAGCGCAGCGTGCGGATTGGCCTGCAGCTCGCGTCCCTTGCGGCCTTCCAGGTGCGTGTAAAAGACGAAGCCGCGCACGTCCACGGCCTTGAGCAGCACGACGCGCGCCGATGGCCGCGCGTCCAGTCCTGCGGTGGCGACGGTCATCGCGGTCGGATCGGGCTCGTCGGTCGCGCGCGCTTCCTCGAACAGTTTCGCGAACGTGGCATGGGCTTCGGACAACAGGGCGGGTGTAGTCATTAGGTTATTGTGGGCCGATGACGCCGCCGCTGCACCCCGGATCCTCCGGTCACGCCCTCCCGGCCGCATCGACCGACGGTGCGGGCAGCGCAGCGCGCGGCTATCGTCCCGGCTTCGTCGAAGCAGTGCTCCAGGACGCGCTGTACCACGGCAGTCGCGTCTACGGAATCGCCGGACTGCAGGGCACCGGCAAGTCGACGCTGGCGACGCAGGTGATCGCGCTTGCGCGCGAAAACGGCTGCGTGCGGTGGCGCTGTCGATCGACGACTTCTATCTGGGCAGGCGCGACCGCCTGCGCCTGGGGCGCACGGTGCACCCGCTTCTGTCCACGCGCGGACCGCCGGGCAGCCACGACGTGGCGCTTGCCTGCGAAACGCTCGACAAGCTCCGCGAAGGAACTGCCACCAGGCTTCCGCGGTTCGACAAGATTTCCGATCGCCGCCTGCCGAAGGCGCGTTGGCCATCGACTGGGGAAGTGGACCTGGTGGTGTTCGAGGGATGGTTCCTGAAGACCCCACCACAAGACGGGGAGGCCCTACGCGAGCCGATCAACACACTGGAGCGCGAGCAGGATCCCGACGGCGTCTGGCGCGCCTGGTGCAACGCCGCGCTGGCCCGTGATTACCCGCCGTTGTGGGCGCGCCTGGGCCGGCTGCTGTGGCTGCACGGGCCCGGCTTCGAGATGGTGTCGGGCTGGCGCTGGCAACAGGAGGAGACCCTGCAGGCGCTGCATCCGACGCGCACGACGATGAGTCGCGCGCAGGTCGAGCATTTCGTGCAGTTCTTCGAGCGCGTCAGCCGTCAGGCGTGGAAACACCTGCCGCACATCGCCGATGTCACCCGGCGGGTGGACGCGCAGCGCCGGCCGTATTGAACGCGTCGTGTCGCAGACCGGTGCGGCGGCGTACCGCTTGCGCCGGTCCTGACACGAGGGGCTCACTTCACCAGGAACGTGACCTTCAGGTTCACCCGCCACTCGCGGATGTTGCCCTGCTCGTCGGTCTGCACGGTGGTTTCCTGCACGTACGCGCCCTGGATGTCCTTCACCGTCTCGGCGCATTTGCGCAGGCCGCTGGCGACCGCATCTTCCATGCTCGTGGGGGACGAGGCCTTGATTTCGATGATCTTCGCTACGGCCATGAGGCTTGCTCCTGAGTTTTGCGGACGTTTCTCGCTGGTCGGGCAAACGTAGGCGACCGGCCGTGAAGGTGCCGCATCGTGAAGCCGGATCGAGCAGGTCCGCTCGACGCGGCGGCTGATTACAATCGTCGCCATGAACCCCGCCGCCAACCTGATCCTGATCGGCCCGATGGGTGCGGGAAAATCCTGCATCGGCCGCCGCCTGGCCGAACGCTGCGGGTTGCGGCTGACCGATGCCGATCGCGAGATCGAGCAGCGCACCGGCGCCAGCGTCGCCACGATTTTCGCGTGTGAGGGCGAAGCCGGCTTCCGCGCGCGCGAGCGCGCCATCCTGCGCGAGCTCCTCGCCGGGGAGGGGCTGGTGCTTGCGACCGGCGGGGGCGCGGTGCTCGACGCGGACAACCGCCAACTCCTGCGCACTCGAGGCTTCGTGGTGCACCTGCACGTGTCGCCGCAACAGCAACTCGAACGCCTGGCGCGCGATACGACCCGGCCGTTGCTCGCGCGCGAGGACCGCGACGCCGTACTGGAGGAACTGGCGCTGGCGCGCGAACCGCTGTACGCCGAGACGGCCGATCTGCGCTTCGATACCGGGCACCTGTGCGCCGAAGAGGCGACTGCGGAACTGGCGCGGGTGCTGCAGACGCGGTGGCAGCGCGGTGCCACCGCATGAGCGGCGCGCGCGTGCTCGAAGTCGACGGCACCCGGCCATACGCGATCAGCATCGGCCCGGGCCTGCTGGACGACGGATTGCTGCTCGCGTCCGCGCTGCGCGGGCGCCACGCGCTGATCGCCAGCGACAGCAACGTCGCCCCGATCTACGCCGAGCGGGTCGAAGCAGCCTTGCGTGCGGCCCGGCCGGAACTGCAACTGGCACGTTTCACCATGCCCGCCGGCGAAGATCACAAGACCCTCGCCTGCTTCGGCGATGCGCTCGATGCGCTGGCGACGCTCGGGGCAACACGCGACGCGTGCGTGATTGCACTGGGCGGCGGCGTGGTGGGCGATCTTGCCGGCTTCGCCGCCGCCTGCTGGATGCGCGGGATCGACGTGGTGCAGTTGCCCACGACACTGCTGGCGATGGTCGACTCTTCCGTCGGCGGCAAGACCGCCGTGGACCTTCCCGCGGGGAAGAACCTGGTGGGTGCATTTCACCCGCCGCGCGCGGTGGTCGCCGACACGGCCACGCTTCGCAGCCTGCCCGAGCGCGAGCTGCGCGCGGGGCTGGCCGAGGTGGTCAAGTACGGCGCGATCTTCGATGCCGGCTTCCTCGACTGGCTCGACGAGCATGCCGATGCGCTGCTCGCGCGCGAGGATGCCGCACTGGCCGAGGCCATCGCCCGCAGCTGCCGGTTCAAGGCCGACGTGGTCGCGCGCGATCCGTTCGAGCAGGGCGACCGCGCCCTGCTGAATTTCGGACATACCTTCGGCCATGCCATCGAAGCCGAACAGGGCTACGCAGGCAACGGCCGCGACAGCCTCAATCATGGCGAAGCGGTGGCGGTGGGGATGGTCCTGGCCGGGCGCATGTCGGCCTCGCTCGGGCTGGCGCCCCCCGCGGCCACCCTGCGCCTGCGCCGCCTGTTGCAGCGGTTCGGACTGCCGGTCGCGCTGCCCGCCGGACTGGCGCCCGCGGCCCTGCTCGCGCGCATGCGCCTGGACAAGAAAGCCGACGCGGCCGGGCTTCGCTTCGTGCTCTGGAAAGGCGCCGGCAAGGGGCGCATCGTCGCGGGGGTCGCCGATCGGGACGTGCTGGCGGTGCTGGCGGCCGACTGAGGCGGCGAGCGAACGCCGCGCGCCTTACAATCCCCGGCCTATGCGCATGTTCCTGCAGCAACGACCCGACGGCCCCGAAGCGCCACGCTTCGTGCAACTGATGCTGCAGCCCGATCTGCTGGGCGGCTGGACACTGGTGCGCGAAACCGGGCTGGTCGGAGGGCGCAGCCAGGTCCGTCGCGAGCAGTTCCTCGATCAGGCCAGTGCCTTCACCGCGCTGGAACACGCCCGCGACCAGCAACTCAAGCGCGGCTTCCAGTTGATGTTCGTACAGGGTGCCGACGCGCCACGATGACCGCCGCCCCGCACCGGGCGCGCACTCGCCATCCCGCCCGCGCCAACGACATCGACCCCGCGCTTCCAGCGCCGCCGCCCGCGCCACGCGATCACGCCCCACGGACCTCCACGCAATGACGAGCACCGAGCACGACACTTCCGACCCCGCGGCAGCGTCGCCGCGCAACGACCGTTTCCTGCGCGCCCTGCGTCGCGAGCCGGTCGACCGCACCCCGGTGTGGCTGATGCGGCAGGCCGGCCGCTACCTGCCGGAATACCGCGCCACGCGCGCGGCGGCCGGCAGTTTCCTCAAGCTGGCGATGAACCCGGAACTCGCCTGCGAGGTCACGCTGCAGCCGCTGCGACGGTTTCCGCTGGATGCGGCGATCCTGTTTTCGGACATCCTCACCGTGCCCGACGCGATGGGCCTGGGCCTGTACTTCGTCGAAGGCGAAGGACCGAAGTTCGCCAACCCGATCCGCAACGCCGCCGACATCGACCGCCTCGCCGTCCCGGACATGGACCGCGAACTGCGCTATGTCATGGACGCGGTCAGCACCGTTCGCCGCGAACTGGCCGGCAGCGTGCCGCTGATCGGCTTTTCCGGCAGCCCGTGGACGCTGGCCTGCTACATGATCGAGGGCGGCGGCAGCGCCAACTACGCGAAGGTCAAATCGCTCGCGTTGAACGAGCCCGCGGCGATGCACCGCCTCCTGGGCGTCGTCACCGACGCGGTCATCGCCTACCTCCACGCGCAGCATCGGTCCGGCGCGCAGGCGCTGCAGGTGTTCGACACCTGGGGCGGCGTGCTGTCGCCGTCGATGTACCGCGAGTTTTCGCTGCGCTACCTGCAGCGCATCGCCGCCGAACTGCCGCGTGGCGACGGCGCCGCTCGCGCGCCGCTGATCCTGTTCGGCAAGGGCAACGACCCCTACATCGAGGAACTCGCCGCCAGCGGCGCCGAAGGCGTCGGTGTCGACTGGACGGTGGGGCTCGGGGAGGTGGCCCGCCGCATCGGCGGCAAGGTCGCGATCCAAGGCAACCTCGACCCGGTCACGTTGTATGCGCAGCCCGGGGCGATCCGCCGCGAGGTCGGCCGTGCGCTCGACGACTATCGCCACGGCAACGGCGGCTCGCGCGAAGGGCACGTGTTCAACCTGGGCCACGGACTTTCGCCCGACATGCAGCCCGAGCACGTAGGCGCCCTGGTGGACGCGGTGCACGAGCTCAGCGCGCGCTGATGCCGTCGCTGCGATGAGCACGCGAGGGCTTGCTATCCTCAACCCGGACCTCGCACCTGTGGGACTGCAGCCGTGAAATCCCCGCGCAAGCTACGCCAGTCGATCGGCACCGTCACGGCGCGGTGGGCCCTGTTCACTTTCGTCCTGTTGACGGCGGTCGTCGCCGGGATCGCCTGGATCGCCTTCGAGAACGTGTTTGGAAGCCACGTCTCGACCGACGTGACGCAGCGCATCGTGCTGTTCGGTTCCTTGTTCACCATCGCCGGGGTGCTCGGTGCGTTGCTGCTCGCCCAGAGGACCGCGCGCCCGCTGATGGCGCTCACCGCCCGCGCGCAGGCGCTGGAGGCCGGCGATTTCGACAGCCCCTTCCCCAACGGCGGCCCTGAGGAAGTCAGGGTGCTTTCCTCGGCGATGGCGACGATGGCGCAGTCGGTGCGCGCGAGCGAACTGAGGATCCGCTCCGTCCTGGACAACGCGCTGGACGCGGTCATCGGCATGGATGCCCGCGGCGTGACCATCGACTGGAGCCAACGCGCAGAACACATGTTCGGATGGAGCCTCAAGGAAGCGGTCGGCCACCCTCTGCACGCACTGATCATTCCCGACGACCTGCGCAACGCGCACCGCGCAGGGCTCGAGCGTTTCCTCGGCACCGGCGAGGGGCCGGTTTTGAACCGGCGGGTCGAGCTGACCGCGGTGCATCGCGACGGGCGGCAGTTTCCGATCGAGTTGACAGTGACGCCGCTGCAGGCGGAGGGCAGCTGGATCTTCTACGGATTCCTGCGCGACCTTTCCGCGTCGAAGCGCGCCAAGGAATTGAGCGACTTCATGATCGAGGCCTCCACGCTGCTGGCCGAATCGCTCGAATTCGACGCCACCATCCAGAAAGTCACGCGACTGTCGGTGCCGATCATCGCCGACGTGTGCGTGATGACCATCGGGCAGGAAACCGTGGCCGCCCAGCTCGCGCCGGACTTCTCCGATGGAGAGCCCGAGGACTGGCTGCGCGAGCTCGTGCACAGGAATGTCGCCGTCGACGGTTCGTTGCGTGGCGTGGAGAAGGTGCTTGCCACAGGCACGTCGGAGCTTCTGCCCGAGATCACCCGCGAGCGGTTGGCGCGCCTCGCCGAGACCCACCCCGACGTCGCCGCCGCGCTGGACCGCTTCCAGGCGCGCTCGTGCATGATCGTCCCGATGGCATCGCGCGGCCGCGTCGTGGGCGCCATCGTCCTGCTGACCTCCGCCGGTTCGGGCCGCCGCTACGACGAGAGCGACCTCGCCGTGGCCGAAGAGCTCGGCAGGCGCTGCGGCGTGGCGGCGGAGAATTCGCGGCTTTACAACGAAGCGCGCGAAGCGATCGCGGTACGCGACGAATTCCTTTCGGTGGCCTCGCACGAGTTGCGCACGCCGCTTTCGCCCCTGCTGCTGCAGACGCAGCTGATCGAGCGCCGGATACCGGAACTGGTGTCCGACGAGCAGGGCCGCGCGTGGCTGTCGGACCGGGTCACATCGATCCGCCGACAGGGCCTGCGGATCAAGCGGCTGATCGCCGAGCTGCTCGACGTGGTGCGCATCCGCCGCGGCGAGTTGCAGATCGACGCCGAACCGGTCGACCTGGTCGAGGTCGTGCGCGAGATGAGCGAGGCGCTCGCGGCCGAGGGAGGCATCGATCTTTCCAGACTTTCGATGAGCTTCCAGCGCGAGCGCATCGTCGGGCACTGGGACCGTCTACGGGTCCAGCAGATTGTCGCCAACCTGCTGTCCAATGCGGTGCGCCATGGTGGCAATTCGCCGATCGCCGTCCGCGCGCGCGTGGAAGGCGATTGCGCCGTGCTGGTCGTGAGCGACGAGGGGCCGGGCATCGATCAAAAGGATCACCACCGCATCTTCGAGCCGCTGGAGCGCGCCGCCACGGCGCAGCGGTCCGGTGGCCTGGGCCTCGGGCTGTTCGTCTCAAGGCAGGCCGTGGAGGGCATGGGCGGTGCGATAAACGTGGACTCGACACCCGGTTCCGGCGCGAGCTTCACGGTGCGGCTACCTTTGGAGGGAGCGGCTTGTGTAGCATTGCAGCCGACTCCCAGCGCGGCCCCGCAAGAGAAACCGTGAAAAACCTAGTGATGGTGGTGGATGACGAGAGCGACATCCGCCAGGTGCTGTCGGATCTGCTGACGCTCGATGGCTACAGCGTGATGCTGGCCAAAAACGGGCGCGAGGCCCTCGACCTGGTCGCCGATACCACGCCCTGCCTGATCCTCCTGGACCTCATGATGCCGGTGATGGACGGCTACCAGTTCCTGGAGGAATGGGACGCGGACCCGCGTTCGGCCGACGTGGCGGTGATCGTCTCCACCGCCGGGCAGATCGAAAAGCCCCTGCGTGTCAGCGGCGTGCTGCCCAAGCCGCTGGACCTGGAAAAATTTGAGTCGATGCTCGGGCTTTACTGCTGCTCGTCGTTGTACGAGACGCTGGCCGGGGTGAAGAGCCTCCAGTGAAGCCGCCTGCGGGCAATGTGAAGCGGCTCGCATCGGCTCGGCAGCGCACCCGCGAAGGCGATCGCATGAATCTCAGGCGGCCTCTCCGGCGAAGTCGAAACATTCTTCCAGCAGTTCCATCAGCATCGTTCCGGTAACCGGCTTGCGCACGAAGCTGTCGAAGCCCGCCTCCATCGCGTGCGGCTCCGCGTCCGCGTCGGCACGGGCGGTGATCGCGATCAGCGGGCGGGTGAATCCCTGGAGGCGCAGTTGCCGGGCCAGGGCGAAGCCGTCGAACCCGGGAAGGTCCAGATCCAGCAGCGCGCCATCGAACACGCAGGTCGCCACCTCGGTCATCGCCGCCAGCCCGTGGGCCGCGTGGGTCACGCGGTGACCCTGCGCACGCAGCAGTCCGACGACCACTTCGGCGACGGTGGGGTCGTCTTCCACCAGCAGCAGTTTCAGCGATGCGCCGGGTCCGCCCGGCAGCGCCTGCGTGGCAGCAGGTTCCGGAAGTTCCGCAGGCGGCAGCGGCAGGCTCACGCTGAAACGGGTGCCGGCGCCCGGGGCGCTGTCCACGTCGATGCGGCCGCCCATCGCCCGCGCCAGCTCCTGACAGATCGCAAGGCCCAGGCCACTGCCGCCGTAGCGGGCGGCCGTGCGGCTGCCCTCGGCCTGCTCGAAGCGGCGGAACAGCCGCGAGCACTGCTCCTCGTTGAGACCGGGCCCGGTGTCGCTGACCTGGAAAACCACCCCGTGCGGAACCTCGCCGCCGCCCGGTAACGAAAACTCCGCCGCGGACAGGCGGAGCACGACCTTGCCCCGTTCGGTGAACTTGACCGCGTTGCCGATGAGGTTGAGCAGTATCTGCCGCACGCGCACGCTGTCGCCGGCGACCGCGCGCGGCGCGCTCGCTTCGACCTCGCACTCGAACCCGAGCCCGCGCTGCTGCGCCAGCGGCGCGGTTAGCGCGACCACCTCGGCGACCAGGGCGTGCAGATCGAACGGTTGCGTGCTCAATTCGAGTTTCCCCGATTCGATGCGGGCCAGATCCAGCGCGTCGTTCACCAGCCGCAGCAGATGTTCCCCGGCGCCACGGATCGACTCGGTGTAGCCGCGTTGCTGCGGGTCCAGCGCAGTCCCCAGCAGCAGTTCGCTCATGCCCAGCACGCCGGTCATCGGCGTGCGTACCTCGTGGCCGAGCGTCGCCAGGAACCTCGTCTTGGCCAGCGAGGCCTCGCGCGAAACTTCGCGCTCGTGTTCCGACCGCTGCACCGCGTGCCGGCGCCTGAGGCGGTCGCGATACTCGATCGCCACGCCCGCCAGCAGCAGCGAGGCGACCAGGGCCAGCGCGAGCAGCGCGCCCGGCGTTCGCCACCACGGCGGCTGTACCGTGAAGTGCAGCACCTGCTCGCTGGCCGAATTGCCCGCGGCATCCAGCGCGCTGGCGCGCAGCGTGTAATTGCCGGGAGGCAGGCCTGCGAGTATCCGCTCGCCGTTGGCCCCCTGCGCGATCCATTGCCGGTCGTAGCCGTCGAGCCTGGTGAAGTAGCGGTTCGCCTGCACATCGTCGAAGGCGAGCAGCCGCAGCTGCACGCGAAGTTCGCGATCGTCCGGCCCGAGAACGATTCCCGAAGTGGTTTCCGCGTCGACCCACCTGCCATCGCGGCGCACTTCGGGCCGATCCCACAGCAAGGCCGGCTTTACCGCCGGCAGATCGCCCATCGACGTGTCGATCAGCACCACGTCTCCGTCCGACAACGTGGACGCGAGTACGCCGTCGGGGGTCAGCTCGGTGCCCCTGTCGACGAACTCGTGGCTGCTCAGGCCGTCGGCCAGCCCGAAACGGCGTACCTGACGCGTGCGCGGGTCCCAGCGGAACAGGCCGCGCAGGCTCGGAAGCCATACTCGCCCGCGCTCGTCGATTTCCAGCCCGGACCCTTCCACGTTGGGAATGCCCTGCTCGTTGCCGACCTGCTCCAGCCGGACCCAGCGCTGTCCTCGCCGGGCGTAGCGCTCCAGCCCGGCGAGCCGCTGCAACCACAGTGCATCGGGGCCGTCGAACGCGAAGCCGAACACCCGGTCGCCGTGTGCGACGCCCGGCACGGCCCCGAAGCGGCCGGTACGGCGATCCAGGCGCGCAAGCCCGTCGGCACCGGCCACCCACAGCACGCCCTGGTGATCGAACTTCATCGCCTCCAGGTCGCCGACCCCGATCCCGTGGCTGGCGCCTGCCGGAATGGCGGTCAGCACCTTGCCGGTGGCCGGGTCGCGCTGCTGGATGCCGAAGCCGGAACACAGCATCCACAGGGTTCCATCAGGCGCGATCTGCAGCAGGTTGATCTGGCCCCCAAGCGGCCCGTCGGGTTCTCCACGGCGCCACTCGCGCAGCTCGCCGCCAAGATCCAGGCGCACCAGCGAGATCCCCCGCCCCATCCACAGCCGCCCGAGTCGGTCTTCGGCGATCGACAGCGGCCGGTGGCCCTTGATGAGCGCCCGGACCGGCGGGGAAACCGGGTGCAACTTTCCCTCGCGATCGAGCCGCCCCAGCTCGCCGTCGTAGCCCGACAGCCATACGCCGCCGGCAGCGGCGCTCACGATGTTGCGGTAGAGGCTGTCGGCGAGCCCGTCCTCGGCGCGTGTGAACTGTGCCAGTCCGCGCCAGTCCGGACGCAGGTAGCCCAGGCCCACGCCGGGCACGGGTATCCAGACCGCGCCGTCGCCCTGCTGCAGCACCTGGTAGATCGGGTACGCCGGTCCACGGGTGCCGATCGACACCGGCGTGGGGACGCTGCCCGGCGAGAGCCGCCACAATCGGCTGATTCCGCCGATCCAGTAATGGCCGTCCGCGTCCGGGGCCACGGTAAAGACCGCATTGTGCGTGCCGAACATGGCCGACCATGGCAACGGGCTCCAGTTCCCGCTCGCCTCGCGGCGATGCAGGCCGCTGGCGCCGTGGATCCACATGGCATCGCCGTCGGCATTGACCGAGGAGACCGGCTCGTCGCCGCGGGTGCCCGGTACCCGGACGCGTTCGAACCCGCGCCCGTCCCAGTACGCGACACCTGCCTGGGTGCCCACCCACAGCCTTCCGGCACTGTCGAACTCCATCGTTGTCACCGTCTCCGACGGCATGCTGCGCGGGTCGCCCGCGACGGGCATGAAGCGCTGGATCGGAGGGTCGCGGTCGTTCTCGTTCGCCGGCATGCGGTGCAGTCCGCCGCCGAAAGTGCCGAACCAGAGATCGTCGCCGCGGCTGGCGATCGCCCACACGTCATCGCTGGCCATGCCCGGCGTGCGGTCCTTGCGGTAATGGCGGAAACTGCGGCGGTCCGCGCCCAGCACGCTCATGCCGCGCGCCTCGATCGCCACCCAGACGCGATTGCGCGCATCGATGTGCAATGCGGTCACGTAGTTTCCAGGCAGCGACCCGGGATCCTCGGGCGAATGCCGCCACACGCGCATGCCCACGCCGTCGTAGCGCGCCAGGCCGTCCGCGGTCGCGATCCAGAGGTAGCCGTCGTGATCGCGCGCCAAGCCCAGCACCGTGCTCGACGGCAGGCCATCGGCCACGCCGATCATTCGCATGAGCGGTTTTTCCGGCACTGACGCCACGGCCGTACCCAGCAGCAACGCCCACAGCATCACGGCTGCCCGCAGCATGGAACTCTCCTTGTCCAATGAGCACCGCTCCTGCGCCGCCTCGACTCCATCGTCAGGCGCCGCACCCAGTACCCGAGATTCGACGATTCCACGCCCCCAGGCAAGTAGTGCCCGACCGCCGCAACACTTCGTTGCCGCACGGCGTGGTCGCGCCCGCCGCCGTGCGCCTAGAATCGGACCGTGATCGTCCACTTCCGTCTCCCCGGTTCCGTCCGTCCGCGCCGTCCCGGCGCCCCGGTCCGCGCGCGTTCCGGGGCGGGCGCCGTGCCGACGGCGCTCGCGCTGATGC
>JALYOG010000092.1 GCA_030856985.1 Pseudomonadota bacterium | reverse complement strand
GCCTTGTCCCTGGCGCGCCGAATGATCCGCGTGGTGGCGGCACCCAGGTCGTCCAGCAGCGCGTAAATGGTCGGCAGGAACAGCAGGCTGACCACGGTCGAGAACGCCAGGCCGCCGGCCACCGCCTTGGCCATCGGCGAGTATTCCAGGCCACCCAGCACCACGGTGTCGCTCAGCGAGATCGGCACCATCGCCAGGATCGCCGTGCCCATCGTCATCATGATCGGCCGCAGGCGTTCGCGGCTGCCTTCGACCAGGGCCTCGGTGCGGGCGTAGCCACGCCGTCGCAGGTTGTTGATGTGCTCGACCATCACGATGCCGTTGTTCACCACCACGCCCATCAACACCAGGATGCCGATGAAGGCCATGATCGTGAACGCCGTGCCGGTGATCCAGAACAGCCAGAACACGCCGAAGATCGAAAACAGCACCGAGCTCATGATTGCCGCCGGAAAGAGCAGCGATTCGAACACCGCCGCCATCACGACGTAGATCATCACCAGCGCCAGCGCCAGGTTGAACAGCATCTGCTTCATGGCCTCGTCGTCGTTCTCGAACACGCTGCCATCGAAGCTGTAGCGGTAGCCGGCCGGGAACGCCACGGAGGCCAGCGCCTGCTCCATCGCTTCGCGCGCCTCGGGAACCGTGGTCTTGCCGGCGAGATTCGCCTCGATGGTCACTGTCGTCTGCCGGTCGGTACGGCTGATCTGGTTGGCCGAGGGCGTGACGTCGACGTCGACCATGCTCAGCAGCGGGACCGTCCGGCCACCGGGCGCCTGCACCGTGAAACCGGCGATGTCGGACATGCCGTAGCTCTCGGCGCCGGCGAAGCGGACCCACACCGGCACTTCGGTGTCGCCGCGGCGGAACTCGCGAAGCGGCGCGCCACGCAGGGCGGTCCCGACGAACGACGCGACCTGCTCGGCGCTGAAGCCGAACGCCGCAGCGCGCTCGCGATCCACCCGCACGATCATCTCGCTGTTCTGGTCCCCTGCCTCGATCCTGACGTCGCGCAGCTCATCGCGCCTGGACAGGATCGGCACGATGCCGTTGGCCAGTTCCACCAGCGTGTGCGTCGAGTCGCCGACCAGCTGCACCTGCACCTTCTTGTCCCCGCCCTGCTCCTGGCCCTGAATGCCGACTTTCACCCGCGCCGATTTGGGCAGTTCCTTGCTGATGATGTCGGTCATCGGCTTGGTGTCGGAGATCTTCTCGTCGAAGGTGATCAGCGTGCTCGCGTCGCCCTGCTCGCTGTACCAGGAGTACAACTGGGTGATGCCGAAGCGCTCGCGGTTCGCATCGAGGTAGTTCTCGACCTTCAGCACCTCGTCGGAGATCTGCTGCTTGGTGAAGCCGCCATCCCAGTCGTAGAACAGGTTGACCTCGCTGCCGCCGCCACCGCCGAACATGTCGAACTTGGTCTGCGTCATCGGCACCACGCTGAGCGCGATGATCAGCACGATCCCGAGCACGCTCCAGCCCCGATGCGCCAGGCTCCAGGCCAGCATCGTGCCGTAACGGCGCTGCATGGCGGGGATCAGCCCGGTGGTGGTGTTCACCGCGGGCGGGGTTTTCATCCGCGCCGAGAGCATCGGGATGAGGCTGACGGCCACCAGCCACGAGGCCAGCAGCGACACCGAGATGGTGATCGCGATCTGCGCCATGAAGATGCTGATCTGGTTGGTCTCGCCCAGCAGGTTGGGAACGAACACGATGCAGTGGCACAGCGTGCCGGCGCTCAAAGCGATCGCGACGTTGCGGGTTCCGATGATCGAGGCGAGCGACGGCTCCCCCGGCATCCGCTCGCGCTCCTGGTAGATGCTCTCGACCACCACCACGGCGTTGTCGACCAGCATGCCGACCGCCAGCAGCAGGCCCATCAGGGTCAGCACGTTGAGCGTCACGCCGACGAAATACATGAAGCCCAGCGTGATCACGAAGCAGATCGGGATCGCCAGCGTGACCATCAGCGTCGACGGCCAGTGGCGCAGGAAGAAGTACAACACCACGATCGACAGCAGCAGCCCGATCGCGCCCGCCTCGGCCAGTTCCATCAGCGAACTGGTGACCTCGCCGCCCTGGTCCTGGATCACCTTGACGTCGATGCCGCTGAGCGAGGGCTCCTTCTGTATCTCCTCGACCTCGGCCAGCACTGCCCGCGAGACTTCCACCAGGTTGGCGTTGCGCTCCTTGAAGATGTCCAGGCCGACGGCCACGCGGCCGTCGAGGCGGCGGCCATAGTCCATGCGCGCCGGCTTGAGGTGAACCTCGGCGATATCCGACAGACGCAGCCCGGTGTCGTTGATGACCAGCGACCTGAGCTGCTCCAGATCGGTTACCTCGCCGACCGGCTGCACGCGCAGCCTGCGACCGTCGTCCTCGATCTCGCCAGCGGAAATCGAGAAGTTGATCGCGCGCAGCTTGGCGCTCAGCTCGTTGATGCTGATGCCATGCGCGGTGAGGCGGCCGGGGTCGATCGCGATCTCAACCTCGTTGGGCGGCGCGCCGCTGACCTCGACCTTGGCCACGCCGGGAATCCGCTCGAGCCGCCGCTTCATCTCGCGGTCGATCAGGTCGTACTCGCCGGTGAGGTCGGTGTCGCGCGCAAGGCGAACCTTCAGCACCGCCTGGTCGCTCGTGGAGAACTTCTGCACGTGATAGCGCTGGAAATCCTCCGGCAGCTCGTCGCGAATCGCGTCGATGCGCTCGCGCGCCTCCGAGGCGGTGATCGCGATGTCCTTGTCCCAGTCGGAGAATTCGACGAACACGAGGGCGCCGTCCGCGCGCGCGTTGCCGCTGATGCGCTTGATGCCGTTGAGCGTCGCCAACGCCTCCTCGACCGGCCGCAGCACCGTGCGCTCCACCTCTTCCGGCGAGGAGCCGGCGTAGGGCAGCTGCACGAACAGGAACGGCGCGGACACGTCCGGCAGTGCCTCCAGCGGCAGGCGCACGGCCGCGATCAGGCCGATCACGCACATCGACACGAACAGCATGATCGTGGTGATCGGCCGTTTCAGGCTCATCTGCGCGACGCTCATGCCGGCTGCCCCTGCGGAGCATCGTCCGCCCGCGGCGGCAAGCCGTCCCCGAGCCGGGCGCGCTGCGCGCGACGCAGGTAGTGCTCATCGGGGCGCCGGTCCAGCAGGTCGTACACGACCGGGATCACCACCAGGGTCAACAGCGTCGACATCAGCAGGCCGCCGATGACGGTGATCGCCATCGGCGAGCGCACCTCGGCGCCCTCGCCGAAGGCCAGCGCCAGCGGCAGGAAGCCGAACAGGGTGCTGAGCGTCGTCATGATGATCGGGCGCAGGCGCGAACCGGCGCCCTCCACCAGCGCCCGGCGCTTGGCCACGCCCGCCTCGCGCAGTTGGTTGACCTTGTCGATCAGGATGATCGCGTTCTTGGTGACCAGGCCCACCAGCAGGATCAAGCCGATGAACACCACCACCGAGAGCGTGTTGCCGGTCAGCAGCAGCGCCAGCACCGCGCCGACCAGAGCCAGCGGGATGGTGAAGAGGATCACGAACGGGTGCAGCAGCGACTCGAATTGCGAAGCCATGACCAGGTACACGAGGAACACCGCCAGCGCGAAGGCGAACAGCAGCGATCGCACCGAATCGGCCAGTTCCTCGCCCTGGCCGCCAATGTGCATGCGCACGTCGGTCAGCGGCTGCTCGGCGACCATTTGTTCGACCTCCGCCATCGCCGCGCCCAGGTCGATGTCGCGAAGGTTCGCCGACACGATCGCCACGCGCACCTGGTCGGCGCGGTGGATCTCGCTCGGACCGGTACTCGCGATCACCTCGGCCACCGACGACAGCACCACCGGGCGGCTGCTGCCCGGATTGACGATCAGCCGGCGGATGTCGTCCAGGGAGGCGCGATCGGATTCCTGCGCCCGCACCAGCACGTCGATCTTGCGGTCGCGGAAGCTGTAGCGGGTGGCCACGTCGCCGCGGACCTTCTTCACCACCGCGTCGGCGATCTGCCGCGTGGTCAGGCCGAGCGCTGCGGCGCGGTCCTGGTCGAAGCGGATCTGGATCTCCGGGAAACCCTGCTCCACCGAGGTACTCACGTCGGCGAAGTGGCTGTTGCCGCGCAGCATCGCCGCAAGCTTCTGGCCGGCCTGCTGGATCGTCTCCAGGTCCTGGCCGCGCAATTCGATCTCCAGCGGCGTCGAGAAGCTGAAGAGTTCAGGCCGGCTGAAATCCACCTTGGCCGACGGATGGGTGCTCATGGTCTCGCGCATGCGCTCGGTGATCTCCGCTTCCACCGAATCGCTGCCGCCATCGGCCATCACGATGGTGAGCTTGCCGATGTTCTCGCCGCTTTCGGTCGGGTTCGCATCCAGCCTGGTGCCGGTCCCGCTCACGCCGTAAAGCGCGCCGACTCCCGGCTCATCGGCGTGCCTGCGCTGGAGCTCGCGGACCAGGGCATCGGTTTCGCGCAGCGGCGTTCCCGGGGGCAGCTTGACCGTCATCTCGAAGCGGTCCTGCGCCAGTTGCGGTATCAGGTCGGTGCCCAGCAACGGCAGCGCCAGCAGGGCAAGGGCGAATGCGCCCGACGCGGTCAGCAGCACCAGCTTCGGGCGCGCCAGCGCCGCGGGCAGCAGCTTCAGGTAGCCGCGCTCGGCCCGACCGTACGGCCGCATCGCGACCATGCTGGCCTTGCGCATCACCGGCGACACCACCGCGGTGGCGCCACGGGCGATCCGCACCACGCCCCAGGCGACGCCGAAGAACCCGCCGCGAACGACGGCTCCCAGGCCGCGTCCGGTCATCGCGAGCGGCTTCTGCAGTTTGGAGCGCGGCTCCCAGCGCGGATGCGCAGCCTCCTCGGGGAACCCCATCGGCGGCCGGCCCTTGATCGCGCTGAGCATCGGCACCAGCGTCATCGACACCACCAGCGAAATGCCGATCGCCAACGCCACGGTGAGCGCCTGGTCGCGGAACAGTTGCCCGGCGATTCCCTCGACGAACACCAGCGGCAGGAATACCGCGATCGTGGTCAGCGTCGAGGCGACGACCGCCATGCTGACTTCCCGGGTGCCGGTGATCGCCGCTTCGAGGATCCCCAGGCCGCGCTCGCGCGCCTTGGCGATCGACTCCAGCACGACGATGGAATCGTCGACCACCAGCCCGGTCGCCAGCGCGAGTCCGCCGAGCGACATCACGTTGAGGCTGAGCCCCATCTGGTCCATGAAGAAGAACGTGGTGATGACCGACACCGGCAGCGACAGGCCGATCACGAACGTGCTCCAGCCGTCGCGCAGGAACAGGAAAATGATCAGGATCGCGAGCGCGCCGCCGAGCAGCGCATCGAACTTGACGTCGTCGATGGCGCTGCGGATGAACTTCGACTGGTCGTCGAGCACCGTCAGTTCCACGTCCGGTGGAATCTGTTTCTCGATCTCCTCCAGCCGCGCGTGCACCGCGTCGGCGGTGGCCACGGTATTGGCGTCACCTTCCTTGTAGATCGCAAGCTCGACGGCTTCCTGGCCGCGCAGCCGGATGATCGCCTCGCGCTCCTTGTGCCCCTGGCGGACCTGGGCGACGTCGCGCAGGCGTACCGGCATGCCGCCGGCGATGCTGCCGGCATCGCTGGAGGAAGCGCCCTGCGCGGATGCGGCCACGCGGGTCATCTGCGCGGCCGCGCCCTGCGCCGCATCTTCGTCGCCGGCCTGCAGCGTCACCAGCATGTCGCCGATCTCCGACACGCTCGCAAACTGGTTGACGGTACGCACCAGGTAGCGCTGCGAACCCTCTTCCAGGCGACCTCCGGAGACGTTGACGTTCTCGTCCTGCAGGCGCTTGATCACGGTTTCGATCGGCAGGTTCAGCTGCGCGAGGCGTTGCTGGTCGATATCGACGTGGATCTCGTCCTCGAGCCCGCCGCCGACCTTGACCGCCGCCACCCCGGGGACCGGCTCCAGCTTCTTCTTCAGGTCGTCCTCGGCGAAGCGCCGCAACATCGCCAGCTGCCGCAGCGATTCCTCGGGGTCGACGCTGGTTCCCCCGGCGCCCGCACGGGTCGAGAGCGCCACCCGCAGGACCGGCTCGGTCGACGGGTTGAACCGCAGCAGCACCGGGGATTTGGCTTCCAGCGGCAGTTGCAGGGCCTCCAGCTTGTCGCGCACTTCCAGGCCGGCCTTGTCCATGTCCGTGCCCCACGAGAATTCCAGCACCACGTCGCTCTGTCCCGCGCGCGATACGGATTTCAGCTTGCGCAGTCCCTTGACCACGCCGACGGTCTCCTCGACCGGCTCGGTGATCAGCGTTTCGATCTCCGTCGGTGCCGCACCGATGTATTCGGTGCGCACCGTCAGCGTGGGATAGCTCAGGTCCGGCAGCAGGTTGACCTTCAGGTCCATCAGCGCGAGCAGGCCGAACAGCAGGAAGCTGATCGTGACCATCGCAACGGTGACGCGACGACGGGTCGAGAATTCGACGAGGCTGAAAGGCGCAGGGTCGCGCTGCGTTCCGTTGGAGGAATGCGGGGAGTGGCTCACGAGGTGGTTTCCCGTTCTTATTGTTGTTCGGACGTCGACGCGGCAGCCGCCGGCCTGGACGCGACCGGCTTCCCGGCGGGCTGGCCGATCACCTGGACCACGCTGCCGTCGCGCAGGGCGGTCTTGCCGGCGACGACGACCTTGTCGCCGAGCCTGAGACCTTCGCGTATCTCCGCCCACTGGCCGTCAAGGAAGCCGAGCTTGACCGGCACGCGTGCGACCTTGCCGTCGCGCACCTGGAACACCGCGGGGTTGCCCTCGTCGTCCAGAAGGGCCAGCCGCGGCACCACGAGAGCCTCCGCGCGCTCGTCGTAGACGATGCGGACGCGGCCGAACATGCCCGGTTGCAGCCGGCCGGACTCCTGGGCACCACCAGCGAACGCGGCGATCACCCTGAAGGTGCCGCTGCCGGAATCCACCACGGGCGAAACCCGGTCGATGGTGCCGCTGAAGGTCCTGCCCGGCAGCGCGTCCACCTGCAGTTCGACCGGAAGACCCGGCTCGAGCGTGGCCAGTTCGCGCTCCGGCACGTTGAGCACCGCCTCCAGCCTGGACACATCGACGATGCGCAGGATCGGCGTGTTGATCTGCACGAAATTGCCGGTCTTGATCGAACGCGAGGCGACCACGCCGGAGATCGGCGCCTTGACGTTCGCATACGACAGTTCCAGGTTCGCAAGCCGGTTGGCGGCGCGGGCGTTTTCCAGGTCGAAGCGGATCTGGTCGTTGTCGGCCGCGCTCACGAGCTTCTGCTCGGCGAGCTTCTGCGAACGCGCGTACTGGTTCTGCAGCTTGTGCATCTGCGCCGCAGTCTGGGCCGCCTGCAGCTGGGCGCGCGAGGAATCCAGCCGCACCAGCGTCTGCCCCGCGCGCACGACGTCGCCCTCTTCCACCAGGACGTTCAGCGCCACGCCGGAGGTCTTGGCGATGACCTGCGATTCGCCACGGGCCTCCAGAGGGGCGGTGCCCGTGTAGCTGGCGGCCACCGGGCGCAGTTCGGCGGCCGCGACCTCCACCGGGACGGGCTCGGGCTTGTCCTTGTCGGCCGTCTTGGCCTCGGCATCGCCGGAACCGCCATTGCAGGCGGCCAGCGCCAGGGCGCATGCCAGGGCCCCGAGGAGGCTGCGGACCCGGCCGCGTGGAAGAACAGAAGTGAGTTGACGCATGGTGGGCGACCCTGGAAGTGGTGAATGCTGAACCGGACACTCGTGGACGTGCCGGTGTTGTACATAGGTATATCACCTAGTACGGACTCCACCATCCGCCAGAGGTCATGGTGACGGTCGGCGCACGATCGCTGCTGTTCGATGGGCTGGGCGGATCTCGCAGGCGATCGGGCAGATTTGCAGTATGGCCGCGGGAAACGCCGGTACTTCGTTGGCCCAGGCTTGCAAGCTATACTTCGCCGCTTGCCCGCGACCCGGTGATGACTGGGGCGGAGCGACCACAAACCCCTTCGCTAGCTCCCGGAAATATGGACCACGAAATGATGCGACCGACGGCGATCGCCGCCTGCCTCGTCCTGTGCTTCGCCGCTATTGCGGCATGTGCCCAGGAAACCACCGGTTCCACGACCGCCGCGCCCGCCGCTACCGCTCCCACCGCAAGCACGGCTGCGGTCACTCCGGCCGCCGCGCCGGCGGCCGCCGTCGCAGAGGGCGACGTGCAACGAGGCCGCGTGCTGACGTACACCTGCCGCGGCTGCCATGGGGTGGAGGGCTACACGAACGCCTATCCGGAGTACCAGGTGCCGATGATCGGCGGCCAGTCGGCCAGCTATCTGGTCAGCTCGCTCAGCGACTACCGCTCGGGAGCGCGCAAGCACCCGACGATGCAGGCCCAGGCGCAGAGCTTCTCCGAGCAGGACATCGCCGACATCGCCGCCTTTCTTTCGAACGTGAAGTGAGCCGCCGCCCATGACCGACCTCCGATTCCGCGCGGCCGCCATCGCCATCGCCCTGCTGGGAAGCATCGCCATCGCGGCATGTTCCGACGGCAGCACCGAGGCCCACGGCAATGACGCGCATGCTGCCAAGTCTTCCTCGGCCGGGCTGCCCACCGGACACGTGGCCGCCGGCGAGACGCTGGCCACGACCAAGCGCTCCAGCACGGGTCAGTCGTGCATCGACTGCCATGGCGAGAACGGCAACGGGCCGATCGACGCCAGTTATCCCAAGCTCGGCGGCCAGTACGCGTCCTACCTTGCTCGCTCGTTGCTGGACTACCGTGACGGCACGCGTGAGAACCCGCTGATGTCGGGACAGGCGCGCGATCTCACCGACCAGGAGATCGCCGATCTCGCCGCGTATTTCGGCAGCCGCCCAGGCGAGTTGTACGACCTGGGCGAGGCCCACTGACGCAGCTTGCCTCGCAACCGGTGTTCGAACGGCCCGCGAAAATCGCGGGCCTTTTCATGTTGGTCACTGTGGCGCTGTGACGGCGCTCCGGATCCCCCGCGCGCCGATCGTGGTCCCCAACCGGCGGTGCTCCCCGGCCATTGCCCGGGCGCAAGGCCGAGCCGTTTTCAGCCTGGCCGGTCGGGCGACCCCCCGCCGGTCCGCGGCGGCGGGCGAATGCTGCCGTTGTCTTCCTGCAGCTCCGGCTTGAACGGAATGTCCGGCGGCGGACGTGCCGAGGCCGGCTGTTCGTTGAGATTCGGATCGCTGATACCGCATCCGCCCCCCAGCGCCAGCAGGACCGTCTGGCAGACGATGTGCTTGTTGGTGCCGGGAATGGGAATCCTCACGGTCTTGATGCTCTTGCGGACCCACTCCTCCAGGAGAGTCTCGTTGGGCCGCCAGTAGCGGTCGAATGAGGTCGGCTCGTAGTCGATCGGCGGGCGCTTGAGCCAGGTGCCGGCGCGGTCCAGGTTGACGATCTCGTCGGTGACGGTTCCCGGTGGCGCGCCTTGAGCGGCCGAACCGGGCGCATCGGGAAGCCGGACGCTGCCGTCGCTGTTGTACAGGCCCTCGTCTCCGCGTTGCGCGCCGGGCCGGTTGCGGGTCGCATCGCCCCAATC
>JALYOG010000073.1 GCA_030856985.1 Pseudomonadota bacterium | reverse complement strand
GCCGATGCTGCGCGGCGGCTCCCGGCTGGTGCTGACCTACAACGGTGAGATCTACAACTACCTGGAGATCCGCGCCGACCTCATGAAGTTGGGAGCGCGTTTCGAGACGGACACCGACTCGGAGGTGCTGCTGGCGGCCTACGAGCACTGGGGCAGCGACTGCCTGCAGCGGCTCAACGGCATGTTTGCGTTCGCCATCCTCGACCCGGCGCGCAACCGCGTGTTCTGCGCGCGCGACCGCTACGGCGAAAAACCATTCCTGTTCCACGCGGGCAGGGAGCTGTTCGCGTTTGCCTCCGAATACAAGGCGCTGCTGCAACACCCGGACATACCGCTGGACATCGACGAGAGCCGGCTGCTGCGCTCGGCGCACAACGCCAGCACGGGGCTGGACGCCGATCGCGGCACGGTGTTCGACCACGTGCAGCAGCTGCTGCCGGGCGAGGCGCTGGAGCTGGATCTGGCAAGTCTGGCGCCGCGGATCTGGCGCTACTGGCAGGTACAGCCGGGGAACACCCGCAGCGTGCGCGACGAGCGCGAGGTCTTCGAGGAATTCCGCGAGCTGTTGATCGACTCGGTGCGGCTGCGGCTGCGCAGCGACGTTCCGGTGGGCTCCTGCCTGTCCGGCGGGCTGGACTCCAGCGCGATCGTCTGCATCGTGCGCAGGCTGCTGGGCGACGACGCGCCCTACGAAACATTCACCGGGCACTTCCCGGGCACGTCGGCCGACGAGTGGTCCTATGCGAAACAGGTGGTCGACGCCAGCTGCGTCAACAGCCATCGCACCGAGCCGACGGTGGAGCGGTTCATGCGCGAGCTGCCCTCGTTCGTATGGCATAACGAGCTGCCCGTCGGCAGTTCGAGCCAGTTCGCGCAGTGGTGCGTGTTCGATCTCGCGCGCGAGCACGGCGTCACCGTGCTGCTGGACGGCCAGGGCGCCGACGAGGCGCTGGGCGGATACGAGCAGTACTTCGCCTACTACGTGCAGGCCCTGCGGGAGAACGGCGACGACGCCCGGCTTTCGCGCGAGTTGCCACTGATCCGCGAGCGCTATCCGCTGGCGCTCACGCCGCCTGCGCGCGCTCTTCGCGATCATCTGCCGTTCGGGGTGCGGCACTGGCTGTCCAATCGCTTCGGACTGGGGTCCAGCCTGCTCTACGGGCTCAGGCCGCAGGTCGCCAACCGCGTCGCCGCGCAGAACGCATTGCAACGCAATCCGGGATTCGATCCATTGGCCAACGCACTGGAGCAGGACAGTTTCGGACGCTACCTGACCACCCTGCTGCGCTACGGCGACCGTAACTCAATGGCGCATTCGCGCGAGGTCCGCCTTCCGTTCTGCGACCACCGCATCGCCGAGCTCGTGTTCGCCCTGCCACCGCACCTGCTGATGGGGGAGGTGCAGACCAAGCGGCTGCTGCGCGAGTCGATGCGCGGCATCCTTCCCGAACCGATCCGTACCCGCTGGAACAAGCAGGGTTTCCGCCCGCCGCAGGACATGTGGTTCGAGTCCCGATCCTTTCTCGGGCTCGCGCGCGATACGCTGGGGTCGACGCGCTTCGCGCAGAGCGATACCTGGGTCGCCGGATGGTGGGGCAAGGCCCTGGATCGCGTGGAAGGCGGCGAGCTCGGCCTGGGCTGGACGCTGTGGGCGCCGATGATGATCGAGTGGTGGAAGGACCATTTCCTCGCACCGCTCACCGCGGAGCGTGCGCGGCTGGCCGACGTCCGCGAGGCGGCATGAACCTGCTGCTGGTCAACCCGGTGCATCCCTCCACACCGCACATCTCGGGAGTGCGCGCCTGGCGCTTCGCGTGCGAACTGGCGGGCATGGGTCATCGCGTGATGCTGCTGACCGCGATCGCACCGGGCAGCGACCGGGCTCCGCCGCCCGCGCCCGATCTGCACGACTGGCGCGAACCGCTGATCGTCGCCCCGGCTGAGTTCGGTGGCTTGGCGTCAGCGTCGCGATTCGGGGCCCTGCGCAAGATCAGGACGCTCTGGCAGATGCTGCGCCATGGCGGCTATCACGCGGCCTGGGCGAATGCGGCGGTGACGGCCGGAAAACAGCTTGCCCCGGTGTTTCCTCCCCACGTGGTCTGGACGACGGTCGGGAAGATGGAGAGCGCGTTCGTGGCGCGGCGACTGTCGCGCTCGCTGGGGGTACCGTGGGTGCTGGACCTCAAGGACAACTGGGAGCTGTACGTCCCGCCGCCCCTGCGCGCGGTGATGGCGTGGCGGGTGAGCGGATGGAGCGCGGTGACGGCGAATGCCGGGAGCACCGCGCGCGATGCGCGGCGCTGGCATCACGCAGATCCGCGCATCGTCTACAGCGGTGTGGACGACGCTTTCTTCCGCCCCGCCGCCACGCCGGCGGCCGGCCAGGACGAGGGCTTCGTGGTGAACCTGATCGGGAGTCTCTACTTCCCCGACCGGCTGGAGGAGTTGCTGCGCGGGATCGACCACTGGAGCCGCCGCCTGCCCGAAGCGGATCGTGAGCGTGTCGAGGTCCGCTACATCGGAGGAGACGCCGCGATGTTCCAGCAGGCCGTGCAGGCGGTCAGTCTCGGGGTCCGCGCCCATGCCGGCGGCTACGTCGCCATCGAGGAAATGGCGTCGGCGGCCCGCGCGGCGGCGGTCAACATGTACGTCACCCATCAGGGAAGTTTTCACCACAAGTTGCTGGAACTGCTTGCCAGCGGCCGGCCGGTGCTGGCGTACCCGGGAGAAAGCGACGAATCGCGCGCGCTTGCCGCCCAGGTCGGGGGTGAACTGATCGAACCGGGCGATTGCGAGGGCGTCGCCCGGGCACTGGACACCCTCCATCGCGACTGGTGCAGCGATCGCCGCCGACCTGCACACTCCGCGGACCGAACGCCCGCACTTCGCTATTCGTGGAACGCGCAGACGCGCCTGCTCGAGGAGGTCCTGCTCCATGCCGCTAGACAATGAAACCGCCGCCACTGGCGACGCCGGCGCATCCACCGCGCACGCACGCGTGATCAGGGGTTATCACGAGATCACGTCCGCGGCCGCGCACGGACATGCGGCGATCGATTATCCGGCGGCGACCCGCGGCCTGCGCCGCGGCCTTGGCGACTGGCTCGACGTGTCAGGTGGCCGGGTCCTGGACCTGGGTTGTGGCACCGGAGAGTTATGCTGGCTCGCGCTGGAGCACGGCGCTTCGCGCGTGGTCGGGGTCAACCTGAGCCAGGGCGAAATAGACTTCGCGCGCCCCCAGGTCGCTGCCGAATTCGTCTGCCAGGACATACTGGAGTATCTGCGCGGATGCCCGGACGGCAGCTTCGACCACGTGTTCGCGCTCAACATACTCGAGCACCTCGAAAAGGACCAACTGGTGGCAGTGCTGGAGCAGTCCCGCCGCTGCCTGGCCGACGGCGGCGCACTCGTGGCCATGGTGCCGAACGCAACCTCGGCCTACGGCAGCATGACCCGGTATTGGGACATTACCCACTGCACGGCATTCACCCCGAGCAGCGTCAACCAGCTGATGAGGCTCTGCGGATTTTCCGCCGCACAGTTCAGGGAATGGGGACCGGTCCCGCACGGCTTCGTGAGTGCCGCGCGCTACGCCGTCTGGCAACTGATCCGGGCGATGACCTGGTTCCGGCTGACCGTGGAGACCGGCGGCGGCAAGGGTGGAATCTACACCGCCGACATGGTGTTCCGCCTCACCACGCGGGCCGGCCCTTCGGCATGATCGGCGAACTTCACCGGCGTCCTCCACGCAGCTTGGATGGCCGCAAGGCACTCATGCTGGCGCCCGTGAGCGGATACGGCGGTTTCAATACCAGTCTCCATCGGCTGCACGCGCTGCGCTCGCTAGGGCTGGAAACGGCGGTGGTCGACAGCACTCTTCCAGTTCAGTCGGGCATTGCGGCCATTGCCGCAAGGCTGCGCCCCTGGCTGTTCCGAAAGGGGTTGCCGGTTGCCGCCGCCGATCCTTCGGGGGATGCGGCCAAGCTGTTGGCGGCCGCGAGCGCCGGCCCCTGGGAACTTGTCTGGCTCGAAAAAGCGCTCACCATCGACGGCGGACACCTGCGTGCCCTGCGCCGTGCCGCGCCCGGGGCCATGATCATCGGCTTCTCGCCCGACGACATGCACTCGCGGCACAACCAGTCCCTGCAGTTCCTGGATGCGTTGCCGCACTACGATGCGTTCCTGACCACCAAGACCTTCAACGTCGACGAACTGCGCCGCGCCGGTTGCCCGCGCGTGCTGTTCGTCGGCAACGGCTACGACCCCTTGGCGTTTCGCCCCATGCCGGTGTCGGCGCAGGACATCGAGCGGCTCGGCGGCGATGTCGGCTTCATAGGCAGTTTCGAGCAGGACCGGCACGAAGCGATGAAGGCGCTGGCCAGGCAGGGCCTGCGGGTACGCGTCTGGGGCAGCGGCTGGGACCGGGTGCCGGACTTGCACCCGGGTCTGGTCATCGAGAGGCGGCCGTTGCGTGGAGACGATTTCGCCAGGGCCTGCAGCGCGTTCAAGATCAACCTCGCGTTCCTGCGCAAGCTCAACCGCGACCAGCAGACGACGCGCAGCGTGGAGATCCCCGCGTGTGGCGGGTTCATGCTCGCCGAGCGCACGCCGGAGCACCTGCGCATGTTCGCCGAGGGCGAGGAGGCGGAGTTTTTCTCGTCGGTCGAGGAGCTCGCCGCCAAGTGCCGGCGGTACATCGACGACAGCGCGGCCCGCGCGTCGATCGCGCGACGTGGGCACGAGCGCTGCATACGCGACGACTACAGCAATGCCGCGCACATCGCGCGGGCCTTTCGCACGCTCGGCCTGGGCGAGCCGCCCGTGGCCGACGCTGCCGCGTGCGCGGTGCAGGCATGACGATGCGCGCATCGACCGGCATGAACCCGGCCAGCGCGCCGGCGCCCGGCCCGCGTCCAAGACGGTCCACTCCGGCGGTTTTCTTCCCCGGGCTGCTGGTGTTCGTCGCGGGACTGATCGCCACGCTCCTGTGGCGGCTCACACCCGCCGACGGCTGGTGGTTCCCGCTGCTGGCCGGAAGCGCGATCCTGGCGTTCCTGATCTGGAAGCGCATCGACTGGGCGGATGCGTGGTCCAAGTACCTTGGCTTCGGCGCCGTGGTACTGCTGGCCTGCGCCGTGAACCGGCTGCTCTACATCGTCGGCTTCGCGCTGGGCGATGGCAGCACCGAATACCCGTTCTACGCCGATGATCCGCAGGCGGCGATGATCAAGGCCGAGATCGCGACCATCGGCGGCACGCTGCTGACGGTGTTGGCGTGGTGGCGTGGTGGCGGAGCCCGGTATTCGCCGGGCCTGTTGTTGAGTTCGCCTCGCGCATTGCTGATTCGCCTGCTCGTGGTGACCTACGTCACCTCGCTGGTGGCGATGGTTGCGCTTGCCGTGGCGCCACAGATCCAGGCGCGATCGGGCCAGTTGTTGCCGACGATGCTGGTGCTGGGCGCCACCACCGGGTTCTTCCTGCCCCTGCTGCTGATCCGTACGCGGCTGGCGCGCCTGCTGCTCGTCACCGCAATGGGACTGCCATTCCTGTACGTGGCGCTGGGAACGGGGATGAAGGAGAGCATCATCCTCGCGCTCGCTCCGACCGCGTATCTGCTGTGGAACTATTCGCCCAGCAGGGGCGTGCGGCTCTGGATCGCGCTGGTGGCGGTGCTGGTGGTCGCACTGATCACCTCGTACATCGGATTCTTCCGCGCCGAGGTCTGGCATGCCGAGAGGGCGGTGGACCAGAGCCAGGTGCTCGACGAATACGTGCAGGAAGTGGCCGACAGGGGGCTGAGGGAGACCGTATCGCGCGGCATGGAGGAGTTTCTGGTTCGCAACAATGCGGTGCCCTACCGGGGCTGGGCACTGGTGATCGCCGATACCGAGGGTCACGAGCCCGGGTTGGTGTTCTCCCCACTGCTCTACGTGCTGGTGCCGCGCCTGCTGTGGCCGGGCAAACCCGAGATACGCCAGGGCTGGGAGTACAGCGGCCTGGTGTTTGGCGAACACTACATCGCCTGGAGCGACAGCTCGCTTTCCGCCGGGCTATATCCCGCCCTGTACCTGGGTGCAGGCTGGGCAGCCGTGGTGTTCGGCGCCCTGGCCATCGGGCTGCTGATGGCGATATGCACGCGACTGGCGTTCGCGATGGGAGGCCCGCCGCTGGTGGGCCTGTATATCCTGAGCATGTTGCCGTACGCATTGCGGCTCGACGAAGCTTGGACCGTCGGCGCGTTCTCGGCCCCGCTGATCAACCTGATCTATATCGCGGTCATTTTTTTCGGCGCCCGATTCGCGGCCCGGCTCACCGACCTGCGGGCTGCGCGTCATGGCTGATCTGCAGCGGGTCCAGCCTGCCGCACAAGCCGCGCCGCCTGCGGATCGCTCCGGGCGCCGCGCGCTCGATCACGCGGGCAGGCCCCAGCGGACCGTCGAGGTCGTTCAGTTCCAGCGCCGGCCCGGCCCCACGTCCTTCAGCGTCGAGCGGCTGTTCGAGGACACGCGCGAGGCCCTGCCTGCCGACATCCGGGTCTCGGTGCGGGTCAACCGCTTCATGAGCACCGGAGTGTGGCCGAGGATCGCCGATGCGCTCGGCGCTTGGCGCCGCCGCGGGCGCGTCAATCACGTGCTCGGCGATGTGCACTACCTTGCATGCCTGTTGCCGAGGCGCCGCACCATCCTCACGGTGCTCGATTGCGTGACCCTGGAGCGCCTGAGCGGGTTTCGTCGCTGGGTGTTCTGGCTGCTCTGGTACTGGTGGCCGACCCAGCGCGCCACGCACATCACGGTGATCTCCGAATTCAGCAAGGCAGCGCTGCTGCGTGCCGTGCGTTACCCGCACGACCGCGTACACGTGATCCCGCCGCCGCTGTCGCCCGAGTTCCAGCGTTCGCCGCCGGGCGCGACGGGAGGGCGGCCACGCCTGCTGCAGGTCGGTACCGTGCAGAACAAGAACGTCGACCGCGTGATCGAGGCGGTGGGCGGACTGGAGGTGGTGCTGGTGGTGATCGGCACGCTGTCGCCGGCGCAGCATGATCGCCTGCAGGCGATGGGTATCGAATACGAGTGCCACGTCGACGTGCCGCGCGAGGTCATCCTGCAGCAGTACCGGCGCTGCGACGTGGTGGTGTTCGCAAGCACCTACGAGGGTTTCGGGCTGCCGATCATCGAGGCGCAGGCGATCGGCCGGCCGGTGGTGACCGGCAACAACAGCTCGATGCCGGAGGCGGCAGGCGGGGCGGCGTGTCTGGTCGACGCCTTCGACGTGAGCGACATCCGCCGCGGAATCGTGCGCGTGATCGAGGACAGGGCCTATGCGGCCGATCTGGTGGAGCGCGGATATCGCAACGCCGCCCGCTACGAGCCGGCGTGCATTGCCCGCCAGTACGCCGCGCTTTACCGCGACATCGATTCAGGGGAAACGACATCATGAGCAGCAACAAGACCGCGATCATCACCGGCATCACCGGCCAGGATGGCGCCTACCTTGCAAGACTGCTGCTGCAGCAGGACTACAAGGTCGTCGGTGCATTTCGACGCACCAGTTCGGTGAATTTCTGGCGTCTTTCCGAACTGGGCATCCAGGACCATCCGCGGCTGCAACTGGTGGAGCACGACCTGCTCGACGCCGGCTCCGGCATCCGCCTGGTCAGGCAGCATGCGCCCGCCGAGATCTACAACCTGGCGGCGCAAAGCTTCGTCGGCGTGTCCTTCGACCAGCCGGTCAACACCGGGCTCATCACCGGAATGGGCGTGGTGAACCTGCTGGAGGCGGTGCGGCTGGTCGATCCTTCGATCCGCTTCTACCAGGCCAGTACCTCGGAAATGTTCGGCAAGGTACAGGCTGTCCCGCAGGACGAGGAAACTGCCTTCTACCCGCGCAGCCCGTACGGGATCGCCAAGCTCTACGCGCACTGTATGACGGTGAACTACCGCGAGGCCTACGGCATCTATGGCGTCAGCGGCATCCTGTTCAACCACGAATCGCCGCTGCGCGGACGCGAATTCGTGACCCGCAAGATCACCGATGGCGTGGCGCGGCTGCAACTCGGCCAGGGTGAGGCGCTGGCGCTGGGCAATCTCGACGCGCGGCGCGACTGGGGCTTTGCCGGCGACTATGTCGAGGGCATGTGGCGGATGCTGCAGGCCGAGGCTTCCGACACCTACGTGCTGGCGACCGGACGGGCGCAGTCGGTGCGCGATTTCGTCGCGCTGGCATTTCGCGCCGTGGATCGCGACGTCCAGTGGGAAGGCGAGGGCGAGCAGGAGGTCGGTCGCGACGCGCGCACCGGTGATCTGCTGGTCCGCGTCGATCCGCGGTATTACCGTCCGGCGGAGGTCGAACTGCTGATCGGCAACCCGGCCAAGTCGCGCGAGCAACTCGGATGGGAAGCCCGTACGCCGCTGGAGGACCTCTGCCGGATGATGGTCGAGGCCGATCTGACCAGGGTCGCGCATGGCCACTCGTTCTAACCGCGTCCTGCTGACCGGCAGCCGCGGGTTCACCGGCCGCCACCTGCGAGCGGTCCTGGAGTCCGGGGGCGAGCGCGTGCTGGGGCTCATCAACGAGGGCGAGCCGTCCGAAGGCGAATATGTCGCCGACCTCACCGATGCCGACGCGCTCGCGCGTGCGGTGGAGCAGGCCCGCCCCGACTTCGTGGTGCACCTTGGCGGCATCGCGTTCGTGGCCCACGACGAGCCGGCGGGCATGTATGCGACCAACGCCATCGGGTCGCTGAACCTGCTGGAGGCGCTCGCACGACTGGACAAGCCGCCGCAGCGCGTGGTCCTGGCCAGCACCGCGAACGTGTACGGTTCCGCCGGCGACGAGCCGCTCGACGAGTCCACGCCCGCGCACCCCCGCAGCCACTACGCCGCGAGCAAACTGGCGATGGAGGCGATCGCCAGCGTCTACGCCGACAGGCTCCCGTGCACCATCACCCGGCCGTTCAACTACACCGGGCCGGGGCAGGCGCCGCACTTCCTGGTCCCGAAGATCGTCGAGCACTTCGCCCGGCGCGCAGCGCGCATCGAACTGGGGAACCTCGACGTGGAGCGCGACTTCCTCGACGTGCGCACCGTCGCGTCGATCTACGCCACCCTGCTGCGTTGCGGGCAACCCAGCGAGGCGGTGGTGAACCTGTGCTCGGGTCGTACCCACAGCCTGCGCGAGATCGTGTCGCTGCTGCAGGACATTACGGGCCACGAGATCGAGGTCGTGACGAATCCTGCCTTCGTGCGCGACAACGACATCCGCCGCCTGGTGGGCTGCAACGCGCGGCTGCGCTCGTTGCTGGGCACCGCACCGGCCATGGACATGGAGGCGACCCTGCGCGACATGCTGGAAGCCGCCACCGGGCACCAGCGGGCATGAAGACGCCGCGCCGCAACGGATTTCGCTCGCGGCTGCAGCTGCAGCGTGCGGCCACGTGCCGGGAGCCCTGCTGACGATGTGCGGACTGGCCGGCCTGTATTATCCGCGCGGCGGCAGCGCGACGGACGAACTGGATGCCCCGGTTCGACGCATGTGCGCGCGGATGCATGCGCGCGGCCCCGACGCCGACGGATTCTTCGTCGATGCGGCGGCCGGCATCGGCCTGGGGCACCGGCGCCTGTCGATCCTCGACCTCGACGCGCGCGCCAACCAGCCGATGGCATCGGCCGATGGCCGCTACCTCATGGTTTACAACGGCGAAATCTACAACTTCCGCGAACTGCGCGAGCAGGCGCAGCGCGACGGCATCGCGTTCCGCACCCTGAGCGATACGGAGGTCCTGCTGGAGCTGTTCGCGCGAGACGGCGAGGCTGTGCTGGCGAGATTGCGCGGCATGTTCGCCCTCGCGATCTGGGACCGCCACGCGCGCCGGGTGTTCCTGGCCCGCGATCCGTACGGGATCAAGCCGCTGTACGTCGCCCGCTGCGATCGCGGCTGGTTGTTCGCATCCCAGGTGAAGGGACTGCTCGCCTCCGGGCTGGTTTCCAGCCATCCGGATGCGGTCGGCCAGGCAGGGTTCTGGATGCTGGGCAGCGTGCCCGAGCCGCGCACATGGTTTCGCGACATCAGCCTGTTGCCTGCGGGCCACTGCACCTGGATCACCGCCGATGGAATGCAGCCGTCGCGATCGTACTGGGACATCGCCCAGGCCTGGCGCGACGCCGGGCCCGATCGCGTCGATGACGACGACGCACGCCGCATTGCGCGCGACGCCTTGCGCGCCAGCATCCGCGCACACCTGGTGTCGGATGTCCCGGTCGGGGTATTCCTCTCGGGCGGCATCGATTCGGGCAGCCTTGCTGCCTTGATGAAAGAGGCCGGCGTCGATGGGCTGCAGGGTGTGACCATCGCATTCGACGAGTTCTCCGGCACCCACGACGATGAGGTTCCGGTCGCCGCCGGCCTCGCCAGCCGCTACGGGATTGCCCATCACGTGCGCAGGATCGGCCATGAGGAATTCCAGCGCGACCTGCCGCGAATCCTCGATGCCATGGACCAGCCGAGCGTCGACGGCATCAACAGCTGGTACGCCAGCAAGGCCGTGTCCGAGCTCGGGCTGAAGGTGGTGGTATCCGGAGTCGGGGGCGACGAGCTGTTCCAGGGATACTCCAGCTTTTCCGAGTTGCCCCGACTGGTGCGGCGTTGGCGCGCCGCCTCGGCGCTGCCGGGCGTGCGCGCGGCGGCGCGGGCCGCGA
>JALYOG010000061.1 GCA_030856985.1 Pseudomonadota bacterium | reverse complement strand
AGCCATGCTGAGGTAGACGATCGTCAGCATCATGAAGATGAAGGCCTGCAGGGTGATGATCAGGACGTGGAACGCGGTCCAGATGAAGCCGGA
This sequence comes from Pseudomonadota bacterium, assembly GCA_030856985.1. Taxonomy (GTDB): domain Bacteria; phylum Pseudomonadota; class Gammaproteobacteria; order Xanthomonadales; family Xanthomonadaceae; genus Lysobacter_K. The sequence goes on along the minus strand of JALYOG010000061.1, from coordinate 9,765 downwards.
GATGAACTGGACCGGCATCATCGCCCAGGTCGTGGCCGAGCTCAGCGATGCGTTGAGCGTCATCACCGCGATCAGGATGAAGATCAGCTCGCCTGCGTACATGTTGCCGAACAGTCGCAGGCTCAACGACACCGGCCGCACGAATTCCTCGATCAGTCGCAGCAGCACGTTGGCCGGCGCGAGCAGGATCTTGCCGAGCATCGATTCGGCGTGGAACGGCGCGGTAAAGGCTTCCTTGACGTACAGCCCGAAGCCCTTGTGGCGGATGCCGAACACCTGGATCAGCAGGAACACGCCCAGGGAAATGCCCAGCGTGGTGTTGAGATCGGCGGTCGGGACGACACGCAGATACGGGACTCCTGCCTCGCTGGCAAGCCACGGCAGCAGGTCGACCGGCACCATGTCCATGAAGTTCATCAGGAACACGAGCACGAAGATCGTCACCGCGAGCGGCGCGATGAACTTGCTGCGGCCGTGGAAGGTCTCGCGCACGAGGCCGTCGACCGTGGTCACGACCATTTCCACGAAGGTCTGGAACTTGCCCGGGACGCCGGCGGTGGCCTTGCGCGCGGTGCGGATGAAGAAGAACGTGAACAGGCCCGCGAGGATCAGCATGATCACCACGCTGTCGACGTTGATCGTCCAGAACTTGCCCTCACCCACGTGCCACTGCAGGAAGTGCAGATGGTGCTGGATGTAGTCGGTCTGGCTGCCGCCGGTAGCTGTTTCAGCGCTCACGCATAACCCTTCCGAGATTCAAGCCCACGAGGTACGCCAGCAAGCCGGCAATCACCCCCACCAGGGCCGGAAGCGGCGGCAAACGCCACGCTCCGAACCCCACCGCCAGTACCGCCATTACTACCACCCACTTCCCCAATGTTCCGAGGAGAAGCCGCGCAAACGCCGCGCGGGCGGACTGGATACCGCCGCCCAGCGCCACTGCGGCTGCCAAGGCGTTACCCAACAACAGTGCCCCGCCTCCTGCGGCGGCCGACAGGGCCTGCTGCGGCCCCTGCACGGCAAAGGCCAGCGCCACCAGCGCCGCGACGACGGCTTGCAGGGCCAAGGCGCGGTTTGCGGAGCGGCGGCCCGCGGCAACAGGATCGTGCATGCGAGGCTCGTCTGCTGGGCCAGGCGCAAAGCGCCCGATGAAGCCGCGGAAGTATAAAGGGCCGGCGTTGGGGGAGCAACCGGACGGTGCCGGACCGGGACGAATCGCGGGACGCTGGCGCCGGGAGAGGGACGCGCATCGAACCCCCTCCCCCGTTTACCGGGGAGGGAGCTGCCAGCGCCGCCTACTGCCTGGCGACTCGCGAGACGCACATTGAGCTGCGAGCAGCGCCAGCGGCCGACGCGCTACTTCTTCTTCGGCAGATACAGATCGGTGATCGTGCCGTCGAACACTTCGGCGGCCATGCCCACCGATTCACTCAGCGTCGGATGCGGATGGATCGTGTGGCCGATGTCGGCGACCTCGCAGCCCATCTCGATCGCCAGCGCGATCTCGCTGATCAGGTCGCCGGCATGCACGCCGACGATCCCGCCGCCGACGATGCGGTGCGTGGCCTCGTCGAACAGCAGCTTGGTGAAGCCTTCGGTGCGACCGATGCCGAGCGCGCGGCCGCTGGCGGCCCACGGGAACTTGCCGACGCCGATCTTCAGTCCCCGGGCTTTGGCTTCCGTTTCGGTAAGCCCGACCCAGGCGATCTCCGGGTCGGTGTAGGCCACCGACGGGATCACCCGCGCGACCCATTCCTTCTTTTCGCCCGCCGCAACCTCGGCGGCGAGCTTGCCTTCGTGCGTGGCCTTGTGCGCGAGCATCGGATTGCCGACCAGGTCGCCGATCGCGAAGATGTGCGGGACGTTGCTGCGCATCTGCCGGTCGACGGCTATGAATCCGCGGTCGCTGACCTCCACGCCGGCGTTCTGCGCGCCGAGCTTGCCGCCGTTGGGCGAGCGGCCGACCGCCACCAGCACCCGATCGAACACCTGCGCATCCGGCGCTTTTCCGCCCTCGGGCGCAGCCTCGAAGCTCACCTTCAGCCCGCCCTTCTGCGCCTGGGTGCCGCTGGCCCTGACGCCCAGGTGCACGACCACGCCCTGCTTCTTCAGGCGGTCGGCCAGCGGCTTGACCAGATCGGCATCCGTGCCCGGCATCAACTGGCCCATGAACTCCACCACCGTGACCTGGCTGCCCAGCGCGAGGTACACCGTCGCCATCTCCAGCCCGATGATGCCGCCGCCGACGACGAGCAATCGCTTCGGAATGTCGGCCAATTCCAGCGCGTCGGTGGAATCCATGATCCGCGGGTCGTCCCACGGGAAACCCGGCAGCTTCACCGCCTGCGAGCCGGCGGCGATGATGCACTGCTCGAACCTGATCAACTGCTTGCCGCTCTCGCCGGTCACCTCCAGCTCGTTGGGCGAAACGAAGCCACCGACGCCGGCGACCACGCGCACCTTGCGCTGCTTGGCCATCGCGGCCAGGCCCTTGGTCAGCTGACCGACGACTTTTTCCTTGTTGCCGCGCAGGCGGTCGAGGTTTATTTTCGGCGCGCCGAAATCGATCCCGTAGTCGCTGGCATGCGCGGCCTCGTCGATCACCGCGGCCGCGTGCAGCAGCGCCTTGGACGGAATGCAGCCGACGTTGAGGCACACGCCGCCCAGCTGCGGGTAGCGCTCGACCAGCACCGTGTCCAGGCCCAGGTCGGCGGCACGGAACGCGGCGGTGTAGCCGCCGGGGCCGGAACCGAGCACGAGCATGCGGCACTCGACATCGGGCTTGCGGCCGCTGGGCTGGGCGGGCGTGGGGCCTGTCCGCTGGGTACGGACGGGATCGGCTTTTGCTCCCTCTCCCGCCTTTTTGGGGGGAGAGGGTTGGGGTGAGGCGGCCGCTTTCGCGGTGGCGCCCTGGCCGCTCGAAGAGTCCCCCTCCCCCCGGCCCTCTCCCCCGCCGCTGCGCAGGGGAGAGGGAGCAGAGCCGGCGGCACGCTTGTCCTGGTCCTTGTCGCCCGCCGACGCAGCGCGTTCCTCCCTGGGCGTCTCCTGTCCCTCGCCTTCGGCCTTGCCTGCGCCTTGCCCGGCACCTTTGTCAGCGTCCTCGCCCTCTTCCTCGACGACCGCGATCACCGTGCCTTCGGCCACCTCGTCGCCAAGTTTTACCCTGAGCTCGCGGATCACCCCCGCCACCGGCGAGGGCACTTCCATCGTCGCCTTGTCGGACTCCAGCGTGACCAGCCCCTGGTCCCTGGCGACGGTATCGCCGACCGCGACCAGCATCTCGATCACCGGGACGGCGTCGTAGTCGCCGATGTCGGGGACTTTCACTTCTGTGGATCGGGCCATGCGTGATCTCCTAGGAACGGGTCGGCGACTGGTCGCGCGTCTCGGTGTCGGCGTCGGCGCAAGCGGCGTCATCGGCCATCTGCTGCTTGACGTCCTGCTCTGCGTCGTTGCTCGACAGTGCCGCGCGCTCGCTTCGGTTGAGAGTCACGTCCGGCACCGGCTCATGCGACGTGGGGTCCTCGCGTCCAAGCCAGGCCGCCAGTGCATCGTCTCCACGACGTCCGAACAGGCTGCGGATGTGCAGATCCTGCTGCGGGAATGGGATCTCGATGCGGTACTTGTTCAGCGCGGTCTCCAGCGCCCAGAGATAGGCCGCCTTGACCGTGGCCGGGCGCTTGGTCGCCTCGGCGGTGAGCCACACCACCAGCTCGAAATCCAGGCTGCTGCTGCCGAAGTTCACCAGCCACACCTGAGGCTTGCGCGCGCCTTCCAGGTCCAAGGTAAACGGCACCTGCGCAGCCGCTTCCAGCGCGGCCTTCTTGACCAGTTCCTTGTCGCTGCCGTAGGCGACGCCAAACGGCACCCGCAGCCGGCGCCACACCTCGCGGTAGGTCCAGTTCACCACCCGGCCGCTGACGAACTCCGAGTTGGGCACCAGGATGTCGATGTTGTCGTTGGTGACGATGCGCGTGGACAGCATCTTGATGTCGCGAACCTCGCCGCCGACGTCGGACTCCAGTTCGACGAAATCGCCAACCTTGAGCGACTTGCCGAACAGCAGTACCAGCCCGGAGATGAAATTGGCGAACAGCGCCTGCAGCCCGAAACCCAATCCGACACCCAGCGCGCCGGCGAATATCGCAAACCGCGTGATCGGCAGGCCAGCGAACTCCAGCGCGAACATGACGCCGATCGCCAGCAGCACGTAGTGCAGCAGACGGGAGACCGTGTAGACACCGGCGCGGTCGATCTTGCCCTGGTGGTCGGCGTAACGCGTCAGTGCGCGGCGCAGCAGCATCGAGAGGGCCAGCGCGACCAGGATCGCCAGCACCGCCGCGATCAGGCCGCCGACGGTGATGCTGAAGCCGGAGGTGCGGATCAGGGCAAAGTCCAGCAGCGGCTGCAAGCCCTGCCAGCCCTGGCGACTGACACTTTCGGCGGCGTCGCTCACCGTGTCGCCAGCGTCCTTGATCTTCTGCGTCGTGGCCGTGGCTGCCATATGGCCAGCCCTACAGGAGCACGCGGCGAAGGTCCGCGAGCAGCGCCCCTAGGTAGGCGGTGAACCTGGCCGCCGCGGCGCCGTCGATGACACGGTGGTCGTAGCTCAGCGACAACGGCAGGACCAGCCTGGGGGCGAATCCGGCGCCGTCCCACACCGGCTTCATGGCCGATTTGGACACACCGAGGATCGCCACTTCGGGCGCATTGATGATCGGGGTGAACGCGGTGCCGCCGATGCCGCCAAGCGAACTGATCGTGAAGCAGCCGCCGCTCATGTCCGACGGTCCGAGCTTGCCGTCGCGCGCGCGCGCGGCCAGCTCGCCGGTTTCGGCGGCGATCTGCATCACGCCCTTGCGCTCGCAGTCGCGCACCACCGGCACCACCAGGCCGTTGGGCGTGTCGGCCGCGAAGCCGATGTGGAAGTAGCGCTTCAGCACCAGCGTCTCGCCGCCGGCATCGAGCGACGCATTGAAGTTCGGGAACTTCTGCAGGGCCGCGACGCTGGCCTTCATCAGGAACGCGAGCATCGTCAGCTTGGTCGCGGCGCCCTTGGCAATTGCTTTGCCGTTCTCCTCGTTGAGCTCGACCCGCAGCGCTTCCAGCGCGGTGATGTCGGCGTCGTCGAACTGGGTGACGTGCGGGATCATCGCCCAGTTGCGCGCGAGGTTGGCGCCGGAAAGCTTCTGGATGCGCGACAGCGGTACCGACTCGACTTCGCCGAACTTGCTGAAGTCGACCTTCGGCCATGGCAGCAGCGCGAGGCCGCCCACGGCGCCGGCGACCTTGCCTGCGCCCGCCGCGGTGCCCGGATCCTGCATCGCGGCCTTGACGTAGGCCTGCACGTCCTCCTTGCCGATGCGACCGCCGCGCTGGGAGCCGGTTACGCGCGCCAGGTCGACGCCAAGCTCGCGCGCGAACAGGCGCACGGCGGGACTCGCGTAGGGGACCTTGTCGGGCATCAGCTCGTCGGCGTCGAACGCGACCGGCGGCGAACGCGGCGCGGAACCGCCGGCGTCGGCGCCGTCGTTCGCCGGCCGGCCTGGCTGGCCCGGCTGGGCTGCCTTGATGTCGCGCTGGGCGAGCTTGTCGGGCGCGGCGGTGGTATCGACCGGCTCCAGCGGGGCGCCGGGCTCGGCGTCCTTCGGCTCGGGCTTCGTATCACCCGCGGCGGTCGCGCCGGGCTTGGCTTCGACCGCCGGCGCCGCATCGGCCTTGGCGTCGGCTTCGTCGGCCGGCTCGATCATCGCCACCACGCTGCCCTCGGCCAGGCTGTCGCCGAGTTTCACCTTGAGCTCGCGCACGACTCCGGCGAATGGCGACGGCACTTCAAGCGTTGCCTTGTCCGATTCCAGCGTCACCAGCCCCTGGTCCTTGGCCACGGTGTCGCCGACCGCGACCAGCACCTCGATCACCGGCACGCCATCGTAATCGCCGATGTCCGGGACGCGTGCTTCCTTCAACTCAGCCATCTGGGGCTCCGCCGTGCGCGAAAACCCCATTGTGGCCGCTGCGGGCGCATGCCGCCAACCGGCGGCGCGGGCCGTCCTGCCTGGCGGGGCGGGCGACCTGCGACCGCGGGGTTCAGATGCCGGTTCTGTTGCGTCGCTTGCGCGGGGTCTGCCTGGCGTCGATCAGGTCCAGCGCCGAGCCGTCCGGCAGCCGGTATTCCAGCGCATTTTCCAGCTTGTCCAGCTCGACCATGCGCGCGCACAACTGGTCGACGCGCTGCTCGAGCGCGGCGGCGCGCGGCTCGACCCGCGCTTCGATCTGCGAATCCAGGTTCTGCAGTCCCTGCAGCTTGCTGACGTCGCCCTTGAACGCGGCGCGGATCGCGCCACCGACGATGTTGCCGACCAGCTCGGGCACGACCGCGCCGACGGCATCGCCGATGCCGTCGCCCAGATCCTCACCATCGAAGCGCGTCGCGGTGACCGAGCGCGCCAGCCGCGCATCGAGCTGCCGACGCGCCTGCGCCATGCGGACGCGGGACTCGGCAGGATCGCTGCTGAAGCCCGCGGCCACTTCGCCGAGCACGCTGAACGCGATGTCCGCCGCGTCGCGCCCGATCGTCTGCGCCAGCGGCAGCACCTGGCGCGTACCGCGCTCGAAAGCGGCGATGCGCTTGCGGTCGGCCGCGCTCAGCTGGACCCAGCGGTCGTCGACGAACAAGCGGCCCTGGCGCATCACCAGCGCCTTGGGCTCACCGCTCTTGCGCGTCATGATCACGCTGCGCTCGTTCACCGTGAGGTCGTAGTCGCTGTGGATGCTGCAGCTGTCGGCCTGCACCGTATTGGCGCTTGCGCCGGCCGACGCCGCTGCGAGTGCGAGAGCGAGGACGGCGGTCGGAAAGAAGTTCGCGGTGCGCATGATCGTGCCTCGAGTGGTCTTCAGTGGAGTCTGCGCGACCGGGGCCGCCGCCGCCCCTGCCGTCAGTCGGGGTGCCGGCCGTCCGGACCGGCTCGAAAGCCGCCCGGTTTCCAGGGGCTTCACGGTGCCTGAGCCAGGCGGTGGCTAGCCTGTCCCGGTCTTTGATAAGGGCCTGCACCTGCCGCATGCCGCGCTGCCGATGACCACAAAACTGGACAAGCCCCTGCGCCGCGAGATCGACATCGAAGGGCGGCCGTACACGCTGACCATCGACGAGGACGGCCTGAAGCTGGTCGAAAAGGGCCGCCGCAAGGGCCATGAGCTTCGCTGGCGCGACATCGTCAATGGCGATGCGGCGCTCGCGGCCGCGCTGTCGGCGAGCCTGGCGCGATAGGGCTGGTCCAACGCTCTGGAGATCCGCGCGAAACCCGTCGCTTGGCCCCGGCACCGCTCGGGTGCACACAGAGCAAATCGGCGAGCACAAAAGCTCGCGAAGCTTGCAGACGCGGCGCTCCCGCTCCCTCTCCCACCGGGAGAGGGTTAGGGTGAGGGTTCGGTGTGTCGCTGATCTCCACGAACGAGCCGTCTTGCCGGTTCCAGTTGGCTCAGGTTCTCACTGGCGCCGATGCTCCGAACCCTCATCCCCGGCCTCTCTCCCGGTGGGAGAGCGGAGCAATGCGTCCCGTCGCATGTTCATCCCAGCCGCTCTGGATTCGATCAAGCGACCTCAAGGCTCAAGGATGCTCCGCCTCGGCATGGATCCGCTCGCGCCTGAGCAGGTACAGGCCGCTGGCGACGATGATCGCCGCGCCCAGCCAGGTGATCGCATCGGGCAGGACTCCCCAGAGCGTCACGTCGAGCAGTACGCCCCACAGCAGCGCGGTGTACTCCAGCGGCGCGACCAGCGAGGCCTCGCCGAGGCGGAACGCTTCGGTGATCGCGTACTGCCCCAGTGCCCCGGAAAGTCCCACGCCGGCGATCAGCCAGACGTCGGCCGCGCGCAGCGGTTCCCAGCCCGGCAGCGCAAGCGTTCCGGCGCCGAGGGTCAGCATCACCAGCAGCCAGACCATCATCGACTGGGTGGAGTCGGTGCGCGCCAGCACCCGCACCGTGATCGCGCTGATCGCATACGCCAGCGCGGCGACCAACACCGCGACCGAGGCCAGGCTCAGCATGCCCTCGCCGGTAGGGCGCAGCAGCACCAGCACGCCGAGCAGGCCGATCGCGATCGCGGTCCAGCGACGCGGACCGACGCGTTCGCCGAGGATCGGCACCGACAGTGCCGTGACCAGCAGCGGCGCGATGAAGAACAAGGTGTAGGCGGTGGTCAGCGGCAGCGAGCGGATCGCGTAGACGAAGGTCGACATCATCACCACGGCGAGCGCGCCCCGCAGCAGGTGCAGCGACCAGCGCGCGCGAAACAGCGGGCGCAGCCCGGTCGTGGCCATCACCCATATCAGCACCAGCGGCAGCGACGAGGCGCCGCGCAGCGCCGCCACCTGGAACGGCGGGTAATGCATCGAGAGCTGCTTGAGACCGGCATCCATCAGCGAGAACACGGCGATCGCCACGAGCATCGTCAACGCCGCGCGCATCGACTGCCGGCGCGCGGCGTCGCTGGTGGCGGCGTCGCTGGCGACGGCATGGGCACGCAGCGGATCGGGAAGGTGTGGCATGTCGCGGCGGCTCCGTGGCGCGCCAGCATAACCAGCATCGCCACGGCGGCGTAACTGCCGCGGCTCTCAGCGCGGCAGGCGCTGCCGCAGCCCCCACGCGTAGCCCAGATAATGCCCCAGCAGCACGCCGCCGACCGCGAGCAGGCTGCCCTGCTGCGCGAGCCACACGGCCGCATCGCCCTGCCCGCGCGTCCACTGCCAGCCGTGCAACAAGCCATAACCGATGCGCAGCGCCACCAGCACCGTCAGCCCCAGCACCAGCCATCGGTTCGGGGTGTAGACCAGCAGCCCGCGGTGGCTTTGGGCAAATTCGAAGCGCGTCAGCCACAGGCCGACGATGCCGATGACCACGCCCACCCCGAGCCCCGCGAGCGCGTACGAAAGCGCCGACTCGATCCAGTGACCCACCAGCCAGGCCATGGCCGCGAACACCAGCACCGACACCAGCATCAGCCAGGCGTTGAACCGCACCGCCCAACCGCGGGCACGCTTGCGGGCGCGGCCGCGGCGGTAGCGCTGGAACAGAGCCAGCGGCAACAGCAGTGCCCACACCAGCACGAAGCCGATCAGCAGCAGTGGCAGCAGCAGGAGTGGCATGGGTGTCGTTGTCGGCCGGCGCGCGCCAGGATCAGGCGGCTTGCCTGAGGCTCGCCAGGTCGATGACGAAGCGATAGCGCACGTCGGCCTTGAGGATGCGCTCGTAGGCCTCGTTGATCCGGTCCATGCCGATCAGCTCGATGTCCGAGGCGATGCCATGGGTGGCGCAGAAATCCAGCATCTCCTGGGTCTCCCCGATGCCGCCGATCAGCGAGCCGGCGAGCTTGCGCCGCTGCATGATCAGCGCGCCGGCGGCCACCGGCTGCGGCTCGGGCAGGCCCAGCAGCACCATCGTGCCGTCGAACTTCAGCAGCGAGAGGTAGGCGTTGTAGTCGTGCCTGGCCGACACCGTGTCGAGGATCAGATCGAACCGGCGCGCGGGCTTCTCGAACGTCGCCGCCTCGCGCGTGGAGGCGAAGTGCGTCGCACCCAGTTCCATCGCCGCCTCGCGCTTGGACTCCGAGGTGCTGAGCACCGTGACCTCCGCGCCCATCGCCGCGGCGAGCTTGACCGCCATGTGCCCCAGCCCGCCCAGCCCGACCACCGCGACCTGGTGGCCCGGCCCGACGCCGTACTGGCGCAGCGGCGAATAGGTGGTGATGCCGGCGCACAGCAGCGG
>JALYOG010000032.1 GCA_030856985.1 Pseudomonadota bacterium | reverse complement strand
CGCGGGCGACGAGGCGCTGTGCGCACTCGCCCGCGGCGACGCGTGCGACACGGTTCTGGCGGCGATCGTCGGCGCCGCCGGACTGCCCTCGACAATGGCCGCCGCGCGCGCCGGAAAGCGCCTGCTGCTGGCCAACAAGGAGTCGCTGGTGCTCGCCGGCGAGTTGCTGATGAAGGCCGCGCGCGAAGGCGGCGCGACCATCGTGCCGATCGACAGCGAGCACAACGCCATCTACCAGTGCCTGGCCTCGGCCCGCGACACTGGCGGCCAGTGCCCACCCGGCCCGGAAACCCTCGCCGGGCTGGCGCGCATCACCCTGACCGCGTCCGGCGGCCCGTTCCGCGGCCGCAACCGCGCGCAACTGGCGCAGGTCACCCCCGAGCAGGCGATCGCGCACCCCAAGTGGTCGATGGGCCCGAAGATCTCGGTCGACTCCGCCACGCTGATGAACAAGGGCCTGGAGGTCATCGAGGCCCACCACCTGTTCGGGGTCGGGCGCGAGCGCCTGGGCGTGCTGGTGCATCCGCAGAGCCTGGTGCATTCGCTGGTGGAGTTCGTCGACGGCTCGACCATGGCCCAGTTGGGACTGCCGGACATGCGCACCGCGCTGGCGGTGGGATTCGGCTGGCCGGAGCGGATCGCCTCGGGTGTCGCGGGGCTGGACCTGCTCGCGCAGGGCGGACGGCTCGATTTCGAGGAACCCGACCTGGTCGCGTTCCCCTGCCTGCGGCTGGCCTTTGAGGCGCTCCAGGCCGGCGGCAGCGCGCCGGCGATACTCAATGCCGCCAACGAGGTCGCGGTCGCGGCGTTCCTGGAGCGGCGCATCGCCTACCTCGCGATTCCGGACCTCGTGGAGGCCACGATGGCCGCGCTGCCTGTCGCGGCAGCCGAGTCTCTCGACATGCTTCATGAATGCGACGCGCGCGCGCGCGCGTTTGCAGAGCGCGCCGCAGCGGCAATGGTCTTATCCTGATGCCTTCCGCCGTCCTCCTGCCCAGGCCCGCCTCCGTGACCCAGCCCCGCCCCGCCCTCCGTCCGGTGGGAGAACCCGCGTGATCGAGGTACTTGGCTCCATCTGGTGGCTGATCGTGAGCCTGGGCGTGCTGGTCACGTTCCACGAGTTCGGCCATTACTGGGTCGCGCGGCGCTGCGGGGTGCGCGTGCTGCGCTTTTCGGTCGGCTTCGGCCGGCCGTTGTGGTCTCGCCATGGCCGCGACGGGACCGAGTACGTGATTGCCGCGATCCCGTTGGGCGGCTACGTCAAGATGCTCGACGAGCGCGAGGCCCCCGTGCCGGAGGCCGACCTCCACGAGGCCTTCAACCGCAAGACCGTCTGGCAGCGCATGGCGATCGTGGTCGCCGGACCGGTGGCGAACCTGCTGCTGTGCGTGGCCCTGTTCTGGGGGATGTTCGTGATCGGGCGGCCGGATTTCGCTCCCGTCGTGGGCCTGACCGAGGGCATCGCCGCGCAGTCCGGCCTGCGCGGCGGCGATGTGGTGCTCGCGGTGGACGATCGCCAGACGCCGACCTGGAGCGAGGTCCAGATGGCGCTGATGCCGGCGGCGCTCGACTACCGGGATGTCGAAGTGCAAGTCGACGCCGTCGACGGCGACCGGGTCACGCGCAAGCTGCGTCTGTCGGCCCTGCCGGAGGAATTCGACCAGCGCCGGGCCATGATCGCGATCGGCCTGACGCCCCGCCACCTGCTGGTACCGCCGGTCGTGGGCCGCGTGGTCGCCGACTCGCCCGCGTGGGGCGTGCTGGCCGAGGGCGACCGGATCACCGCGGTCGATGGCCAGCCGGTATCGTCCTGGGGCGACATCGCCCCGCTGGTAAAGCGCCTGGGCGAACGCGGCGGCGTGGCGATGATCGAGGTCCAGCGCGACGGCGAGCGCCTTGCGCTGGAGATCCAGCCCGAGCGGCGGTCCGCCGGCGGCGAACCCGACACCTGGGTGCTCGGGATCGGCTCGGCGCGGCAGGAGACCCCTGCGATGGACGCGGTGCTACGCCTGGGACCGGTCGCGGCGGTACCGGCGGCCTTCCGCGAGACCGGCCACCAGGCGCGGGAACTGTTCGCGATGATCGGGCGCGCCTTCACCGGCCGCGTCGACGTCCAGAATACGGTCGCCGGGCCGATCACCATCGCCCGGGCCACCAATGCCTATGCCTCGCACGGTGCGGCCTGGTTCCTGTCGATACTGGCGATGCTGTCGCTGAGTCTTGGTATTCTCAACCTGCTGCCGGTCCCGGTCTTGGACGGGGGGCACCTGCTGTATTACCTTATCGAGTTGGTCAAGGGCAGCCCGGTCAGCGAGCGTGTCATGGCCGCCGGCCAGTATGTCGGCCTGGCTCTGATCGCCGCCCTGATGGGTCTGGCGTTCTACAACGACATCGCAAACCTCCTGGTGGGCTGATGCCTGCTGCACCACGACTCCCGACACGCCCGATCCGCTGCCCCCGAAAAGACCTTCCCAGGCACCCCGCTCGACCCGATACCCGCCGCTGCGGGTATGCAACGACCTCCAACCGGAAGTGATGATGACGCGACCCTTTTCCCGCCGCCTGCTCGCCCTCGCCCTCGCTTCGGCGCTCACCGCGGTTCCGGTCATCCCGGTGGTGGCCCAGTCGGTGGCACCGTTCACGGTGAGCGACATCCGCATCGACGGACTGCAGCGTATTTCCGCCGGCACCGTCTTCACCTACCTCCCGGTCCAACGTGGCGACACGCTGGATCAGGCCAGGGCGGGCGAGGCGATCCGCGCGCTGTACAAGACCGGATTCTTCGAGGACGTGAGCCTCGCGCGCCAGGACGGCATCTTGGTCGTCACCGTGACCGAGCGTCCGGCGATCAACAAGCTGACCCTCACCGGCAACAAGGACATCAAGACCGAGGACCTGCTCAAGGGCCTGGCCGACATCGGTCTGAGCGAGGGCGACACGTTCGATCGCCTGGCGCTGGACAAGGTCACCCAGGAATTGACCCGCCAGTACAACAACCGCGGCAAGTACAACGTCGAGATCACCCCGTCGGTGGCGCAGCTGCCGCGCAACCGGGTCGACGTGACGATCACCGTCAAGGAAGGCAAGGCGGCCAAGATCCGCCACATCAACCTGATCGGCAACGAGAAGTTCGAGCAGAAAGACCTGCTGGAAGGCTGGGAATCGGACGAAACCAACTGGCTGAGCTGGTACCGCCGCGACGACCAGTACTCGCGCGAGAAGCTCTCGGGCGACCTGGAGAAGCTCAACGCCTGGTACCTGGACCGCGGCTATGTCGACTTCGCCGTCGACTCCACCCAGGTCTCGATCAGCCCCGACCGCCGCGACATGTTCATCACCGCCGGCATCACCGAGGGCGAGCAGTACACGGTCTCCAGCGTGCAGGTCACCGGAGACACGGTGCTGCCGAAGGAGCAGATCGAGGAACTGGTGCTGGTCAAGCCCGATCAGATATTCTCCCGGCGCCTGCTGGAGGTGAGTTCGGACTCGATCACCGCCACGCTGGGCAACGTCGGCTACGCCTTCGCCCGGGTCAACCCGGTTCCCGACGTCGATCAGGCGAACAAGACGGTCGGCATCAACATGCAGGTGGTGCCCGGTCCCCGCGTCAACGTGCGTCGCGTGGTGTTCAAGGGCAACAGCCGCTCCGCCGACGAGGTGCTGCGCCGCGAGATGCGCCAGTTCGAGGGCGCCTGGTACTCGCAGGCCGCGATCGACCGGTCCAAGATCCGCCTGCAGGGCCTGGGCTTTTTCGACAAGGTCGACGTCGAGACCCAGCCGGTGCCTGGCACCAGCGACCAGGTCGACGTGGTCTACACCGTCAACGAGATTCCCGCGGGCAGCTTCGTGTTCGGCGTCGGCTTCTCGGCGCTGACCGGCCTGAGCACGCAGATCCAGCTGTCGCAGAACAACTTCCTCGGCAGCGGCAACCGCATCGCCGTGCAGGCGCAGCGCAATTCGTTCCTGCAGCGCTACGACTTCTCGTTCCTCAATCCCTACTTCACCGACAGCGGGGTGTCGCTGGGCTACAATCTGCGATGGAGCGAGTTCGACACGCAGGACTTCAACACCGCGCAGTTCTCCAGCACCAGCGGCGTGGCGCAGATGGTGCTGGGCGTGCCGATCACCGAGACCGACTCGGTGTCGGCGCAACTGGGCATCGACAGCAACCAGATCTTCGCGTTCCCCGGCACCACGCCGCAACCGATCGTCGATTACATCAACGCGGTCGGCCAGCGCACCTTCCATGCGTGGCGCGGCGAGATCGGCTGGGCGCGCAATTCGCTCAACAGCGCGCTGACGCCGACCCGCGGCACCAGCCAGCGCGTCTGGCTCGAGGCGACGCTGCCCGGCTCCACCGTCGAGTACTTCAAGCTCAACTACAGCTACTCGAAGTTCTGGCCCCTGTCTCGGCATCTGGTGCTCAACACCCGCGCCGACCTCGGCTACGGCGACAGCTACGGCGATGCGACCGTGCGCAATCTCTGCTTCACGCCCGGTACGGTCGTGGACGACGACAACAACCCGCTGACCCCGCCGATATTGGTGCCCGGCCCGGCACCCACGGATCCCTGCCTGCCCGGCTCACCGGATTTCGTCAAGACGGTCACTGCCGACGGACTGCCGTTCTTCGAGAACTTCTACGCCGGCGGCGTCCGTTCGGTGCGCGGGTTCACCGACAACACGCTGGGCCCACGCGCAGGCGCATTCCCGGGCAGCCAGTCCACCCAGCCGCTGGGCGGCGCGCTCAAGACCGTCGGCTCGCTGGAACTGTTCTTCCCGACGCTGCTGGACACCTCGGCCGCGCGCGTGTCGGCGTTCGTGGATGTCGGCAACGTGTTCGCGGATGTCGATGCGTTCGATGCCGGCGAGCTGCGCGCGTCGGCCGGTGTGGCGCTGATGTGGCGTTCGCCGATGGGCCCGATCTCGATCAGCTACGCATTGCCGGTCAAGAAGGAAGACATCGACGACATCGAGCGCCTGCAGTTCACCTTTGGCGGCAGTTTCTGAGGACGGCCGCCGCGCCGGCTTCAATGGAGACACCGGCTTTCGATGCAGCCGAACTGGCCGGGCGCTTCGCGCTCGGCCTGCAGGGCGACGGGCGCGTGCGCGTGGAGGGAGTCGGGACGCTCGCGAACGCGTCGCCGAGCCAGCTGGCGTTCCTGGCCAACCGCCGCTACCGGCCGCAGTTGGCCGAAACACACGCGGGCGTCGTCGTGATGCGCGCCGAGGACGCAGAAGGATTCCAGGGGACGGCGCTGCTCGCCAGCGATCCCTACGCCGCGTTCGCAAGGCTCGCGGCGTTGTTCGAACCGCGCGCTTTGCATGTGCCGGGCATCCATCACAGCGCCGTCGTTGATCCCAGCGCCTACGTCGACGGCAGCGCCCACGTCGGGCCGTTCGTCAGCATCGGTGCGCGCACGCGTATCGAGGCCGGCGCGACGATCGGACCCGGCTGCGTAATCGGCGACGACTGCGTCGTGGGTGCGGGGTGCGAACTGATCGCGCGCGTTACGCTCGTGGTGCGGGTAAGGCTCGGGTCGCGCGTTCGCATCCATCCCGGCGCGGTGCTCGGCGCCGACGGCTTCGGCCTGGCGATGGACGCCGGCCGCTGGCTGAAAGTGCCGCAACTGGGCGGCGTGGAAATCGGCGACGACTGCGAGATCGGCGCCAACACCACGATCGACCGCGGCGCCATCGAGAACACCGTGCTGGAGGCCGACGTGCGCCTCGACAACCAGATACAGATCGGCCACAACGCCTTCATCGGCGCGCACACCGCGATGGCCGGATGCGCGGCGGTCGCCGGCAGCGCGCGGATCGGCCGCTACTGCCTGATCGGCGGCGCTGCGGGGATCCTCGGCCATCTGGAGATCTGCGACCGGGTGGTAATCACCGCCATGAGCCTGGTCAGCAGCACGATCCGCGAGCCGGGCGAGTATTCTTCGGGCACCGGCTTGATGGACAATCGCAGCTGGCGAAAGAATGCCGCGCGTTTCAGGCAGCTCGATGCGCTTGCCCGGCGCGTCACCGGCCGAACCGACACCTGACTGCATTGATGGCCGCAGTACCCGTGCGGTGACCGCGACGGAACCGCGCAAAGGAACCACACCCGAATGAGTACTGCCCTGCAACTTCCGATCGACGTCCCGGGCATCAACGCCCTGCTTCCGCACCGCTACCCGTTCCTGCTGGTCGACCGGGTGATCGAGCTGGAGCCCAACAAGCGGGTCCGCGCGTACAAGAACGTGACCGCCAACGAACACTTCTTCCAGGGTCACTTCCCCGGCAGGCCGGTGATGCCCGGGGTGCTGGTGATCGAGGCGCTCGCCCAGGCCGGCGGACTGCTGACACGCCTGTCGCAGCTCGCCAGCGCCGCCGAAAACGGCGCCGAAGCCGAGGGCGACAAGCTGTACTACCTGGTGAAGGTCGACTGCGCGAAATTCACCCGCATGGTCGTGCCGGGCGACCGGCTCGACCTGGAAGTGACCCTGAAGCGCACGATCCGCAACATGGCGCTGTATTCGGGGGTCGCCAGCGTCGACGGCAAGCAGGTCGCGTGTGCCGACATCCTCTGCGCCGAGGCCATAGCCTGACCCATGGGCGCCTCGCTGATCCATCCCACCGCAGTGGTAGAGCCCGGCGCCACGCTGGGCGAGGCGGTTCGGGTGGGCGCTTTCAGCTACATCGGCGATGAAGTCGAGATCGGCGCCGGCAGCCACGTGGGATCGCACTGCAGCGTGTACGGGCCCACCCGCATCGGACTGGAGAACCGGCTGGAGGGGCACTGCGCGATCGGCGGCGCACCCCAGGACAAGAAGTACGGCGGCGAACGCGTCGAACTGGTGATCGGCGACCGCAACACCATCCGTGAGTTCGTGACGATCAACCGCGGCACCGGGCCGGGCGGCGCGACCCGCATCGGCGACGACAACTGGCTGCTGGCCTACACCCACATCGCGCACGACTGCATCGTCGGCAGCCACTGCGTGTTCTCCAACAATGCCACCCTGGCCGGGCACGTCGAGGTCGGCGACCACGTCATCCTCAGCGGATTCGCCGGAGTGCACCAGTTCTGCCGGATTGGCTCGCACGCGTTCGTCGGCATGGGCGCGTTCGTCAACGGCGACGTTCCGCCGTTCCTGATGGTGGCCCAGGACGGTTACGGCCGGCCGCGCGGCATCAACAGCGAAGGCCTCAAGCGTCGCGGCTTCGACGCCGGGCGCGTGACTGCGATCAAACGCGCCTATCGCGCGCTCTACGTCTCCGGGGCGAGCCTGGCGAGCGCGCGCGAAACCCTGCTGGAGCTGTCGCAGTCCAGCGCGGATGTGCGCGCGCTGCTCGATTTCATCGACAGCGGCGAGCGGCCGTTGTTGCGGTGAAGCGGGGAATGGTGAAGCGGGAATGGGGAATAGGGGAACTGGAGATCCGCCGCTCGTTGCATGGGTCGAATACTGATTCCAGGCGTCACAGCATTGCCGGACCTCCGTTGAAACTGGAGCCGTCATTCGTCGCGGAGGCGGGGATCAGGGGCGAGAGCTTCGGGGGCTGGCAACCAGATGCCCGAGGTTCCCTGACAAACTCGGCTCCCGGATTTTTCGCAGTAGCACAGCCCTCACGCGCGACATCGTGACCATTCCCCATTCCCTATTCCCCATTCCCGCTCCATCGCCCCCGCGCATCGCGATCGTCGCTGGCGAAGCCTCCGGCGATCTGCTCGGCGGGGGCCTGATCGCGCAGTTGCGCGAGCATTTTCCCGATGCGCAGTTCGCCGGCATCGGCGGCGAGGCGATGCGACAGGCAGGCTTCCAGGCTTGGTTCGACGCGTCCGAACTGGCGGTGATGGGTCTGTCGGAGGTGATCCGGCACCTGCCGCGCCTGCTGCGGCTGAGGCGCGAGTTGCGCGCGCGGATCGTGGCGTGGAAGCCGGACGTGTTCGTCGGCATCGATGCCCCCGACTTCAACCTGGGCCTGGAGAAGTGGCTCAAGCAGCGCGGCATGCGCACCGTTCACTACGTCAGCCCGTCGGTCTGGGCCTGGCGCGAATCGCGCGCGGCCCGGATCGGCCGCAGCGCGGACCGGGTGCTGTGCCTGTTTCCGATGGAGCCGGCCATCTACGCCCGCCACGGCGTCGAGGCGAGCTTCGTCGGTCATCCGCTTGCCGATGCGATGGACGTAGAACCCGACCGCGCCGCCGCGCGCGCCGCGATCGGGGTCGATCCCGACGGCCCGCTGCTGGCCCTGCTGCCAGGCTCGCGTGTCGGCGAGATCGAGCGGATCGCTGCGGACTTCATCGGCGCCGCGGTGCGCGTGCTTGCGGCCGAACCCACGCTGCAGGTGCTCGCGCCGATGGCGGGCGCACAAGCGCGCGCGGCCTTCGAGCGCGTGCTCGAAGCGCATCCCGACGCATCCGCGCTGCGTCCGGCGCTGCGGGTGATGGACGGCAACGCGCACGCGGCGATGGTCGCCAGCGACGTGATCCTGCTGGCTTCGGGCACGGCGACGCTGGAGGCGATGCTCGCCAAGCGACCGATGGTGGTCGGCTACCGTGTCGCTCCGGCGACCTACCGGATGGTCAAGGGCCTGGGACTGCTGAAAGTGGACCGCTATGCGCTCCCCAATGTGCTCGCCGGCGAGGGCCTGGTGCCGGAACTGATGCAGGAAAATTGCACGCCCGAGAAACTCGCCGCCGCGACCCTGCGCTGGCTGCGCGACCCGGCCGCGGTGGCCGCGCTGCAGCCTCGTTTCCGCGAACTGCACCTGCAGTTGCGCCGCAACGCCTCCGCGCAGGCCGCCAAAGCGGTCGCGGACGTCGTATCGTTGCCGCATGCGTGACCCCGCGCCCCAGCTGGCACTCGATCTGGCCGTCGCACCCGGCGCACGCCGCATCGCCGGTGTGGACGAGGCCGGGCGCGGCCCGCTGGCCGGGCCGGTCGTCGTCGCCGCGGTGGTGTTCGCCCCGGGGCGCACGCCGGTCAACGGCCTGGCCGACTCCAAGCAGCTCACCTCGGAACGGCGCGAGGCGCTGTACGAGCGCATCCTCGAACGCGCGCTTGCCTGGCACGTGGTGGCGGTGGAGGTCGAGGAAATCGACCGCATCAACATCCTGCAGGCGACCCTGGTCGGCATGCGGCGGGCGGTGGAAGGTGTGATGCACGCGGCGACGGAACTGGCCCGCATCGATGGCAACATCCTGCCGCGAGGGCTGCCCTGCCCGGCCGAGGCCTGGATCGGCGGCGACGCACGCGACCGCTCGATCATGGCCGCCTCGATACTGGCCAAGGTGACCCGCGACCGGATGATGACGGCGATGCACGCGCAGTGGCCGCAGTACCGTTTCGACGAACACAAGGGCTACGGCACGCCCGATCACCTCGCCGCGCTGTCGGCGCACGGTCCCTGCCCGATCCATCGCCGCAGCTTCGCGCCGGTGCGCGCGTGGCTGGAGCGCCAGGCGCCGGTCGCGACGGAAGCCGCGCCCGCCGCGTAGCAGTGCACGCGGGAGCGGTCGCGCGCCTGTCAAGACTTGCCGGCGCCCGCCTTGCTGCTACCCTGCCCGTTGCCACGCCGGTTGCCCATGTCCGCACGCTTCGTCCACCTGCACCTGCACAGCGAGTACTCGCTCGCCGACTCGACGGTCCGCATCGCCGAGCTCGTGCAGCGCTGCGTGGCGCTCGGCCAGCCGGCGGTGGCCCTGACCGACGTCAACAACCTGTTCGCGGCGGTCAAGTTCTACAAGGCTGCCGAGGCCGCGGGGGTGAAACCGATCCTGGGCGCCGACGTGGGGCTTGCCGACGGCAACGAGGCGGCCGCGCGCATGACCCTGCTGTGCCGTAACCGCGAAGGCTACCTGACGCTGTCCAGGCTGCTGAGCCGGATGTGGATGCAAGGCCACCGCAACGACGGCGTGATCCTGCGTCCGGAGTGGCTGCGCGAGGACAACGCCGGGCTGTTCGCACTGGTCGGACGCCACAGCCATGCCGGGCGGCTCGCGGCCAGCCAGCGCCACGAGCTGGCGCATGCGTGGCTCGCCGACTGGCAGGGGGCGTTCGGCGATCGGCTGCATCTGGAGCTCACCCGCACCGGCCGCGATGGCGAGGACGCCTTCAATGCGTTTGCGCTGCACGCCTCGGCCGAACGCGGCATTGCCGTGGTCGCCAGCAACGACGTGCGATTCGTCGACGCGGACGGGTTCGAGGCACACGAGGCGCGCGTGTGCATTTCCTCCGGGCGCGTGCTCGACGATCCCAAGCGGCCGCACGAATACAGCGCCGAGCAGTACCTGAAATCCTCCGACGAGATGGCGGCATTGTTCGCCGACGTCCCCGATGCGATCGACAACGCAATCGCGCTGGCGACGCGCTGCAACGTCGAGCTCGAATTCGGCAATTACGCGCTGCCCGCGTTCCCGATCCCCGACGGGCACACCATCGAGACCTGGTTGCGCGAACAGGCGCACCAGGGTCTGGAGATGCGACTGCGGAAGGCGCCGCTCGCGCCCGGGCGCACGCGCGAGGACTACGTGGAGCGGCTCGACACCGAGCTCAAGGTGATCCTGGAAATGGGGTTCCCGGGCTACTTCCTGATCGTGGCCGACTTCATCAACTGGGCCAAGAGCCACGGCATTCCGGTCGGTCCCGGGCGCGGCTCGGGTGCGGGTTCGCTGGTCGCATGGGTGCTCGGCATCACCGACTTGGACCCGCTGCCCTACGACCTGCTGTTCGAGCGCTTCCTCAATCCCGAACGCGTGTCGATGCCCGATTTTGACATCGACTTCTGCATGGACCGCCGCGACGAGGTGATCGACTACGTCGCCGCCAAGTACGGCCGCGACCGCGTCAGCCAGATCATCACCTACGGCACGATGGCGGCCAAGGCCGTGGTGCGCGACA
>JALYOG010000009.1 GCA_030856985.1 Pseudomonadota bacterium | reverse complement strand
GGCCTCGACCGGGGGCGCGGGTGCGCCCGGCGCCTCGACCTGCCCCGGCGCCAGCGCGCCGAAGCCGCCCAGCAGCAGGGCCAGCGAACCGGCTCCCATCATCCCGACAACGCCCTCGCGCGCAGTTCGGGAACCTCGTGCGCAGTGGCGAACCGGCCTTTGCCGTCGCGCACGACCTGCGCCAGCGCGCACTCGGGATCGTGGGTGAAAAACAGATGCACGTCGCGAGCCAGCTTGTCTTCGAGGAATGCCAGCTTCTCATCGATCAGCAGCTCGGCGTTGCGGTCGTAGCCCATCGTGATCGGCACGTGCACCCAAGGCCTGCCGGGCACGAGATCGGCGCAGAACACCACCCCGCCATGCGGCTGTCCATCGACCGAATCGGGTCCGACGATCTCGGCCAGCATCAGCCCGGGCGTATGGCCGTGGCTGTAATGGAAGCGCACGGTGTCGCCGAGCGTCTGCGACCACTCGCCATCGACCAGTTCGAGCCGGCCCGTGGCCTCCAGCAGCCCCGGCAGTTCCGGGATGAAGCTCGCGCGATCGCGCGGGTGCGGATCGCGGGCGCGCTGGTAGTGCTCGCGGCCGACCACGTAGCTCGCATTCGGGAATACCAGCCGCGGCGGTTCGCCTTTGCTCCAGGGCGCGAGCAGACCGCCGGCGTGGTCGAAATGCAGGTGCGACAGCACCACCACGTCGATGTCCTCCGGCGCGAAGCCCGCCTCGTCTAGCGAATCCAGCAGCACGTGCCGATCCTCGCCGACGCCGTAGCGTTCGCGCAGCTTCGGCTCGAAGAACACGCCGATCCCGGCCTCGAACAGCACCGTCTTCCCGTTGAGCGGGCGCGCCAGCAAGGCGCGACATGCAAGCTCGATCCGGTTCTGCTCGTCCGGAGGCGACCATCTGGCCCATACCGCGCGCGGCGCGTTACCGTACATCGCGCCGCCGTCGAGCTTCTGGCTGTTGCCGTTGAGCGACCAGAGTTTCATGGCCAGTCCTGTCCTTGTCGCAGCCAAAGGCTGCATCGCGACCATGATCGGCGATCATCGAAGCGACGGATAGCTCCCGCGCCGATGCATTCAGCCAGGCGCGACGACGAATCACCCGCCGCCGGAGGGCGCCACCCGCGGAACCGCCCGGGAGGCCGGCTGCACCGCCGACTTCCCGCCCGGCCGGCGTGGATCGCTGCCGCCGGAGAGGGTCCCGGTCCGGCGGTTCCATTGCACGGTCTGAAGGTTGCCCCAGTCGCTCTCGGCGGCGTTGACGGTGTGGCCCATCGACTGCAATTGCGAGACCAGCGCCGGATCCAGCGCGCCTGGCTCGGCGGAAATCACGTCGGGCATCCACTGGTGGTGGAAACGCGGCAGCGCGGCGACCTGCTGCGGGTTCAATCCGGTGTCGTAGCCAAGGATCGCCAGCAGCACCTGGGTGATGATGCGGCTGCCGCCGGGCGCGCCGACGGCGACCACGCGCTCGCCATCGCTCATGATCGTCGGCGTCATCGAGCTGAGCATGCGCTTGCCCGGAGCGACCGCATTGGCGGCATATCCCATCACCCCGAACGCATTGGGCGTGCCGGGCCTGAGGGCGAAGTCGTCCATCTCGTTGTTGAGCAGGATGCCGGTGCCCGGCGCGACCATGCCCGATCCGTACAGGAGGTTGACCGTCTGGGTGACCGAGGCGACGTTGCCCTGCGCGTCGATGATCGAGAAGTGCGTGGTTTCGTCGTCCTCCAGCGGCGCGCGCTGCCCCGGCAGCAGGTCGCTCGGCGTCGCTTTCTGCGGATGGATCCCGGCGCGCAGGCCGGCCGCGTAGTGCGCGCTGGTCAGCCGGGCCAGCGGCATCTTGACGAAATCCGGGTCGCCCAGGTACAGCGTGCGGTCGCGGTAGGCCCGGCGCATCGCCTCGGTGACCAGGTGCGCCCGATCGGCGTCGTCGAGCTTCGCAAGATCCCAGCCCTCCAGCACCTGCAGCATCTGAGCGAGCGCCACGCCGCCGGACGACGGCGGCGGCGCGGTGGCGATGTTCCAGCCGCTGTACTCGAACTTGATCGGCTCGCGCTCGCGCAGCGTGTATCCGGCCAGTTCTTCCGCGCGCCACTGGCCGCCTTCCTCGGCCACGGCCGCCAGCAGCTTGTCGGCCACCTCGCCGCGATAGAAGCCGTCGAAGCCGCCCTGCGCCAGACGTTCGAGCGTGCGCGCAAGGTCCGGCTGCAGAAGGATCTCGCCGACCTGCGGCGGATCGCCGTCGGCCAGGAACACCTCGCGCGTGCCGCGGTAGCGTTCCATCACTTCCCGCCGCCGCGCGTAGCCGGCTTCCAGTCGTTCGTAAACCGGAAAGCCTTCGCGGGCGATGCGGATCGCCGGAGCCAGCGAGGTCGCAAGCGGCAGCCGCCCGTACTCGCCGGCGATGTGCACCAGCGCGGCGGGCAGCCCGGGAATCCCGGCCGACCACGGACCGTTCTCCGCACGGTCGCGGTTGAACTCGCCCTTCTCGTCCAAATAGGCCTCCGGCGTCGCCGACTCGGGCGCCACCTCGCGTGCGTCGACGAAGATGTCGCGTCCGCTGGCGCTGTCGTGCAACAGGAAGAATCCGCCGCCGCCGATGCCGGAGCTGATCGGTTCGACCACCGACAGCACCGCCGAGACCGCCACCGTGGCGTCGAACGCATTGCCACCGGCGCGGACGACCTCCAGCCCGGCATCCGTCGCCAGCTCGTGCGCGCTTGCGATCGCGGTGCCCGGAGGTGTCGCCTGCAACTGCGAGGCCGCGACAGGCGCCGGCGCGTCGACCGCGGCGGTACTGGCACAGCCGGCCGATGCCAGCGACAGCATCAGCGCCGCCAGCAACCCCGAACTCCAGAAAGATCGCGCCCGCAGCACAGTCCGCATCGAACTTACTCCTGTTGCAGCCGTGCCAGCTTCGCCAGCAGGTGCTCGTGTGTTTCGGGAAATTCCGTGTCCGGATCGATGCATTCGACCGGACAGACGACCACGCACTGCGGTTCGTCGAAATGTCCGACGCATTCGGTGCAGCGGGCGGGATCTATCACGTAGATGACCTCGCCCTGGGAGATGGCCTGGTTGGGGCAGGCCGGCTCGCAGACGTCGCAGTTCACGCAGAGGTCGTTGATCTTGAGTGACATCGTTCCACGGGTCCGGGTATCCGCATGGGAACGGACAAGGTGGCGCGGCGTTGCGCGACGGAATACGGCCGCCCGACCCACTCGAGCGGGCGCCCGCCATGGCGCGCCCGCCCCAGTGCCGCAGGCGCTACTTCGCCTCGATGAACTTGTACTGCACGCCGGCCGGCGCTACCGCAGCTTCCACTCGCGCGCTGTCCGCGGCGTCGCCGATGAACAACAACTTGACCCCGTCCATCGATGCCTCGTCGATGCCTTCGAACGCGGAGACGATGATGTCGGCCATCTTCCCCGATTCCGGAGAACCGAACGCCACCAGGTTGCCGGCCAGGATTCCGCGGTGCATGGCGGCCGTGACTTCCTGCCGCAGCCGCGCGTAGGAACCCTCGAAATCGGCCGATTCGGCCGACGGCAGGTAGTAAAGGTACGGATTGTTGGTTACGCCCTCCATGTTGCGGGTGACCACCTGCGACAGGTAGGCGCCCCAGGCATTGTCGTCGCCGCTGGCTGGCGCCGTCAGCGGCGCTTGGGCGACCACCTCCTGGGTTTCCTCTTCTTTCTGGCAGCCCGCGAGCATCGGCAGCGCGAGGCAGGCGATCAGTAGCAGTCGATTGGTGAAGATCATTTTCTTTCCCCTTGGTTAGGCGGTCGAAGCCGGGTTACGGCGCCATTGTGCCTGCAGTGCGGCGGCCACTGCTGGAGGCACGAAGGCGGACACGTCGCCGCCGAGGCGCGAAATCTCGCGCACCAGCGACGAGGACAGGAAACCGTATTGCTCGGCTGGTGTCAGGAACAGGGTTTCCACTTCCGGAATCAGGTGGCGATTCATGCTGGCCAACTGGAACTCGTACTCGAAATCCGAGACGGCGCGCAGGCCGCGCAGCAGCACCCCGGCGCCGACCTGCGCGACGAAGTGCGCAAGCAGCGAATCGAAGCCGAGCACCTCCACGCTCGGGTACGGCCGCAATGCCACGCGCGTCAGGTCCACGCGCAGTTCCAGCGGCAGTGACGGGCCTTTTCCCGGGCTTTCGGCAACGCCGACGATCAGCCGCTCGAACAGCGGCGCAGCACGGGCGACCAGGTCGATATGACCATTGGTGATCGGGTCGAACGTTCCGGGGTAGACGGCAATGCGGCTGCGTGCAAGGCTCATGTAGTGGCCAGGTTGCTGGCGGCGGGCTCGGTGCCTGCCGGGTCGTGCGGCAGTGTAACAGCGGGTGTATCGGCCGATGCCGTGCGCCGATACAGCGCAAAACGCACTTCGCGGGTGCGGCCTTCCCGGTGCAGCCGAAAATCGCCGCCGGGCTGCGGCGTCAGCGCCAGCGGCGACTCCAGGTACAGCCACGCGTCGGCCGCCAGCTGCGGCACCAGCAACGGCAGCACCACTTCCCAGAGGCCGGCGTCGAATGGCGGATCCACGAACGCCAGGTCGAACCGGGAGTCCGGGTTCGAACTAAGCCAGGACTGCGCGTCCGACTGGCTGACTGATACCGCGTCCCCTCCCGGCAGCCTGGCTGCGACTTCGCGCAACATCGATGCCAGCGACGGGTCGCGCTCCACCAGCACCGCGCACGCCGCGCCGCGCGACACCGCCTCCAGGCCAAGCGCACCGCTGCCGGCGAACAGGTCGAGCACGCGTGCACCCGGCAGCATGGGCGCAAGCCAGTTGAACAGGGTTTCGCGGACCCGGTCCGAGGTGGGCCGCAGCCCCGGGGCTGACGCGACGGCAAGACGCGTGCCTCGCCACTGGCCTGCGATCAGGCGCACCTTGCCCGGGCCGTTCGCCACGGCAGTTCCGGCTCCCGTCGCAGGCGCGGGAACAGAAGGCGCAAGCCTGCCGGCTGCGCGCTTTGTCGGGGCGGGGCGAGGTGGTTTCTTCATGGGGTCGCCAACGAAGCCGGTGATAGCATGTGCGGATTCTCGCGCATCCGTGAAATCTCCCCCGCAATGGTCAGTTTATTCCGCCGAAAGAAGCCGGAAGCGTCGACTCCGTCCACGCGTCGCTACAGCGTCGAGGAATTGGCCGCGGCGTTTCCCGCGGCGCCCGCGCAGGCCCCGCCCGCGGACCCGCTGGATGCCGTGCCCGTGCCGCCACCGGCCGAGGCCAGGGAC